>NZ_JAAXKY010000128.1 GCF_012911925.1 Pseudonocardia xinjiangensis | reverse complement strand
GTCATCGCCTTGCGGTCGCCGACGCGGCGTCGCTCGCTGGGCTCGGCCGGCTCGGCCGTGGGGGTGGGTGCCGGCGCGGCGGCGGCAGCAGCCGATCGGTCGGCGGTGGGGGTGGGTGTGCCGTTGCTGCTGGAAGCGCCGTTCTCGTCGGTGGGACGGTAGTCCGCGAAGAACTCGTGCCACGCTGGGTCTACCGAGTCCGGATCGTCGAGGAAGCGCTGGTACATCTCCTCGACGAGCCATTCATTGGGACCGAACTGGCCTGCTGCATTCGAGGTACTACTGCTGGACACGCTGAAGACCGCCTTGATCGGATCGCATCGTCTCGCCGAGGACTGCACCCCAGGTTAGTCCTCCCGGATGAGGAGGGGGTACCGCGCGCCGGGGGAGGCGTAGCATGCTTGGCCGCCTACACCTGATCAGGTGCGGGGCAGGTCACCCGGCGCGTCCACCACGGCCGTGCGGACCGCGGTGGTGCTGATCACGGTTCCCTCCGGCAGCCCGCAGCGTGAGTCCGTCCGGAGCGTGTCGCGTTCCCCGGCGAACTGGCCGTCGGCCGGATCGATCAGCAACTCGGTACGGGTACGACCCGCGTCGTGGACGATGGCGAGGCACGCGTGGCCGTCCACGTTGAGCACCCGGTCCTGCACCGACACTCCCGGCAGCCCGGTGAGGGCGCGGTAGAACGTCGCTCGCAGCTCTCCCGGCACCAGCGCCGTGCGCAGCGCCGTGACGGCCGCCGCGAACGGACCGAACCAGCTGCCCGGGTTGTCCTCCAGCAGGCGCGCGAGCAGCTCCGCCGAGTCCGTGGGCAGCCCCTGGATGAACTGCGGGGTGGGCGACTGCCAGCTGCCACGCCGCGGGGTGACCGGGCCGCAGAAGTGGTCGAACTCCATGCTGCCGTCGGTGCGGAACTCGCCGTACGGGGCCCGGAACCGTCCGACCGGGGCAACGTCCCGCAGGTCGAAGCCGTCGTCGGCGGCCTCCTGCGCGGAGCCCGTCAACCAGGTCTGCGCGCCCGTCAGCTCCCGGTCCAGCACCCACTCGCGCTCGGGTCGGGCGGGCACCCACTGCCGGAGCCGGTGCTCGGTGAGGTGCTGGTGCGGGCCGAAGGTCCCCAGCCACCACGCGTGAGTCTCGACGTACCGGTACTGGTCGGGTGCCATCGGTCGGTCGGACACGGCGATGGCTAGGTCGAGCAACGCACGCTCCTGCGGTCGTGGAGGGGGTTCGACACAGAGTGTGGCTTGGTGACCGTCCGTCAATTGCGGCGGCCCCCCTCACTCAGGCGATCCACTCCTTGACCTGCGCGAGCAGCTTCAGCGGATCGCTGCCGACCGGGTTCACGTGCACATGCGTCACGCCGGCCTCCCGCAGTGCCTCGATGCGCTCCCGCACGTGCGACGGGGGGCCGATGAGCGTGGCCTTGTCGACGAAGTCGGCAGGCAGCGCCGCGGCCGCCTCCTCCTTGCGGCCGTCCAGGTAGAGGTCCTGGACGAGCGTCGCCTCGTCGCCGAAGCCCTGGCGGCGGAACACGGTGTTGTAGAAGTTGCGGCCGCGCGCGCCCATCCCGCCGATGTAGAGGGCGAACATGCCCCGGGCCAGCTGCCGCGCCGGCTCGAACATCTCCTCCTCCATGGCAAGGATCCCGCCGCCGGTGATCTGCAGCGGGCCCAGCTCGGGAGCGCGCTTGGCGGTGCCCGCGTCCAGCGCCGGCCCGAAGACCTCACGCAGCTTCTCCGGCATCAGCACGGTGGGCAGCCAGCCGTTCGCGAGCTCGGCCGTCATCTCGACGTTCTTGTCGCCGAGCGACGCCACCCAGATCGGGATGTCGGGCCGGCGGGGGTGGTTGATCAGCTTGAGCGGCTTGCCCAGCCCGGTGCCCTGGCCCTCCGGCAGCGGGATCGGGTACAGGCCCTCGTTGGTGACCGGCTCCCGTCGCCACACCTTCCGGCAGATCTCGATGATCTCGCGGGTGCGGGCGACGGGCTTGTCGTACGGGACGCCGTGGAACCCCTCGATCACCTGCGGACCGGACGCGCCGAGGCCCAGGATCGCGCGCCCGCCCGACAGCGCGTCGAGACCGGCGGCCGTCATCGCCGTCAGGGTGGGGGTGCGGCTGTAGATCGGGAGGATGCCGGAGCCGATCTGTACCCGCTCGGTCTTCGCGGCCAGGTATCCCATCAGCGACACCGCGTCGAAGCTGTACGCCTCGGCGACCCACACGACGTCCAGACCGGCCTGCTCCATCGCGACCACCGCGTCCGCGTTGCGGATCGGGTCGTCGCCGTACTGGAGTTGTGTCGAGAGCAGCATAGGACCAGCCAACACAGGGGTTACTGGTCAGTCAAGTAAGCCCCGCCGATCACCCGTGCCGATCGCACCCCCCGTTGCAGCAAAGCCACGTTCATGCAAGCACGTTGCCGCAACGTGGCTTTGCTGCAATACCGGGTGGGGCTTCGGGGCCCTAGGTCACCTTCGCCAGAACAGGTGGTGGGTCACGCCGCTCGGGCTCGGCACGACATCGAGGTGGAACTGGTCACGCAGCTCGTCGGGTGACTCCCAGAGCCGCGACCCGGATCCGAGCTTCACCGGCGAGACCGCCACGTGCATCGTGTCGACGAGGCCGGCGTCGACGAACTGCCGGATGGTGGTGGCCCCGCCGCCGAGCCGGACGTCCTTGCCCTGCGCAGCGTCCCGCGCCCGCTCGAGGACCGCCGCGGGGTCGGCGTCGACGAAGTGGAACGTGGTGTCGGAGAGGGTGAACGACGGACGCTCGTGGTGGGTCAGCACGAACACCGGGGTGCGGAACGGGGGTTCGTCGCCCCACCAGCCGAGCCAGCTGTGGTCGAGCCAGGGGCCGCGCTGGGGGCCGAACTTGTTGCGGCCCATGATCTCGGCGCCGATGTTGCGCTCGTAGTCCCGGGTGAGGTAGTCGTCGAGGCCGCGGCTCCCGCCGGGCTCGGTGCGCATGGGCCAGCTCGCCGTGGCGCCGCACCAGGCGAACATGTCGCCGGGGTTGGCGTGCCCGAACGGCCTCTCGAGGCTCTGGTTCTCGCCTGCGCCGAACCCGTCGCTCGACACGTTGAAGTTCTGCACTCTCAGCAGCTGACTCACGCAGTTCCTCCTGCACTTGTGGCGCCCTCGTCCGGCGCCGTCGGGAGGTAGTCGGAGCCGGCGCGGCTCTCTCGACATCATTGCCACCGGTCTGCGACCAGGTTCTGTCAGACCTGCGAACTAGAATCGAACACATGTTCGATGCTGTCGCGGAGGTCGCTCCGATGCCGTGGTCCGATTTCACCCCGGACGGCATGGCGGTGCTGGTCCTGGATCAGGCCGGACCGCCCGTGGACGGGTTCGAGGCGCTGGAGCGGATCGGGGCGTGGGAGAAGGTCATCGCCTGGGCGCAGGCCCGCCAGTACGCGGAGATCACGCAGTTCGTCGCGGCGGCCGAGACCAACCCTGCTGCGGGTCTGACCGCGGTGCAGGCGGTGGAGTCCGTGCAGGCCGAGGTCGGGATGATGCTGCGGCTGTCCCCCGGCGGCACCGCGTGGCGGGTCGGGGAAGCCCGGCAGTTGGTGGAGGAGTTCCCAGCCGCCTTCGCCACCCTGGAGGCTGGGCGATCACCCTGCCCAAGGCGCGGATCATCGCCGAGGGCTGTGCTGATCTGGATGCGGCGACTGCGGCCGTGGTGGAGCGGAAGGTCTTGCCACGGGCGCCGGAGCAGACCACCGGGCAGCTTCGCGCGGCGGTGCGCCGCGCGGTGCTGCGCGCCGACAGTGAAGCCACCGCCCGGCGACGCGAGCGCAAGCGGCGCGACCGCGGCGTGGTCCTCTACCCGGAGCGCGATGGGATGGCCACCCTGTCGGCAACGTTGCCGGCGGCGGAGGCGGTGGGGGTGTTCGCGGTGCTGGATCAGCACGCCCGCGGCTGCGGCGGTGCCGATGAGCGGCCGATGGCGGCGCGGCGGGCGGATGCGCTGGTGGATCTGGTGTTGCGGGAGACCGGGTTCTGCAGCCCCGCGGGACAGCAGGCCGCCACCACTTCCTCAGTCCCCACCGGATCCCGCACCAGCAGCCCAACCGCAGGGATCGAGCCGGTCGTACCGGGGTCCGACCGGCTGCCAGGACTGGCGCCAGAGGGTGGTGTCCCCGCCGTCACGAACAAGGTGTCGATACAGATCCGGGTCACCGTCCCCCTCGACACCCTGCGCGGCGTGAGCGACGAACCCGGTGAGCTCGCCGGGTACGGCCCCATCCCCGCCGAGTACGCCCGGGAACTGGCCGCCGACCCCGACAGCATCTGGCACCGCCTGGTCACCGACCCTCTCAGCGGCGCACTGCTCGACTACGGCACCACCCGCTACCGCCCACCACCCCACCTGACCGAACACGTCATCGCGCGCCACCAGTACTGCCAAGGGCTCGGCTGCCGGGTGCCCGCCGACCGCTGCGACCTCGACCACAACATCCCCTTCGACCCCGTCGCGGGCAACGGGCCCACCTCCGCGGCGAACCTCGGCCCGAAATGCCGGCCGCATCACCGGTTGAAGGGCATGCCGGGCTGGAGCGTCAGCCAGTACCCCGACGGATCGATCCTCTGGACCACACCGAGTGGCCACGCCTACCGGGTCGACCCACCCCCACTCACCGAACCCCGCACCCCGAAGGAGGCCACGAGCACCGGAGCCGACGAACCGCCACCCTTCTGAGGCCCAGGGGCAGTGGGTCAGTGAGTCAGTGGGTCAGTGGCGCAGGTGCTCGTCGAAGAACTCGATGGTGCGGTCCCAGGCCACCCGTGCGGAGGTCTCGTCGTACATCGACGGGGCGTCCCAGTTGGAGAAGGCGTGCCCGGCGTCGTAGCGGTGCACGGTGGCGTTCGGGCGCCCGGCCATGGCCTGTTCGACGGCGTCGATGTCCTGGGCGGGGATGTAGGGGTCGCGGTCGCCGTAGTGGAGGAGGATCGGGCACTCGATCTGCTCCGCCAACCCGAGCATGCCCGTGATCCCGGAGCCGTAGTAGGAGACCGCGGCGTTCGGCCCCTCCCCGTCCACGCGGGAGGTGGCGGCGAAGAGGTAGGCGAGCGTGCCGCCGAGGCAGAAGCCCACGCCGCCGACCTTGCCGTCGCAGGCGGGCATCGCGCGCATGTGGGCGAGCGTTGCGGTGATGTCGGAGCCTGCGAGCTGGAAGTCGAGCTGGTGGACACGCTCGAAGCCGTCGGCCATGCCGGACTCGTCCTTGCGCTCGAACCGGGGCTCGATCCGCCAGAACATGTCGGAGGCCAGCGCCACGTACCCGGCGGCGGCGAGCCGCTCGGCCAGGCCGCGGATGTTGTCGTTGACGCCGAAGATCTCCTGGAAGATCAGCACCCCCGGCGCGGGGCCCGTCTCCGGGACGGCGCAGAACGCGTCGAAGACACCGCCGTCGGCAGCAGTGATCTTCTCGTAGTGGGAGCTGACCATGGCCCGCAGCGTAACTACGCTGCCGTCGTGAGTTTCCGCGTCGTCCCGGCCGCGTACGTCCTGCCCCTCCGGCGCGTCGGCGAGACCGACGAGGTGCTCCTGCAGCTGCGATGCGGCACGGGCTACCGCGACGGTCACTGGGCGGCGGCCGCCGCCGGTCACGTCGAGGCCGATGAGTCCGTGTACGCCGCCGCGTGCCGCGAGGCCGAGGAGGAGCTGGGCATCGGCATCACCCCCGCCGACCTGGTGCCGCTCACGGTGATGCACCGCACCCAGGGCAACGGTCAGCCGATCGACGAGCGCGTCGACTTCTTCTTCTCCTGCCGCACCTGGACGGGTGAGCCTCGGCGGGTGGAACAGGCCAAGTCGGCCGACCTGCGCTGGTACCGCCTCGACGACCTGCCCGAGTCGGTGGTGCCGCACGAGCTGTTCGTGCTGGAGGGCCTGCGGAGAGGGGACCTGCCGGCGATCGTCAGCTTCGGCTTCGACCCGGCCGTCTCCTCCGAGCCCGGCGCACCCCGCCGCTGACGCCTCGGCGGATCACGACGTCGGGGCGCCCGGCAGGAGCTGGTCGACGAGGGAGCGTGCGGTCGCCGTCAGCGTCCCGATCTCCATGCCGGTGCGCCCCATGAACACGAGCCCCTGCTGGGCGGCGAGCAGGGCGCGCGCCGTCTCGATCGGATCGGCATCGGGCGGCACATCGCCCTCGTCCTGGGCCCGCACGACGCACTCGGCGACCAGGGCGGTGGTGGCCTCGTAGGTGCGCCGGGCCTCCGTCAGGACGTCGGGGTCCGCGGTAGCGAGCTCGCAGGTGCTGTTGGCCATGAGGCAGCCGCGCCGCGCCGCGCCCGCGTCGCTCACCGGTGCCATCACGAACGTCCGCAACGCGTCCAGGGCCCGGGGAGTGGAGTCGAGCATCTCCCGCAGGTACCCATGGCTGACGTCGGTGTAGCTGCGCAGTGCCCGGAGGAAGAGCCGGCGCTTGTCGCCGAAGGCCGCGTAGAGGCTGCCTTTGCCCAGCCCGGTGACGCGGAGCAGGTCCTCCAGTGAGGTGGCCGCGTAGCCGGCGTCCCAGAACTGGTCGCGGACCGCGTGCAGCACGCGCTCCTCGTCGAACTGCCGCGGTCTGGCCATGGGATCAGTCTAGTAATTCTTGACCGATCGGTCCACCACTCGTATTGTGGACCGGAAGGTCAAGAACTCGACGGCGATGGGACGGCAATGGGTCAGCTCGACGAGAAGACTGCTCTGGTGACCGGCGGAAGTACAGGTATCGGGCTCGCGGTGGCGAAACGCTTCGCGGAGGAGGGAGCCCGCGTCCACCTGACGGGGCGGCGGCAGTCGGAACTGGACTCCGCAAGCGCTCTCCTCGGAGACAGCGTCACGGCCATCCGCAGCGACGTCTCCGATCTCGACGACCTGGCTCGCGTGTTCGGAGTCATCGAGGAGGGCGGCAGAGGTCTCGACGTCGTCTTCGCGAACGCCGGCGGTGGCGACATCACCACCCTCGCCGACCTCACGCCGGAGAGCTTCGACAAGACGTTCGGCAGCAACGTCCGGGGCACCGTCTTCACGGTCCAGAAGGCGCTCCCGCTCCTGAACGAGGGCGCATCCATCGTGATCACCGGGTCCAGCTCGGCGAGCCGTGGCACGGCCGGCTTCGGCGTCTACTCCGCATCCAAGGCGGCGGTCCGTCAGTTCACCCGGGTCTGGGCCGCCGAGCTGGGCCCCCGAGGTGTGCGCGTCAACACCGTCACTCCTGGGCCGACCGACACCCCCGGACTGCGTGGCCTGGCCCCCGACTCGAGTGCGGCGCCCGGCCTCCTGGACGCCATGGCCAAGCAGCTTCCGCTGGGACGGGTCGCTCAGCCTGCGGAGATCGCCAATGCCGTGCTCTTCCTCGCGTCCGCCCAGTCGAGCTTCATGACCGGAAGCGAGCTCTTCGTGGACGGCGGCGAGGTGCAGTCCTACCTCTGAGCCGCACCGGCGCTCTACACCAGCCGGCGTTCGCGGCCCTCCCAGTAGGGCTCGCGAAGGTTCTTCTTCAGCACCTTGCCGGTGAGGTTGCGCGGCAGTTCCTCCGCCACGTCCACGGACTTCGGGCACTTGAACCCCGCGAGCCGTTCACGGCAGTAGGCGAGCAGCGCCTCGGTGTCGACCTCGCAGCCGGGCGCCGGGACGACAACGGCCTTGGGAACCTCGCCCCACCGGTCGTCGGGCACCCCGATCACGGCGACGTCGGCGACGGTGGGGTGCTCGGCCAGCACCCGCTCGATCTCGGCGGGGTAGATGTTCTCCCCGCCACTGATGATCATGTCCTTGATCCGGTCGGTGACGTAGACGTACCCGTCGGCGTCGACATAGCCGCCGTCCCCCGACCGCAGCCAGCCGTCCGGGGTGATGGCGGCGGCCGTGGCGTCCGGCTTGCCCCAGTAGCCGCGCATCAGCTGCTGGGTGCGCACCCAGATCTCGCCGACCTCACCGCGCGGTACCGGGCCGCCGGTCGCCGGGTCGCGGATCTCGATCTCGACGTTGTGGATCGGCCTGCCTGCGGACACGAGACGGTGCGCGACGGCGGGATCCTCGTGGTCCTCCGGGCCGAGCGCGCTGACGACGCCGCACGCCTCGGTCATTCCGTACACCTGGTGCATCACGCCGGGGAACAGCTCCAGGCAGGCCCGCATCACCGGCAGCGGCATCGGGGAGGCCCCGTAGGTCACGGCCTTGAGTGCCGAGAAGTCGTGGTCGGCGGCCCCGGGCACCTGGGCCATCACCGCCATCAGTGCGGGCACGAGGAACGTGTGGGTGATCCGCTCGGACTCGAGCACCTCCAGCACCGTGGCCGGGTCCGGCAGCCGCAGCATCACGATCTGCGCACCGGCGGAGATCGTGATCAGGGCGTAGCTGGTGCCGCCGACGTGGTAGAGCGGCATCGCGACCTGTACCCGGGCGTCCGGGTCGATCCGGAAGTCGACGGCGCAGTTCTCCGCGTGGGCGAGCATGCCGCGGTGGGTGAGCATCGCGCCCTTCGGGAAACCGGTGGTGCCCGAGGTGTAGAGCTGCACGAAGCAGTCGTCGGGGTGGGCGGGGTGCACCTCCGGATCGGGCCGGTGCGCCGCCAGCCAGGCCTCGTACTCGTCGTCGGCGCCCCCGACCTGGATCACGCGCTCGACCGTGGGCAGCTGGTCGCGCACCTGTGCCACGGCCGCGGCGAACTCCGGCCCGACGAACAGGATGCGCGCCGCCGCGTCGTTGACGACGTAGACGATCTCGGGCGGTGCCAGTCGGAAGTTCACCACCGCGTTCGCCGTGCCGATCTGCGCACAGGCGAGGGTGAGCTCGAGGCAGGCCGGATGGTTGAAGTCGAGTACCGCCACCCGGTCACCGGGACGCAGTCCCGCCGCGCGTTGCGCCGCCGCGTTCTGCCGTACCCGGCGGGCCAGCTCGGACCATGTGCGGGCGGTGCCACCGAAGCGGATCGCGACCGAGTCCGGCCGCTCGGCCTCCCACCTCGCGAGCGTCGAGGTGAAATCGGTGAGCTGGCTGGTCATGCGGCCTCCCGGTGACGGTGGGCGGGCGGACACTCGCCGTGACGATGCGCATGGTAACGGCGTGTGGCGATCACGAGAACCCGGTGGTTCCGGCGTGGGGACCCGCTCGGTGGACGATCACCGCCGCTGGCTACGGTGACGACCCTCGCCCCCGTGTCGCCACCAGCAGGCGCCGACCGCTCGGAGTCCCGACATGAGCTCTCCCCGGCAGGTTCCCCAGATGCGTGCGGCAGCGCGTCGGGTCAAGGCGGGAGGTGAGAGATTCCTCGGTGGCGTGCTGCCGGGAGCCTCCGCGCGCAGGCTTCGCGAGGCTGCGTACGCCGACGACTGGGCCGCCGCCAACATGGAGGCCCGCCGGGCCACGGGACCGCTGTGGGTCGTGCTCGGCGACTCGGCCAGCCAGGGGATCGGCGCCACCACCCGCGAGGTGGGTTACGTCGGGGTCGTCCACGAGATGCTGCGCCGCCGCGACGCCTGGCGCGTGGTGAACCTGTCCCGGGCGGGCGCCGACGTGGCGGACGTCCTCGCCCGCCAGCTCCCCGAGCTGGCCTCGCTCACCGCCGAGGAGCCGGCTGCGCTCGTCAGCTGCATCATCGGCGCCGAGGACGTCGCCCGGCACACCCCGGGGCTGGACACCTCGCTGCGCCAGGTGATCGCCGCGCTGCCCACCGGCTCCGTCATCGGCACCATCCCGCGCACCGGGCGCGGCGCGCCGACCGCGGCACTCGACGCCGTGATCCGCGAGGAGGCGGCGCGCCACCAGCTGCGCATCGCGGAGCTGCCCTCCCGCAACCTGGGACGCGTCCGCGACCACGCGATCCTCGGCGACGTCGGGCACGGCGCGTGGGCCAAGGCCGTGATCGCGGCGATCGACGGGCCGCCCGCCGAGATCGCCTCGACCACCGACCCCGCCCTTCCCGTGGTGCCCGCCCTGCCCGACCCGAGCTAGCTCGTTCCGATCGGATGAACGATCGGAGCGGGCGCGTCACCGTCCAGGGGCTGAGCAAGCGGTTCGGTGCGGTCGTCGCCGTGGACGGGGTGACGTTCTCCGTGGAGCCCGGGGTCGTCACGGGCTTTCTCGGGCCCAACGGGTCGGGCAAGACCACGACCCTGCGGATGATCGTCGGGCTCATCACGCCCACCACGGGCGATGCACGCGTCAACGGCGTGCCGTTCGCCGAGCTGTCCGATCCGGCGCGGGTCGTCGGCGCGGTGCTCGAGGCCCAGGGGTTCCACCCGGCCCGCACCGCGCGCAGGCACCTGCTGGCCTGCGCGGCCGCGATCGGGGTGCCCGACGCCGCGGTCGACCACGTGCTCGGCACGGTCGGGCTCACGGCTGACGCCGACCGGGGGGTGGGCGGCTACTCGCTGGGGATGCGGCAGCGGCTGGCCCTTGCCGTGGCCCTCCTCGGCGACCCGCAGGTGCTGATCCTCGACGAGCCGGGGAACGGGCTCGACCCGGAGGGCATCGCGTGGCTGCGGGCCTTCCTGCGTGCCTTCGCCGCGCAGGGACGCAGCGTGCTCGTCTCCAGCCACCTGCTCGGCGAGGTGGAACAGACCGTCGACCACCTCGTGGTGATCAGCAAGGGCCGCTGCATGTTCCAGGGACCGCTCGCGCAGCTGCGGGGGTCGCGCCGGGCGCGCGTGCTGGTCCGGTGTGCGGCGCCGGCCCGGCTGGCCGACGCGCTGGCCCGCACCGGCGTCCTGGAGATCGACACGTTGCCCGACGGGCGCCTCGGGGTGGCGGGCACCGACCCCGTCCACGTCGGGGACGTGGCACTCGCCGCGGGGGTGGCGATCTACGGCCTGGCCGAGGAGAAGATCGATCTGGAGCAGCTGTTCTTCCAGCTCACCGCCGGACCGTGGCGGGCGGGCTGATGGGACGGCTGCTGCGCGCCGAGCTGCGCAAGGTGTCCTCCACGAAGCTGTGGTGGGGACTCCTCGTGCCCGCGGTGGTGCTCTCGATCATCATCAATGTGTTCGGCGGCCTGTTCACCGCGGCGATCCCCGACGACGGGGGCAGGCTGCCGCTGCTGCTGGGGTCGCTCGCCTACACGCTCGGCCTGACCGCGGTGTTCGCTGCCTGCTACGGCGTCGTCGCCACGGCGGGGGAGTTCCGCCACCGCACCGTCACCACCACCTACCTGCTGGGACCGAGGCGGTGGCAGGTTCAGCTGGCCGCGATGGGCGTCAGCGCCGTCGTCGGGGCCGGCTACGGCGCGGTGGTGGCGCTGGTGGGGGTGCTGGCGGGAGTCGCCGGTCAGGCCGGAAGCGCGTTCCCCTCGGTGGGCGCGCTGGTCGCCGTCACGGCGATCGGCATGGTGGTGTCCGCGCTCTGGGCGGCGCTGGGTGCCGCGCTGGGCGTCGTGGTCGGCAACCAGGTGGGCGGGCTCGTCGGCGTACTCGTGTACCTGCTGCTCGGGGAGCTGCTGATCTCCGCGCTGCTCAACAGCGCCGCCTCCGTCACACTCCAGCGGCTCACGTCCTACCTCCCGGGCAACGCGGGCGACATCGCGATCTACGACATCCCGGCCCGTGTGCTCGCGGGGCCCCAGATCGGCAGCAGGCTGGTCGAGACGCTGGCCGGCGTCACCGCTCCACCGCCGTGGTGGGGCGCGCTGCTGGTGCTCGCGGTGTGGACGGCGGCGGTGGGCGCGACGGGCTGGGTGGTGGGTTCTCGGCGCGACGTCACCTGACGCCGGTACGGCGCATCCGGAACCGCTGCCGACATGTCGGGGCTGTGACGTCCGCCATGTGATGTGTCGCTTGTGAGGTGATGTTCGTCGGCGCCACCTGTCGGGGCCGCGGCTTACGGTGTGTTCGTGCCCGACGCTGCTCCCCCTGGCTGGATTCGCCGACTCGTCAGTGCTTGTTTCCGCCACCGAGGGGTGGCCATCGGCGCGCTCGTGGCGTCGGTTTTCGGGGTCGGTCTCGACGCCGTCGGCCCGTTGCTCACGCGGGTGGTCGTCGACGACGCGGTGCAGGGGTCCACGGCCGTGCTCGCCGCCGTCGTGGTGGCCTTCCTCGTGCTGGCCGTGGTCCGCTTCGTCTCGGCCTTCTTCCGGCGCTACCTCGCCGGCAGGCTCGCCCTGGACGTGCAGCACGACCTGCGCCGCCAGGTCTTCGCCGCCGTGCAGCGGCTCGACGGCGAGCGCCAGGACGCGCTGCGCACCGGCCAGGTCGTCTCGCGGGCGATCACCGACCTGCAGCTCGTGCAGTCGCTGCTGTCGCTGGTGCCGATCTCGCTCGGCGGGGTGGTGCTGGTCGTGGTGTCGATCGGCGCGATGCTGTGGCTCTCACCGCTGCTCACGCTGGTGGCGCTGGTGCTCCTGCCCGCCGCCACGTGGATCACCCTGCGCACCAGGACCACGCTGTTCCCCGCCACCTGGTCGGCCCAGCAGCGGGCGGCCGACATCGCGCAGCAGGTGGAGGAGACGGTCACGGGGGTCCGGGTCGTCAAGGGGTTCGGGCAGGAGCGCCGCGAGGTCGCGTCGCTGGAGCGCGGCGCCCTGCGGCTCTTCGCCGAGCGCATGCGGGCCGCGCGGCTCACCGCCCGGCTCAACCCCACGCTGCTCGCGCTGCCCACGCTCGGGCAGGTCGGGGTGATCGGGCTCGGGGGCTGGCTCGCGCTCAACGGCTCCATCAGCCTCGGCACCTTCCTCGCCTTCACCACCTACGTCGCACAGCTCGTCGGCCCCGCGCGGCTGCTCGCCTCGCTCGTGGTGAGCGCCCAGCTCGCGCGGGCGGGGGTCGAGCGTGTGTACGACCTCGTCGAGTCCCGGCCCGACGTCGTCGACCCCGAGGTGCCCGTCGCGCTGCCTCCCGGCCCGCTGTCGCTGGAGTTCGACCACGTCCGGTTCGGCTACGGCGACCGTGAGCCGGTGCTGGCCGACGTGTCGCTGCGCGTCGAGCCCGGCGAGACCCTCGCGCTGGTGGGGCCGCCCGGCTCCGGCAAGTCCACGGTGGCGCTGCTGCTGCCGCGGTTCTACGACCCGCAGGAGGGCGAGGTGCGCCTGGGTGGCGTGCCGCTGCCCCGGATGCGGATGGCCGACCTCCGGCGCGAGCTCGGCGTGGTGTTCGAGGAGGCCTTCCTGTTCTCCGACACCATCCGGGCCAACATCGCCTACGGCCGTCCCGACGCGAGCGAGCACGAGGTGCGGGCGGCGGCACGGGCCGCGCAGGTGGAGTCGTTCGTCGAGATGCTGCCCGACGGCTACGACACGCTGGTCGGCGAGCGGGGGCTCACGCTGTCGGGCGGGCAGCGCCAGCGCATCGCGCTCGCCAGGGCCGTGCTCACCGACCCGCGGGTCCTCGTGCTCGACGACGCCACCTCCGCGGTCGACACCGCCACCGAGGCCGCCATCCACGAGACGCTGCGCACCCTCACCGCCACCCGCACCACGGTGCTGGTGGCGCACCGTCGTTCCACGCTCGCCCTCGCCGACCGCATCGTCGTGCTCGACGCAGGCCAGGTCGTGGACGTGGGCACCGAGGCCGAGCTCACCGAACGCTGCGCCCTGTTCCGGGAGCTCCTCGCGGTGGCCGAGCCGGAGCCGGCGTCCCCGGCAGCCGTCCCGGCGAAGGAGTCCGTCGCGTCGCCGTCGGCCGGTCCGTGGACGACGCAGGCCACCCCGGAGCTCTGGCCGGAGCCCGCGGCTGCGGCGCGCGGCCTGCGGGGCGGTGGTTCCTCCCGTGGTGGAGCGGCCGGCGGCGGGGGCGCGGGCGGCGTGTCGGCAATGGCAGGTGCCATGCCGCCCACGCCCGAGCTGATGGCCGCCGTGGAGGCGCTGCCGCCCGCCACCGAGCAGCCCCGCCTCGGCAGCACCGACGCCACGGCGCCCGACCCCGAGTTCCGCCTGGCGCGGCTGCTGCGGCCGGTCCGCGCGCTGCTCATCGTCGGTGTCACGCTCGTGGCGCTCGACGCACTCGCCACCCTGGCGTTCCCGAGCGTCGCGCGCCTCGCCGTCGACGGGGGGATCTCCGCGCACGCACCGGCCGTCCTGCTCACCGCCGCGCTGGTGGGGCTCGCGGTGGTGGTGCTCGACTGGGCCGTGGTGGCCGCGCAGACCGTGGTGGCCGCCCGCGCCGGCGAGAGCCTGCTCTACCTGCTGCGGGTGCGCAGCTACGCCCACCTGCAACGACTCGGGCTGGACTACTACGAGCGCGAGCTCTCCGGCCGGATCATGACCAGGATGACCACCGACGTCGACGCACTGTCGACGTTCCTGCAGACCGGTCTGACCCAGGCGGTGGTCAGCCTGCTCACCATCGTCGGGGTGGCCGTGGCGCTGCTCGTCACCGACATGGAGCTCGCGCTGGTGGCGCTGGCCGCGCTGCCGGTGCTGGTGGTCGCCACGGTCGTGTTCCGCAGGATGTCCTCGATGGCCTACGCGGAGGCCCGCGAGAAGGTCAGCATCGTCAACGCCGACCTGCAGGAGAACGTCACGGGCGTGCGCATCGCCCAGGCCTACGTCCGCGAGGAGCGCAGCGCCACCACCTTCGGCGAGCGCAGCGCGGCCTACCGGCACTCCCGGCTGCGGGCGCAGCGCTACATCGCCACCTACTTCCCGTTCGTTGCGCTGCTGTCCGACATCTCGCAGGCGGTGGTGCTGGGCGTCGGGGCGGCGCGCGTGGCGTCGGGGGAGCTCACGCCGGGTGTGCTCACGGCGTTCCTGCTCTACCTCGGGCTGTTCTTCGCGCCCGTCCAGCAGCTCTCCCAGGTCTTCGACGGCTACCAGCAGGCCCGGATCGGTCTCTCCCGCATCTCCGATCTGCTGCGCACGCCCACCTCGGTGCCGCCGGAACCCCTCGGCGAGCCTGCGACGGTGCCGCCCCGGCTGCGCGGGGAGGTCGAGCTGCGCGACGTCGGGTTCGCCTACGCGGGTTCCGACAGCCCGGCGCTGGAGCACGTGTCGTTGCGCGTGGCGCCGGGCGAGACGGTCGCGTTCGTCGGGGCCACGGGCGCGGGGAAGTCCACCGTGGTCAAGCTGCTCGCCCGGTTCTACGAGGCCGGTAGCGGTGCCGTGCTCGTCGACGGCGTGGACATCCGGCGGTACCCGTTGGGCGACTACCGCCACCGGCTCGGCATCGTGCCGCAGGAGCCCCATCTGTTCACCGGTGACGTCGCCGCCAACATCGCCTACGCCCGTCCGGACGCCACGCCCGCCGAGATCGAGGGCGCCGCACGGGCCGTCGGTGCGCTCGACCTGGTGCGCAGCCTGCCCGGAGGGTTCCGGCACCTGGTCGGGGAGCGGGGGCAGGGCTTGTCGGCGGGGCAGCGGCAGCTGGTGGCGCTGGCCCGCGCCGAGCTCGCCGATCCCGACCTGCTGCTGTTCGACGAGGCCACCGCGGCGCTCGACCCGGCCACCGAGGCCGCTGTCCTCGCCGCGAGCGACCGGGTCGCGGCCCGGCGCACCACCTTCGTCGTCGCCCACCGGCTGGCCACAGCGGCCCGGGCCGACCGCATCGTCGTGCTCGACGGCGGGCACATCGTCGAGACGGGTACCCACGACGAGCTGCTGGCCGCGGGTGGCTTCTACGCGAGGCTGTGGGAGGCGGGAGAGCTCGAACCCGCCGCCTGACCGGCCCCCGGAGTCGCGAAAGCTCCGAATCCTGCCCGATATCGGGCACAGAAGTTGGAGTATGGGCGCCCGCAGGGCACTATCAGCTCTCGTGCCCGCCGGACCGTACGACGACCTCATCGCGCACCTGGTTCGCAGCACCCCGCTCAACGCGGGTGAGGCGGCACGCGTGGTGGCCGAGGTGGTCGGTTACTTCGCCGAGGAGCTGCCGGAGTTCGTCCGGCGGCGGCACGCGGAGCTGAAGAACCGCGGGCTCACGAACGACCAGATCTTCGCCGTGGTGGCTGCGGAGCTGGCGGTGCGGCGCGTGGCGCCGCCCCAGCAGTCGGCCCGCCAGCTGCGGCGGATGGTCTACGGCTAGTGGACGAGAACCGAGAGGACACTGTATGTGCGGCATCGTCGGTTACGTCGGTCCCCAGGACGCCGCCCCGATCCTGCTCGAGGGTCTGGGCCGCCTGGAGTACCGCGGCTATGACAGCGCCGGGGTGGCGCTGAGCTCCAAGGGCGCGCTCAAGGTGCGCAAGGTGAGCGGTCGCGTGGCCGACCTCGCCGCCGAGCTCCCGGCCAGGTTCAAGGGTTCACCCGGCATCGGCCACACCCGCTGGGCCACCCACGGCGAGCCGAACGAGGTCAACGCGCATCCCCAGCTCGACGCCGCGGGCCGCATCGCGGTGGTGCACAACGGGATCATCGAGAACGCCGACGAGCTGCGGGCCAAGCTCACCGCCGACGGCGTGGAGTTCGTCTCGCAGACCGACACGGAGGTCGTGGCGCACCTCGTCGCGGCGGCCTTCGCCGCCGGGGCCGGGGACCTCGAGCAGGCCGTGCGACAGGCCCTGCGGCAGGTGGTCGGTGCCTACGGGCTCGCGGTGCTGGACGCGGAGTACCCGGACCGGATCGTCATCGCCCGCAACGGCAGCCCGGTGCTGCTGGGCGTCGGGGAGAAGGAGATGTTCGTGGCGTCCGACGTCGCCGCGCTCATCGGGTACACCCGCCAGGTCGTCTACCTCGACGACGGCGAGCTCGCGACGATCACGGCGGGCGGCTACCGCACCTACACCCTCGATGACCGGTCCACGGCGAAGAGCCCGTCCACGATCGACTGGGACGTCGTCGGGGCCGAGATCGGCGACCACGCGCACTACCTGATCAAGGAGATCCAGGAGCAGCCGCGCACGATCGAGCGCGCGTTGAAGGGGCGCATCGACGAGCGGTTCGAGACCGCGCACCTCGGCGGGCTCAACCTGAGCGTGCGCGAGGCACGCGAGGTGAAGCGCGTCAAGATCCTCGGCTGCGGCTCGGCCTGCTACGCGGGGGAGCTGGGCGCGCAGCTCATCGAGGACCTCGCCAGGGTGCCGGCGAGCGCCGAGGCGGCGTCGGAGTTCCGCTACCGCAACCCGGTGGTCGAGCCGGACACGCTGTACGTCGCCGTCAGCCAGTCCGGCGAGACGATCGACACGCTCGCGGCGGTGCAGGAGCTGCAACGCAAGGGCGGCCGCGTGATCGGCATCGTCAACGTCGTCGGCTCGACGATCGCGCGCCAGGTGGACGGCGGCATCTACCTGCACGCGGGCCCGGAGATGTCGGTGGCCGCCACGAAGTCGTTCACCTCGACCGTCGCGGCGTTCGCGCTGCTGGCGCTGCACCTCGGCCGCATGCGCGACCTGTCCCCCGAGCAGGGGCGGCGCATCATCGCCGGCCTCACTGCGCTGCCGGGCCAGATCACCGAGATCATCGAGCGGTCGGAGATGATCGCCGGGGTGGCGGCGGAGATCGCGCAGAGCCGCAGTGTGATGTTCGTGGGCAGGCGCCGCGGGTGGCCGGTGGCGCGGGAGGGCGCGCAGAAGCTCAAGGAGATCTCCTACGTGCACGCCGAGGCCTACCCGTCGGCCGAGCTCAAGCACGGCCCGCTGGCCCTGATCAGCCCCGAGATGCCGACCGTGGCGATCGTCCCCGACGACGACCTGCTGGACAAGAACACCTCGACGCTGTCGGAGATCAAGGCCCGCAAGGGCCCGGTGATCGCGGTCGCGCACCGCGAGCTGCCCGCCGAGCTGGCCGACCGCACACTGGTGATCCCGAAGAACGAGCCGGAGCTCGACCCGATCCTGATGTCGATCCCGCTGCAGATCCTCGCCTACCACGCCGCTGTCGTGCTGGAGCGCGACGTGGACAAGCCCCGCAACCTCGCCAAGAGCGTCACCGTGGAGTAGTCCCGGCGAGCCACGGGCACAGCGCGATCGGCTCGACGCACATCGGGACGTGCGGGTGGCCGACGTAGGTCTCCACCGGCCCGTCGGTGCGCCAGCCCAGACGGTGGAAGAACCGCTCGTTGGCCTGCTGCACGTGCGCACGCATCAGCCGGCCGCCACGCGCACCGGCGGCGGCCACGGCGAACCGCACGAGTGGTGCGCCGATGTTGGCCGCGCGGAACTCGGGCAGCACCGCGAGCCGGTCGCCCAGCCATTCGCCGGGCCCGACCGGGTAGAGCCGCACGGTCCCGGCCGGACGGCCGGCATGCAGCGCGAGCACGTGCACCACGTCGGTGCGGGCGTCGTGCGCGTCCTCGTCGGTGCCGGTGAAGAGGCTCTGCTCCTCGACGAACACGGCGTGGCGGATGCGGTGGTGTGCGGCGAGCCCGGCCGCGTCACGGACCGGGCGGCAGTGCACCGGGTCGACGCCGACCAGCACGTTCACCGGCGGCACCGGACGGATGCGGGTCGGGCGGGAGAGCGCGGGCGCGGTCATTCCGGCCGCCTGCCGATCTGCAGCAGCGGCGCTCCACCCGGAGCACCGCCGGTCGGCCCGCACGGTGCGGGCGACCCGGCGTTCTGCACGAGGTTCAGCGATGAACAGGCCTGGCAGCGGGCGCAGCCCGCCACGGCGGTGTCGGCGCCCAGCCCGCGCTCCGCGAGGAACCCGGCGACCTTCCGGTAGATCGGCTCGGTGTACTCGCGGGACGGCGCGGGCACGTCCTGCATCAGCGAGCCGGCCACCGGCCGCAGCGGCACGACGAACGGGTAGACGCCGATGTCGACGGCGCGGCGGCACATCTCGACGGTGAGCTCGGGGTCCTCGCCCATGCCGAGGATGACGTAGGTGGAGACCCGGCCCTCGCCGAAGAGCCCGACGGCGTGCTCCCACGTGCGGAAGTAGGTCTCGATGCCGGTGCGGAACTTGCCCGGGGCGACGCGAGCCAGCACTGCGGGGTCGAACGACTCCACGTGGATGCCGAGCGCGTCGACCCCCATTTCGTGCACCTGGTCGATCGTCGACAGGTCGCGGGGCGGCTCGAACTGCACCTCGACCGGCAGCCCGGCGGCCTCCTTCACCGCCTGCCCGCACCGCGCCACGTACAGCGCGCCGCGGTCGGGCGCCACCGACGAGCCGGTGGTGAGCGTCGCGTCCACGGCGCCGTCCAGCTCCTTGGCGGCGACGGCCACCTCGGCCAGCATCTCCGGGGTCTTCTTCGCGATGGTGCGCCCCGCCGCGAGGGAGAGCCCGATGCCGCAGAAGCCGCACTGGTCGGAGTTGCCCCAGTAGTTGCACGCCTGGACGACGGTGGAGGCCAGCGAGTCCAGGTGCAGCAGCGCGATCTGGTGGTAGGGGACGCCGTCGGCGGTGGTGAGGTCGTAGAACCGCGGCCGGGCCGTGCCCGCCACCGACGCGACCTTCGCGCCGTCGCGGTAGATGGCCTGGCCGTCGTCCTCGGCGCGCAGGGAGTACGGCGAGGTCGGGCTCGGGGGCACCGTCACCGGCACGCCCTCGATCCAGAGCATGCCCGAGTCGGACGGGCCGGCGCCGCCCTGGCGGGACGTCTCGAGCGTGGTCTCCAGCCGCAGGCCGACGCTCTGCAGCTCCATGATCAGCCCGGCCACCCCGAGTGTGGTGCCCTCGTCCACCGCCGTCATGCCCGTCCCCCTGGGTCGTTCACTAGAGTAACTGCTCGTGTCCCATAGGAAACCTCTCGGCCCGGCTGTGTCAAGCGACCGGTTCGTCGCTGCATCCGACGTCACGCGGGTAGCGCTCGTCAGCCACTCGACGACGCCGCGCGGTGGGCACGTCCACACCCTCGGGCTCGCCGAGGCGCTGCACCGCAGCGGGCATCCCGTGCACGTCGTGGCGCTCGGTGACCCCGCTGCGGGGCTCTACCGGCGGCAGACGGACGCGCCGCACACGGTGCTGCGCGGACCGTCGCGCGAGGGCACCACGCTGGAGCAACGCGTGCTCAGCGCGATCGACCTGCTCGCGGCGGGGCTCGCGGAGCGCATCGCCGAGTTCGACGTCCTGCACGCCCAGGACTGCATCGCCGCCCGCGCGGCGCTGCGGGCCCGCGCGGTCACCGGGGCGGCCGTGCGCGTGCTGCGCACCGCTCACCACGTCGACGACTTCACCACGCCCGTGCTGATCGACTGCCAGCGCCGGGCGATCACCGAGCCGGACCGGGTGCTGGTGGTGAGCGAGCAGTGGCGGGCGATCCTGCGTGCCGAGTTCGGCGTCACGGCCACCGTGGTGCCGAACGGGGTCGACCCGGGCCGCTTCCCGCCGGTGCCGGAGGCGGAGCGGGCCGCTCTGCGCCTGCGGGTCAGGGCCCGCGGTCCGCTGCTGCTCGCCGTCGGGGGGATCGAGCCGCGGAAGGGGAGCCTCGTCGCGTTCCGGGCGCTCGCCGAACTGGCCGCCGAGGCCGACACGGCGGGCACGCCGCGTCCCGTGCTCGCCGTCGTCGGCGGCCACTCGTTCCAGGACTTCGCGCCCTACCGGGAGGCCGCGCTCGCCGACCTGCCCGGCATGGGGCTGCGGGCCGGCCGGGACGTCGTGGAGCTCGGCACCGTCAGCGACGCCGAGCTCGGTGCCTGGTACGCGGCCGCCGACGTGCTCGCCTACCCGTCGCTCAAGGAGGGCTTCGGGCTCGTGACCATCGAGGCGATGAGCCAGGGCCTGCCGGTCGTGGCCAGCGACGTGCCGGTGTTCACCGAGTACCTGACCCACGGTGAGAGCGCGCTGCTCCCCGCGGCAGGTGATCCGGTGGCACTGGCCGCGGCCCTGCGCGCCGTGCTCACGGACGTCCCGCTGCGGGATCGCCTGCGGGTGGCCGGGGCCGCGGTGGCGGCGCGGTACACCTGGGCCGCCGCCGCGGCGCGCCACGCCGAGATCTACGCCGAGCCCGTCCCCGCGCCGGCGGGCTGAGCCCGCCGCTAGCGTGGCCCGCATGCCGTCTCTGCTCCCCAGCACCGCCCGGACGCTGCTCGCCCGCACCGCTCGCGCCCAGCGTGACGGTCGCGTTCCCGCGCTGGTCGCCGGCGTCGTCCGCGACGGCGCGCTGGTGTGGTCGACCGGGCGCGGTGAGATCACCGAGCCGCACCAGGACGTCCAGTACCGGCTGGGGTCGATCAGCAAGACCGTCACCGCGATCACCGTGCTGCGGCTGCGCGACGAAGGCCGGCTCGACCTCGACGACGCGCTCGACGTGCACCTGCCCGGGACCCCGCTGGGCGGCCGGACCGTCGGCCAGCTGCTCTCGCACCTCGCCGGTGCCGGGTCGGAGAGCCCGGGTCAGTGGTGGGAGCGGGCCCCGGGCACGACGCTGGAGGGCCTCGGGCTCTCGGCCGCCGACGTGGTGCTGCCTGCCGCGCGTCGGTTCCACTACTCCAACCTCGGGTTCGGGCTGCTCGGTGAGCTGGTCGCCAGGGCGCGCGGCCGTTCCTGGGCCGAGGTGGCCCGCGACGAGGTGCTCGCCCCGCTCGGCATGACCCGCACGACCACCCGTCCATCGGGCCGCGCCGCCCAGGGCTACGCGGTGCACCCCTGGGCCGACGCCGTGCAGGTCGAGCCCGAGCACGACGCGGGAGTGATGGCCCCGGCGGGCCAGCTGTGGGCCACCGCCACCGACCTGGCCCGGCTCGGCGCGTTCCTGCTCGGCGACACCGGCGGCGTGCTCTCGCCCGACACGCTCGAGGAGATGACGATCCCGGCGGGCATCGACTCGTCGGCGGCGACCTGGTCGTCCTACGGGCTGGGTGTGCAGGTCCAGCGCGTGGGCACCGACCCGGCCCGGCCGGGCCCGGTGCTGGTCGGCCACGGCGGGTCGATGCCCGGGTTCCTCGCCGGCCTCTGGGTCGACCGCGAGGAGGGCGCGGGCGCGCTCGTGCTGGCCAACACGACCTCGGGGCTGGACAACGGCCTGACGGCGGCGTTGCTCGCCGACCTGCGCGCCGCCGAACCCCGGATCGTCGACCCGTGGACGCCGCAGAGCTCGCCGGTGCCGCTGGAGCTGCTCGGCCCCTGGTACTGGGGCCCGTCGCCGTACGTTCTGCGCGCGATCCCGGGAGGGCTCCTGCACCTGGGCGGCCTCGGCAGGCCGGGGCGCACGAGCCGGTTCCGGCCAGGCCCCGACGGCACCTGGGTGGGTCTCGACGGCTACTTCGCCGGGGAGACGCTGCGGCTCGACCCGGTGGCGCTCAACCTCGCGACGTTCGTCTTCACCCGCACGCCCTACGACCCCGCGGCGCCGGTGCCGGGCGGGGTCGTAGGG
>NZ_JAAXKY010000127.1 GCF_012911925.1 Pseudonocardia xinjiangensis | reverse complement strand
GAATCATTCCGCGAGTCGCCCGGAACGGTCCCGCGAGTCGCCCTGATTCGGTGCGCGAGTCGCCCCGATCCCGTCCCGGCGCGCGCTTCGCCCCGCCGCACCCGCGAGTCGCCCAGTTCTCGCGCGCGAGTCGCCCGATCCTGCGGCCTTCTCCCGATGATCGTCGTGAGATCCGGCTATCCGCCCTCCACAGGGCCAAGAGTCGGATCTCGGATCGATCACTGCCATCTGAACCCGCGAGTCGCCCCGATCGGGAGGCCGAGTCGCCCTTCCTCCGCACACGCGGCCCCACTCGTCACCGAACGACTCGCCAGCGGGATGGGCACGCAGCGGGTCGGTGGGCTGCTCCGGGCAGAGGCCAACGCCGCAGGAATGGGGGCCCGGGATAGGAGGGCGACTCGCGCACCGAATCAGGGCGACTCGCGGGACCGTTCCGGGCGACTCGCGGAATGATTCCGGGCGACTCGCGGGCTCGTTTCGGGCGACTCGCGCGCCGATTCCGGGCGACTCGCGGGGGTGCCGACCGGCCCGCCGCCGCCGTCGATCGGCGGTGGGCCGGTCGTGCTGTGCGGTGCTCCCCTCCGGGTCCCCCGACCCGGCCGCACCGCTGTCACGTTAGGACAGTCCCCCTCGGCGCGGATCGGTCGAAAGGTTGATCCTCATCCCTGCTGAGGTCTCAGCCCGTCCCGCACCACTGCGAAGACGCGTCGACCCAGCGCCGGGTCCGAGTCGGTCCCGACCACCTGCAACAGCCCTTTGAGCAGCGCGATCAGGTCCGGGACGGTGACGTCACCGCGTACGGCTCCGGCCGTCTGGGCCCGCGCCAGCAGTACATCCAGCGCAGCCTGCAGTTCGGCGACGGCATCGGACATTCCGCGCGCCCCGGCCCCGGCGAGCGCGTCGGGCAGGTCGCGCTTGCGGTCGGCCTCCTCGGCGAGCCGGGTGAGGAAACCGTCGAAGGCCGACCCGGGATCGGTGGCGGTGGCGCGGGCCTGCGCATCCGCCACGAGGTCCTGCACCCGGGCGAGGGAGACGGCCTCGAAGAGCGCTTCCTTCGTCGGGAAGTGCCGGTAGACCGTGCCCGGGCCGACGCCGGCTGCTGCCGCGATCTCGTCGAGCGGAACACCGAACCCCCGCTCTCCGAAGGCCGCGTCGGCGGCTGCGAGCACCCGGTCCCGGTTGCGGCGGGCGTCCGCGCGCAGCGGCCGGTCAGCCACGACCGCACACCGCAGGTGGGTAGCGAAGCGGGGCGCACGTTCCGTATCGTCGAAGCGGGGTCACCGTTCCGATTCTAGGAGTTGTCATGAGCCGCAGTCCTCGGGAAGTCGTCGAGCAGGTACGTCGCATGGTGGCCGGGGAGGGCGTCGTGTTCGCCGACCTCTTCGCCGCCGACGGGGTGCTCACCTATCCCTTCGCCCCGCCCGGGATGCCGCGCGAGCTGCGCGGGCGGGACGCGATCCGGGCCTATCACGGCGCCGCCTCCGGGCGGCGGGAGATGTTCCGGATCGAGGGCGTCGACGTGGTGGTCCGCGACACCGACGACCCCGAGGTCGTGGTGGCCGAGATCGAGCACCACGGGCACTCGCACGCCACCGGCGGGCCGTACCGGTTCCGCGCACTCGGCGTGATCCGGGTGCGCGACGGCGAGATCATCAGCTACGACGACTACATGGACCCGATCGCGACGGCCGTGCTGCTCGGCCGCACCCCCGACCTGGTGGCCGCGTTCTCGGCGGCCTGACCACCGGATCAGAGCCGCCGGATCGTCGGCCAGATCTCGGCCCAGGCGCGGTTCCGCCCTTCGAGCAGGAAGATCGGAGTTCCCTGCACGAGGTTGGTGACGCGCACGTCGTTGTCCATGGCGCCCACCTGCGTGACGCGGTCGAAGGCCGGTGCCAGTGAGGTCGGGTCACCGACGACGAGCACCGCGCCGGAGTCCTCCGGCGGCGTGCCGAACCACGCGGCGCCCCGGTGCGCGCTGTATGCGGGCAGGTCCGGCGCGTAGTGCTGGATCGCCGACACCGTCCAGTAGTCCCCGGTGACCACCACGGCGTTCCGCGCGGTCTCCGGGGGCAGCGCGCGGTGCGCGGCCACCACGTCGTCCACCGTCTGCGGCCAGCCGATCTCGTCGAGCTGGAAGTTGCCGATCATCAGCGGCTGGTCGGCGTGGGCCGAGACCGGCTTGATCGGCAGCACGTGGAGGACGCCGAGGACGAGGACCGCCGTCACCGCGTAGACCGGCCACGTCGGCACCCACCGCCACCAGACGGCCGGCCTGCGCTGCTCGATCGCGGCCGCCGACGCCGCCCAGAGCACCGGGAACATCCCCGCGATGTAGTACGGGCGCCCGCCGCTCACCAGGAAGATCAGGGTGACACCGAGCGCCGTGACCCCGAGGAACCGGTATGCCGGATCGGCGAGCAGCCGTCCCACTCCGTGCACGGCCAGCACCGAGCCGACCAGGAACCCGACCATGAGCAGCCCCACCGGCAGGAAGCCGATCATCCCGCCGGCGTAGACGCTCTCGGCGGCCACCGCACGGCTCATGCCCAGCTGCGGCCATCCGTTCTGCGCCTGCCAGACGAGGGTCGGCACGGTGGTGAGCACCGCGACCGCACCGCCCAGCCAGAGCGCGGGCCTGCGCAGCAGGTCGCGCGGACCGAACACGAGCACGGCCACGATCGCGACGACCCAGAACGCCCCGACGAGGAACTTCACCTGCAGCGCGACCGCTGTGACGAGCGCGGCGGCGATCAACAGCCCATCGGCCCTGGTGCGCACCCACCGCACGAGCAGCCAGGTCAGCGCTGTCCACAGCGCCGGGTCGAGCGTCGAGGTGGCCAGCAGGTGCCCGGTGGCCAGGAAGTTCGGCGACAGTGCGTAGGCACCTGCCGCGAGCAGCTGGGCGCGCCTGCCGCCCCCGAACTCGCGGGCCAGTAGCGCCGCGAGCACGACCCCGGCCACAGTCGCGAGGGTGGCCGGGATGCGCAGCACCGCGACCGACCCCGGAGCGATGGTGTCCATCGCCAGCGCGATCAGCGGCAGCAGCGGCGGCTGGTCGGCGTAGCCCCAGGCCAGGTGGTGCCCCGCCGCGATGAAGTACAGCTCGTCGCCGAAGTATCCGTAGCGGCCGCTCACCGCGGTGAGCAACACCCCGACTGCGGCTGCCACCAGCAGCACCGGGCCGCGGGCAAAAGCCGGCAGCGCCCGCGCAGGTGCCGGGCTCGTGATCGTCGTCATCTTCGTCCCCCCAAGTCCACGGCAGACGCTAGGGGGCGGCCCATCAGGCCGAATCGATCGATCGGCGGATCTCCGGATCAACCGGACCGGAGAGACGCTAGGACTCGGCGATCTCCGCAGCGGCCAGCCAGTCGAGCTCGACCGTCTCCTGCTCGGCGAGCACCGCCTTGAGCTCGGCGTCGAGCTGGAGGAGCCGGGCCGGGTCGGTGGCGGCGGCGGCCAGCTCCTCGTGCAGCTGCTTCTCGCGCTTGCTCAGCGCCGTCATCCGGCGCTCCAGCCGGGAGGCCTCCTTGCGCGCGGCGCGCTGGTCGGCGGCGTTCGACGCCGGCTTCGCAGGCGCCGACCCGGCCGGGACCGCGGACAGGCCCGTGGCCTGCTTGCCGGCCGCGGCGCGACGCTGCAGGTACTCCTCGATCCCGCCGGGCAGGTGCGTGATCTTCCCGTCGCCGAACAGGGCGACCACCGTGTCACAGGCCCGCTCCACGAGGTAGCGGTCGTGGCTGACGACGACGAGCGTGCCCGGCCAGCCGTCGAGCAGGTCCTCGAGCCGCGAGAGTGTGTCGACGTCGAGGTCGTTGGTGGGCTCGTCGAGGAGCAGGACGTTGGGCTCCGCCATGAGCAGCCGGGTGAGCTGCAGGCGGCGGCGCTCGCCACCGGAGAGCTGCCCGACCGGCGTCCACTGCCGGGCCGCGGGGAACCCGAGCCGCTCCAGCACCGACGACGCCGTCAGCTCCAGCTTGCCGAGCCGGACGTACTTCGCCACCTGCTCGGTGGCCTCCAGCACACGCATGTCCTTCGGCAGGTCGACGAGCTCCTGGCTGAGCTCCGCCAGCTGCACCGTGGTGCCCTTGACCAGCTTGCCGCCCTGCAACGGACGTTCACCGGTGAGCGTGCGCAGCAGGGTGGTCTTCCCGGAGCCGTTGACGCCGACGATGCCGACGCGGTCGCCGGGCCCGAGGCGCCAGGTGACGTGGTCGAGCAGCGTGCGTCCGGCGATCTCGGCCGTGGCGTCCTCGAGCTCCAGCACCGTGCGGCCGAGCCGGTTGGTGGCGAACCCGAGCAGCTCGACGGAGTTGCGGGGCGGTGGGACGTCGGCGATCAGCGCCTCGGCGGCCTCGATCCGGAACCGCGGCTTCGACGTGCGCGCGGGCGCGCCGCGGCGCAGCCAGGCCAGCTCCTTGCGGGCGAGGTTCTGCCTGCGGGCCTCTGCCGCGTCCGCCTGCCGGGAGCGCTCGGCGCGCGCGTAGACCCAGTCGGCGTAGCCGCCGAGGTAGCTCTCCACGCGCCCGTTCGCGACCTCCCAGGTACGGGTGCAGACCGCGTCGAGGAACCACCGGTCGTGCGTGACGACCACGACGCCGCAGCGGCGCGACAGCAGGTGCCCGGCGAGCCACCCGATGCCCTCGACGTCGAGATGGTTGGTGGGCTCGTCGAGCACGACGAGGTCGGGGTCGCCGACGAGGGCCGCGGCCAGCGCCACCCGCCGCTTCTCCCCTCCGGACAGACCCTCGACGCTGCGTTCGAGGTCGCCGATGCCCAGCCCGTCGAGCACGTCGCGGACCTTGGCGTCGGCGGCCCACTCGTGGTCGGCTGCCCCGTCCCACGCGGAGAGCACGACGTCACGGACGCGGGCGCCCTTCGGCAGGGTGTCGCCCTGCGCGAGGTGGGCGAGGTTCAGGCCGCCGACGCGGCTGACCCGTCCGCCGTCGGGGGCGCGGTCGCCGGTGATGATGTCGAGCAGCGTGGTCTTGCCGCCACCGTTGAGCCCGACGACACCGACCCGCTCCCCGCGCTCCACGCCCAGCGACACGGCGTCGAGCAGGACGCGGGAGGCGTCACCGGGGACGTGGGCGGTGACCGACTCGAGGTTCACCAGATTCTGGGCCGATACGCGCGGGGCCATCAGGCGCGCACCGGAGGCCAGGACGTGGGCGGTCCCGGCGGTTCGTGCAGGTCGACCACGCGGGCGCCGGGAACCGGTCCGTGAGCCACCCGGACGGTGCGGCAGACGCCGACGCCGGCCAGCTCGGTGGCCACGTCGATGGCCGCGTCGGCACTCGTGCAGAGGAACGCGCACGTCGGCCCGGAACCCGAGACGAGCCCAGCCAGCGCACCCGCGGTGACCCCGGCGCGCAGCGTCCGCCGCAGGTCGGGAGCCATGCTGACGGCGGCCGCCTGCAGGTCGTTGCCCAGACTGAGGGCGAGCTGGCGGGGGTCGCCACCGGCGAGCGCCTCCAGCACCGGCTCGACCGGGCGGTCCGGCGGCGGTTCGTCACCGCGCAGCCGGTCGAGCTCCCGGAAGACGCTCGGTGTCGAGAGCCCTCCGCGGTGCAGGGCGATCACCCAGTGCTGCGGGTGCCGGGACAGGACCGGCACGATCCGCTCGCCGCGGCCGGTGCCCAGCGCGGTGCCGCCGTAGAGGGCGAAGGTGACGTCGCTGCCGAGCTCCGCCGCCAGCACCGAGAGCTCGTCGCGGGAGAGGTCAAGCTTCCACAGCGACGACAACCCGACGAGCGCGGCGGCCGCGTCGGCGCTGCCGCCTGCCATGCCACCGGCGACGGGGATGCCCTTGCGCAGCACCAGCCGCACGTCCGGATCCCGGTCGGCGCGCTCGGCCAGGAGCTGGACGGCCCGCCACGCGAGGTTCGTCTCGTCGGCGGGCACCTCGGCGACGCCCTCTCCGTGCACCTCGATGCCCGGGGCGTCACTGGGTGCGAGGGACACCTCGTCGAAGAGGCTCACGGCGTGGAACACCGTGACGAGGTCGTGGTAGCCGTCGTCCCGCAGTGGTCCTACGGCGAGATGCAGGTTGATCTTCGCAGGTACGCGCACGGTGACCGGGGGAGGGACGGCTGCGAGCACCCGCCAACACTACGTGCGCGCCGTGGCGGCGCGCCGTCAGTGCCCCTGTGACGATCGGGCACGGGCGGCGGCGAGGCCCGCGAACGCCTCGACACCCAGCGTCTCGGCCCGTGCCGACGGGTCGATCCCCGCTGCTCGGAGTGCGTCCTCCGCCGCGGCGGGAGAGCCGGCCCAGCCGGCGAGGGCCGACCGGAGTGACTTGCGGCGCTGTGCGAAAGCGGCGTCGATCAGCCGGAACACCTCGGCCCGGTCGCCGGGTGGCGGGTCCCGGCGGTCGAAGGCCAGCAGCCCGGAGTCGACGTTCGGGACGGGCCAGAACACGGCGCGCGGCACCGGACCCGCCCGGCGAGCGGAGGCGTACCAGGCCAGCTTCGCGCTCGGCACCCCGTAGGCCTTGCTGCCGGGCGGCGCGGCGAGCCGTTCGGCCACCTCGGACTGCACCATCACCAGCCCGCGCCGCAGCTGCGGCAGCTGGGACAGCAGGTGCAGGACCACGGGCACGCCGACGTTGTACGGGAGGTTCGCGACGATCGCGGTGGGCACGGGACCGGCCAGGTCGGTGGCCAGCACGTGCAGCGCGTCGGCCGTGGTGACGGTGAGCCGGTCGGCCAGCGTCGGAGCCCGCTCGGCGGCGGTCATCGGCAACCGCGCGGCGAGCACGGGATCGATCTCCACGGCGTGCACCGCGCGCACGGCGGGCAGCAGGGCGAGCGTCAACGACCCGAGCCCCGGCCCGACCTCGAGCACGACGTCGTCGGGCGTGAGGTCGGCGGCCCGGACGATACGGCGCACCGTGTTGGGATCGTGCACGAAGTTCTGCCCGAGCCGCTTCGTCGGCCGCAGCCCCAGCTCCCCGGCCAGAGCCCGCACCTCGGCGGGCCCCAGCAACCGCGACTGTTCGTCCGTCACCCTCGGAGCGTGCACCGGGCCGCACCGGCCCGTGTCATCGGGGCAGGCCGAGCTTGCTGGCACAGGCCGGCCAGGCACCGTAGCCGCCGCGGTCGTCGCGGACCTTGGTGCCGACGGCGATCTGCTCCTCGCGGCTGGCCTGGTGGGGCAGCGGCGCGTAGTCGTCGCCGCCGTAGGCGCGCCAGGTGCCGGCGTCGAACTGGAGACCGCCGTAGTAGCCGTTGCCAGTGTTGATCGCCCAGTTGCCGGTGGCCTCGCAGTCGGCGAGCCTGTCCCACACGCTGCCGTCGGAGATGGCCGGTGCCTGCGGGATGTCGTCGTTGGTGCCGACCTTCACGACGCGGGGCTTCGGCGCGGTGCTGCTCCCGGCCCGCACCTGCTCGCGCCGGACCTCCTTGCCGTTCTGCACGTAGACCCGCATGATCGCCGTCTGCTCGCCGGACTCGCCCCTGTCGACGACCACACGCTTGCCCCGCGGCATGTCGGGGTCCTCGATCAGCTCCTCCGGCGGCGGGATGTCGCGGACCACGACGACCTCACCGACACCGTTGCGCACGACCTGCACCGACGTGCCGTCGGTGAGCGGCGTGTCGCCGGGCGGCACGCTGACGTCGTCCGGGCCGAGCTGGATGCCCCGCTCGGCGAGCAGGCCGGCCACGGTGCCCGCCGTGGTGGTGACGTCCGCGGGAGCCCCGGTGCCGTCGGTGATCGACACGGAACGCGGCACGTTCAGCTTCAGCGCGAGACCGGCCAGCGGGATGCTGGTGGCGGGAGCGGCCGACATCTGGATCGGGGTGGCGTCGACGCCGAGCACCTTCAGTGCATCGCCCACGGATGCGGCGGTGGTCCAGACCTCACGCTCGGAGGTGCCCTCCACCAGGGTGAGCTTGCGGGCCCGGCTGAGGATGACGTGGTCGCCGTTGCTCAGACCGGTGGGCAGCGCGGGCTCCACGCGGTCCTGCGGGGCGGGGGTGAGCCCGGCCGACTCCAGCGCCGCGGCGACGTCGGACCCGAACGTGTGGACGGTGCGGTCGTGGCCGTCGACCGTGATCGTGACGGTCTTGTCCATGGCCAGCGCGGTGGCGCTGCCACCCACCAGCGCGACGAGCACGGCCAGCACGGTGCCGCGGACCAGCAGCCGGGCCGGGGCCCGCCGGGGGGCGGCCGCCTGCCGGCGCCGACCGGCCCGGGTGGGCGCGGGCGCCGCGGCCGGGGCGGCGTCCGGCGCGACCACCGCTGCGAACGGCTGGGTGAGGGGCTCGGCCTCGACCCGGGACGCGACGGCCGGGACCACCGGGATCGGCCCGGTCACGTCGTCGTCGATCGGCCGGATCCGGCTGGTGACCTCCTGCGCGGGGATCACGGCGAACGGGCCGGTCGCCGGATCGGCACCGGCGTCGATGGCCCTGGCGTCGATCGTCCCGGTGCCGGGCGCCGGGCGCGTCATCACGGGCGCCTGGTGCCGCCCGGCGGCGCTCCTGGCCGCGATCCTGGTGGTGCGCTCCGTGGCGGACTCGCCAGGGGCGGCGACCGGCTTGCGGGACTGCTCGAGCAGCTCGGCAGGCGACGCGGGGAACGTGCCGGTGTCCCCGCCGCCGTACCAATCGGCGTAGGGGTCTTCCGTCGGCACCGCGACCGGGGGTGCGGTGACCTTCTCACCCCCACGAGCACGCGGGGCACGGTGCCGCGCGCGAGTAGAGACGTCGACCACTGGCATCCAGACCTCGTTCGGACCGGGCAGGGGAGGAATCACCGGTCACGGTGGCCCGGAGGCATGGATCAGGGGGAGCGCCCCGGACCACCGTGACCGCTGTGCTGGGGAGCGTTCCCCACCCCGGCTTTAGCGATCACGGAACCGTAACGGGCGGTCACGGTCGATGGCTCACCGAAATGCCTTGCCAGCGCCGAATGGCCCGCTGCCTACGCCGAACGAGCACCGTCCGTGCCGCCCGTCCACGGGTGCGCAGCAGGTGGCACGTCGGCGAGGCCGAAGATCCGTTCGGCGTTACGCCGAGCGCTCGTGGCGAGCCGCTCGTCCGTGACCCCGCGCAACGCCGCGAGACCGCGCACGGTCCACGGGAGGCAGTACGGCTCATTGGCCCGGCCGCGGTGGGGGTGCGGGGTGAGGAACGGGGCATCGGTCTCCACGAGCAGCTGCTCCTCGGGCACGACGACCGCCGCTTCCTGCAGGTCACGGGCGTTGCGGAAGGTCACAGGGCCGGCGAACGACAGGACGTACCCGGCCGCCGCGCACTCCCGCGCCATCGCCGCGTCGCCGGAGAAGCAGTGGAACACGACGGTCTCCGGCGGCCCCTCCTCGCGCAGGATCCGCAGCACGTCCTCGTGGGCGTCCCGGTCGTGGATCATGAGCGGCTTGCCGATCCGCTTGGCGAGGTCGATGTGCCGCCGGAACCACTCCTGCTGCGCGGCGGGCGGGGAGTGGTCCCAGTAGTAGTCGAGGCCCGTCTCCCCCACCGCGACCACCCGCGGGTCGCCGGCGAGGCGCTCGATCTCCGCGAACCACTCCTCCGGCACGGCGGCCGTCCGGGTCGGGTGCAGGGCGACCGCGGCGGTCACCCGCTCGTCCCAGTGCGCCGCCTGCACCGCCCAGCGCGCGGCCGCGAGGTCGTCGGCGATCGTGACGGCGCGCGTGACGCCGACGGCGGCGGCCCGGTCCATCGCCGCCACCACGTCGGCGGCGTCCTCGCACCCGCAGGCGTCGAGGTGGGTGTGCGCGTCGACGGTCGGAGCGGGCAGCGGCTCGGGGGCGGGCGGCCGCTCGCGCCGCCCGTGCGCGCCGCTCACTTCAGGATCGGCGCCCACTCGGGGCCGTTCTCACCCAGCTCGGGATCGAGCTTGGTGAAGATCGGCGTGGGCTTGGCCAGCGGGCGGCCCACCTCGATCGGCACCGACTGCCAGCGCGCCTGCTCGCGGGTGTAGTCGCCGGTGAGGATCGGGTTGATCCGGCCCGGGATGTCCAGGTCGGGGACGTCCAGCAGCTCCGGCTGGGCCGCCCACACCCCGGTGCCGCCCAGCGCCTCGTGCACCTTCTGCGCCGAGTGCGGCAGGAACGGCGTGAGCAGCGTGTTGGCGTCCTGCACGACCTGCAGTGCGGTGTGCAGCACGGCGTCGCGCCGGTCCGGGTCGTCCTTGAGCTTCCACGGCTCCTGCTCCGACAGGTAGCGGTTGGCCGCGGAGACCACCCGCATCGCCTCGCTGATCCCGGCCCGGAACCGCGAACGGCGCAGATGCGCACCCACGGTGTCGAAGGCGGCCTTCGACAGCGCGAGCAGTTCGGCATCGGCCGCCGCCGGCCGGGTGGGCGCCGGGATCGCGCCGTTGTTCTTGTGCGCCATCGAGATCGACCGGTTGACGAGGTTGCCCCACTCGTTGGCCAGCTCGAAGTTGACCCGGCGGACGAACTCGTCCCACGTGAAGTCGACGTCCTGGGTCTCCGGCCCGGCCGCCGAGATGAAGTACCGCAGGCTGTCGGGACCGAAGTCGCGCAGGACGTCACCCAGGTAGATCACGGTGCCCCGCGAGGTGGAGAACTTCGAACCGCTCATCGTGAGGAACTCGCTCGAGGCGATCTCCGTGGGCAGGTCGAGCACGCCGTAGGGCCCGGGCTCGCCGCCGTGGTCGCCCTGGCCGTTGTGGCCGAGCAGCAGAGCGGGCCAGATCTGGGCGTGGAACGTGATGTTGTCCTTGCCCATGAAGTAGACGTGCTCGGCGTCGGGGTCGTTCCACCACGCCTTCCAGGCGTCGGCGTCACCGGTGCGCCGGGCCCACTCCACGCTGGCGGAGAAGTAGCCGATCACCGCGTCGAACCAGACGTAGAACTTCTTGAGCGGCTGGTCGCGCCAGCCGTCGAGCGGGATCTTCACACCCCAGTCGAGGTCACGGGTGATGGGCCGCGGCCTCATGTCGTCGACGAGGTTCCTGGTGAAGTTCAGGACGTTGGGCCGCCACCCCGTCTTCGTGGACAGCCACTTGCCGAGCGCCTCGGTGAACGCGGGCAGGTCGAGGAACAGGTGCTCGGTCTCGACGAACGCCGGCACCTCGCCGTTGATCCGCGACCGCGGGTTGATCAGCTCGGCGGCGTCGAGCTGGTTGCCGCAGTTGTCGCACTGGTCGCCCCGGGCCTGGGGGTAACCGCAGATGGGGCAGGTGCCCTCGACGTAGCGGTCGGGCAGGGTGCGTCCGGTGGACGGGCTGATCGCGCCGGTGGTGGTCCTCGGGACGATGTAGCCGTTGCGGTGCAGCGCCAGGAAGATCTGCTGCACGACGTCGGCGTGGTTGCCCGTGGTGGTGCGCGTGTAGAGGTCGTAGGTGACGCCGAGCCCGCGCAGGTCCTCCGCGATGACGCGGTGGTACTTGTCCACGGTCTGCTGCGGCGTCAGGCCCTCCTTCTCGGCCTGCACCAGGATCGGGGTGCCGTGCTCGTCGCTGCCGGAGACCATGAGAACCCGGTTGCCGACCATCCGCTGGTAGCGCGAGAAGACGTCGGAGGGCACACCGATACCGGAGACGTGGCCGATGTGCCGGGGGCCGTTGGCGTAGGGCCAGGCCACGGCGGTCAGCACGGGGGAACTCATGGGTCAAGACTAGGCCCAGCGCGCCACCGGGTTCCGCGGGCGCTCAGACCGTGGCCGAGCCCCCGGACCAGGAGATCTCCAGCTTCCCGTCGACGGTGCGCAGGACGATCCCGAGCACCTCGCTCGTGAGCTCACCCTCGGCACCGGGCTGTACGGGGACGAGCCGGCCGCCGAGGGCCCGGAACAGCTCCACCCGCCGCTCGTGGGGGTGGGCGACGATCATCTCGCGGACCCCGACCCGTCCGTAGAAGTCGATCTTCTCGTAGGTCTCGCCGTTCTCACATCGCCTGGGGCGCGTCGAGCATGAGGACCCGCATGTGCACAGGGTAGCGATCCCTTCCATTACCGTGGACAGGGTGAACGTTGAGGTCACGCCCCTGCCCGGAATCGGTGTGCGCAAGGAGTTCGCGATCCGTGGCGGCAGACGGATCGGCGTGGTCACGCATCGCGACGGAAGGATCGAGCTGATCATCTCCAAGTCGGACGACCCCGACGCCTGCCTCGCGGAGCTGCCGCTCACGGTCGACGAGGCCGGCGCCCTGGCCAACCTGCTCGGTGCCCCGCAGCTCGTCGCCCAGCTCACCGAGGAGCACCGCGACCTGCCCGGCATCCACACCCGCCAGATCCCCGTCGGCCCCCCGTTCGACGGGCGCACGCTGGGCGACACGGCCCTGCGCACCCGCACCGGCGTCTCCGTCGTCGCCGTGATGCGCGCCGGGCAGGTGCACCCGAGCCCCACCCCGGACTTCACCCTGACCGCCGGAGACCTCATGGTCACGGTCGGCACGTCGGAGGGGCTCGACAACGCTGTCAAGATCCTCAAGCGGGGCTGACCGCGGGTGGACCACACCGCGCTGGAACTGATCGAACTCGGTGCCGTCTTCTTCGGACTGGGACTGCTGGGCCGCCTCGCCGGGCGGATCGGGCTGTCCCCCATCCCGCTCTACCTGCTCGGCGGGCTCTTCTTCGGCGCAGGCGGGCTGGTCCCGCTCAGCGGCATCGAAGGCTTCACCAGCCTCGCGGGCGAGGTCGGCGTGGTGCTCCTGCTCCTGCTGCTCGGGCTGGAGTACTCCGCAGCCGAGCTCGTCACCGGCCTGCGCCGGTCCTGGACGGCCGGGATCCTCGACATCGTCCTCAACGCCGCGCCGGGCGCGGCCGTGGCGCTCGCGCTGGGCTGGGGGCCGGTCGGGGCGCTGGTGCTGGCCGGCGTCACCTACATCTCGTCGTCGGGGATCGTCGCGAAGGTCCTCTCGGACCTGGGCCGGCTGGGCAACCGCGAAACGCCCGTGGTGCTGTCGATCCTCGTGTTCGAGGACCTCGTGATGGCGCTCTACCTGCCGATCCTCACCGCGGTGCTGATCGGTGTGAGCCTCGTCGGCGGCCTGACCGCGGTCGGGATCTCGGTCGCGGTGCTCGCCGTCGTGCTCGTGGTGGCGCTGCGCTACGGGCGGTTCGTGTCCGCACTCGTCGACTCCCCCGACCGTGAGGTCTTCCTGCTCAAGGTGCTCGGTGCCGCGCTGCTGGTGGCCGGTTTCGCCTCCGCGATGCAGGTCTCGGCAGCCGTCGGGGCGTTCCTGCTGGGCATTGCGATCTCCGGCTCCACGGCGGAGAACGCCACCAAGCTGCTGGAGCCGCTGCGCGACCTGTTCGCCGCGGTGTTCTTCGTGGTGTTCGGGCTCAACACCGACCCGGCGTCGATCCCGCCGGTGCTCGGCTGGGCGGTCGTCCTCGCGGTGTCCACCACGCTGACGAAGCTCGCCACGGGGTGGTGGGCAGCGCGCCGGGTGGGCATCGGGTCACTGGGCCGGGCCCGCGCCGGGGCGGCGCTGGTGGCGCGCGGCGAATTCTCGATCGTCATCGCCGGGCTGGCCGTCGGCTACGCGGCGGTTGACGAACGCCTCGCCGCCCTCGCCACCACGTACGTGCTGCTCATGGCGGTGATCGGACCGGTGGCCGCCCGCGTGGTGGAGCCGGCGGTGCGGTGGACACGCGCGAAGCGCCCGTCCACCGCGCCGGCCCCCTCGGCCGGCAACTGACCCCGAGCCTCCGCGACATGGTCACCTGACGCGGATTCGTCGGCCTTTCACCAGCGATACGTGACCATGTCGCGGTAAGGGGCGGTCGCCCGTCACGGTTCTCCGTGACGGCGGCGCAACTCGCGTGTCAGGTCTTCCGCGCGCTGGACGTGAATGTCGGGGACCTCGGCCGCGAGGCGGTCGGCCGCCGCCGCGATCAGGTGGAGCTGGGCCACGAACTCCCCGGCTGCCCGCTCCACCGACGTCGACGGCGTGCGGCCCAGGTAGGTGTCCAGGCACATCGGCAGGTCCACCCGCACGATCTCGGCCGCCAGTGCGAGCCGCTCGGGAGCAGCTGCCCGGTCGGCGGGCCGATCGCCCACCTCGTCGAGCCGGTCGAGCACGAGCCCCATGACCTGGACGATCCGTCGGACGGCGGGGACCGTGCCCGCCGGAAGGGCCTCGGACCGTGGCGTGATGCGGGTGAGGAGGGCCGCGGCGTCGGAGCGCAGCGCGTCGGTCAACCGGGGTGACGCGGCCGGGTCGGCGGGCCCGACCAGCGCGCCCACCCCGTACAGCCCGACCGCCACGACCGGCCAGACGTCCCCGATCACGCCGGCGAGGTGCAGCCCCACACCGGCCAGCGCGCCGACCATCCCGGCGATGTTCTTCCGCGACACCAGGTAGCGGCGCGCGCCACCCGCACGGTCAGACATACCCGCGAATCTCCTGGAAGACCTCCGCCAGCGGCACCGTGCGCGCGTCGAAGGTCCGGCCGCCGGTCAGCTCCGCGACCTCCTCCATCTCCGCCGTGCTGCTCTCGCCGAAGAGCACGCAGAACACCGGAACGCCACGCAGCTGCGCGGGGAGGGAGCCGACGTAGGCGCGGAACGCTGCGATGTCGGCGCCGCTCGTGTTCTCGCCGTCGGTCATCAGCACGATCGAGGTGAACCGGTCGGGGTCGGCGGCGATCTGTCGCTCCGCCAGCCGGTACGCGCTCTCCAGGCTGTCGTAGATCGCCGTGTCGCCGCCTGCCTGCAGCGCCGCGCCCGCGTCCGCGATCCGCTGCCGGTCCGGGCCCGGGTCGTCCTCGGCAACGGTGAACGTCTGCGGGTTGCCCGCGAGGCTGTTGAACGGCAGCAGCGTCACCTCCTCGCGGCCCCGGAACCGGCGGTACTGCGCGGTGAGGGACGGGTCGGCCCCGGCCAGGCCCGCGAGCGAGCGCCGCAGCGCACCGATGCGGTCCTCGCGCTCCATGGAGCCCGACGTGTCGAGGACGTAGACGGTGCGCGACGGGCGCCGCAGCTTGTCGAAGTAGCTCGTGAGCAGCGCGTCGACCACGTCGGCCTGTCCGGGGAACGGCAGCTCCACGAGCGCCGACGACGGCGCTGGAGCGACGCCCGGCACGGCGGGCCTGCGGTGCGTGCGATTCGCGATCGTGCGTTGGACGTCCGGCGTGCGCAGGTACTCGGTCAGCCGTCGGTACGCGTCCCGCACCTCCTCGGAGGCCCCGGCGAGCACGGTGAACGGGTAGTCGGCCGTGATGACCCCGTCGGCCGGGTAGATCAGCTCGAGGGGCTCGGGGAGGTTGCCCGCTGCGTTCATCGCCAGCAGCACCGACTCGTAGTTGATCAGCCCGTCCACCGGCTCCCCCGGATCGGCACCGGTGGCGCGGCGGACGTAGGCGTCCTGGAGGAAGCCGGACGACCCGGCGGCGAGCGTCTGGGCGGCGAAGAAGTCCCGAAGCGCCGGAGCAGTCGACGCCGCCTGCGGGGCGGTGAGCGCCGAACCGGCCCCGACCAGCGCCGTCGCCACGGCCACGACGGCCGAGAACCCCGAGTTCGACGCAGACGGGTCGGTCATCCCGTAGGTGAACTGCTCGGCACCGGCAGCAGCGGCGATCTCCGCCCAGGTCACCGGCCGCCCCACCCAGCCGAGGCGCTCGGCCACCGAGCGCCGCAGACCGAGCACCACGGGCGAGGACATGATGTCGGTGGCCGTGCCGAGCCGGGCCTGCGCCTCGGGCTGCAACGCCAGGTAGCGGTTGGAGGAGAACCAGATCGCGTCGTGGTCGGCCGCCGCCGCTCCGGACACCACGGCCTCCGCCCCGTCCAGCGTGCCGACCGGGTCGAGCGCGACGCGCACGCCCGTGGCTGCGGCCGCCTCGTCGAGCACCGGGCCGAGGTCCGCGAGCTCGCTCCCGGCGAGTACCCGCAGCGTCACCGGCTCGCCCGACGGTCCGGCCCCCGGGCCGGCCGGGCTCCCGCTCGTGCAGCCGGCCAGCAGGGCGACCACCACAGCGCCCGCCACGGTCAGCCGCCTCACGGGGTGCACCCGAGGCTCGTCAACATCCCCTCCAACGTGTCGTACGACGGCGGCTCCACCACGTCGACGAGCGTGGGGGGCTCCGGCAGACCGCGGTTCCGCACCGCCTCGGCGAACGCCCTGGGGTCGATGGGGCGGAAGCCGTGCTCAGCGGCCAGTGCGATGAGCTGCGCGTCGGTGGTGAGCAACGAGCCGACCCGGTCGCCCTCGGGCGTGAGGGGCACGAGCGTGTGCCGCGAGAAGATCGTCGGCCTCGGGTAGAGCAGGCGCGCTTCGGCGGGGAGCACCGGGTCCGGCGACAGCGCCTCCGCCAGGTACTGCGCCTCGTACACCAGCGCCATCGGGACTCGGCCCATCCCGGCCGACAGGTAGTCCTCGAAGAGCACTTCGGTCGACGGCGGCAGGTAGCCCTGGTCGCGGAACAGCGGCTGGACCGCGGGCACCACCGCCGCTGCCGCGGCCGGGTCGGCGACCACGGAGTCCGCGTTGGCGGCGTAGGAGGCGATCCCGAGGTACATGGCAGCGGAGTTGGACTGGCACGGCGCCGTCGTCGACAGCAGCACGTTCTTGCGCGCCGGGAAGGCCGTGTTGCCCGGCAGCTGGTCCCACCGGGTGCCCGCGGCTGCGAGGGCCAGGTAGCGGTGCACGTCGAACGCCGAGGTCCCCGGCGCGACGACGCCCGCCTGTGTGAGAACGTCGACGATCGGGGTGAACGTGGCCACCGCCATCGGCGAGGAGAACGGGGCGTACGTACGCGCTGCCGGGCGCTCGGCCAGCAGTTTGTCCGCCGCCGGGGAGCTGGAGGGGAACGCGAAGTCGTAGTCGTCGACCCGGACGGTGGTGGCGATCTGGCGCGAACCCGCGGGGTCGACGCGGACATCGAGCCCGTTGGCGCGGAACACGTCGCGCACGCGCTGGTCAGCGAAGAACGCCAGCTTCTCCGATCCGATCACGCCGGTGACGACGATCGGGGCCGCCGGTTGCGGCTGGTCGCCGCCGATGTCGCGGATCACGACGAACCCGACCACTCCCAGCAGGGCGAGCGCGAGCAGCCAGCTGAGAACCCGCCTGCCGGAGCGCCGGCCGCTCGGAGCGGTCATGGTGTGATGATCTCGTTCGAGTCTGAACGCACAGTGAACGCGAGGCCCCGAATCGGGCGCCATGGACAGTGCGGACAGCCGGCTTCAGGAGCGGGCGGCGAGGGCGGCCTCGTAGAGGTCCCGTTTCGGGACGCCTGCCGCCCGCGCCACCACCGCCACCGCGTCCTTGAGCCGCTCGCCGTCGGCCACCCGCTCCTCGACGGCTCCCACCAGCGACTCGACGGGCGGCGCGGCGGAGGGCGCGGCGCCGGCCAGCACGACCGTGATCTCCCCGCGCACGGGTCCCTCGGCTGCCCACTCCGCGAGCTCGGAGAGCGGGCCGCGGAGCACCTCCTCGTAGGTCTTGGTCAGCTCCCGGCAGACGGCGGCGCCCCGCTCAGGCCCCAGCACGTCGACCGCGTCGGCGAGCGTCTCGGCCAGCCGGTGCGGCGACTCGAAGAACACGATCGCCCTCGGCTCCGTGAGCAGCGTGGTGAGCCACCTCCGGCGTTCGCCGGCGCGCCGGGGCGCGAAGCCCTCGAAGCAGAACCGCTCGCAGGGCAGGCCGGAGAGCACCAGCGCCGTGGTCACCGCGGACGGCCCGGGCAGGCACGTGACGGGCAGCCCTTCGGCCGCCGCCGCCGCGACCAGCCGGTAGCCGGGGTCGGACACCGCGGGCATCCCCGCGTCGGTCACCACCAGCACGGTGCGCCCGGCGCGGACGTCGTCGAGCAGCCCGGGCAGGCGGGCGGCCTCCACCGCGTCGTAGTGGCTCAGCACCCGGCCCGACACCGTCACACCGAGCGCTGCGGCGAGCGAACGCAGGCGCCGGGTGTCCTCGGCGGCCACCACGTCGGCCGTGGCAAGCGCGGTCAGCAAGCGCGCCGACGCGTCCCCGGCGTCACCCAACGGGGTGGCCGCGAGCACGAGACGGCCGGACACCGGGTCAGCAGACATGGCTGGCAGCCTACGATCGGCGACGTGGCCACCCGCAGCGACGACCGCTCGCGAGCTGGCACAGCCACCCGAGCCACCGCCGACGCCCCCACGGGCAACCGGCCGATCGGCGACGCCCCCGCGCCCGGCCTGCACCCGGCCGACCCGACGGTCCGGCTGGGCGCGCCCCCACCGACCGACCGGCTCCGCGGCTGGATCGTCGCGATCACCCTGGCGCTCATCGCCGGGGCGGTGCGGTTCGCCGGGCTGGGCCGCCCCACCGACGGCGGCACCCCCGTCTTCGACGAGAAGCACTACGTGCCGCAGGCCTGGCAGATGCTGCGCAACGGCGGCGTCGAGGACAACCCCGGGTACGAGCTGGTGGTGCACCCGCCGCTGGGCAAGCAGCTCATCGCGCTCGGGGAGTTCTTCTTCGGCTACGACGGGTTCGGCTGGCGCGCGGCAGCGGCACTGGCCGGCACGCTGATGGTGCTGCTGATCGTGCGGGTCGGGCGCAGGCTCACCCGCTCCACGCTGCTCGGTGGTATCGCCGGCGTCCTGCTGATCTGCGACGGGCTGTCGCACGTGCAGTCGCGGATGGGCATGCTCGACGTGTTCTCGGCCCTGTTCGTGCTGGCAGCGTTCACCACGCTCGTGCGCGACCGCGACGACGTGCGGGCCCGGCTGGCGATCGTGATCACCGAGGGCCGGATGCACGACTCCCCGTACGGTCCACGGCTGGGCGTGCGGTGGTGGCGCTTCGCCACCGGCGTGCTGCTCGGACTGGGGTGCGCGGTCAAGTGGTCGGGCGTGTACTGGCTCGCGGCCTTCGCCGTGCTCGCCGTGGTCTGGGACCTCGCGGCCCGGCGCGCCGCAGGCGTCGAGCGGCCGTGGCTGGGCACGCTGCGGCGGGACCTCGCGCCCGCGCTGTGGGCGCTGGCCCTGATCCCGGTGGTGGCCTACCTGGCGGCGTGGTGGGCGTGGTTCGGCAGCGAGACCTCCATCGACCGGTACGCCGTCGGCGTGAAGGTGGGGACCGGCGGACCCTGGTCGTTCGTCCCCGACGCGCTGCGCGGGCTCTGGTACTACAGCGGCAAGGTGCTGGAGTTCCACACCGGCCTCACCACCCAGGCCAGCGGCGTGCACCCGTGGGAGTCCAAGCCGTGGACCTGGCCGATGGGCCTGCGTCCGATGCTCTACTACTACTCCTCGGGCAGCCAGATCACGGGCTGCGGCGCCTCGTCGTGCATCAGCGCGGTGATGCTGATCGGCACGCCCGCGTTGTGGTGGCCGTCGCTCGGGGTGTTCGCGTGGTCGCTGTGGCGCATCTTCACCGGCTTCGACTGGCGCTACTGCGCCGTGGTGGTGGGCTACGCGGCCGGCATCCTGCCGTGGTTCGCCGACATCAACCGCCAGATGTACTTCTTCTACATGACCCCCGTCGTCCCGTTCCTGATCCTCGGCACGGCGCTGGTGATGGGCGAGATCCTGGGCAGGTCGAACGCGTCGCGCGAGCGTCGCCAGACGGGCCTGCTGGTCGTCGGCCTCTGGGTGGGCGGGGTCGTCGCCAACTTCATCTGGCTGTGGCCCATCCTGGTCGGCGAGCCGATCACCGCGGAGATGTGGGACGCGCAGCTGTGGCTGCCGTCCTGGCGCGCCTGACCGACGGTCATGCCACCGCGAGCAGCACGCTCGCCCCGAGCGCGAGCGCGGCGCTCACCAGCTGCATCACGGTGAGCCGTTCGCGGAGCACCACGCGCGCCAGCAGCACGACCACCACCGGGTAGAGCGACACCACCACGGCGCTCACGGCCAGGTCGCCGAGCCGCGCGGAGAGCAGGAACAGCACGTTGGCGGCACTGTCGAAGACACCACTGACGATCATCCAGCGCGCGGGCAACGGCGCGGGCGCCTGCTCGGTCACCGGCCGGGCCGCGCCGACCGTCTGACGGAGCCGGACGACCGGGCGGACGCCCGGGCGCAGCGGCAGCCGGTGCCGCAGCACCAGCGCGCCCACGACCATCACGGAGACGACCCGGCCCGCGAGCAGCGGCCAGAGCCCGGAGTCGTCCGGTGTCGACCCGAGGCCGACGAAGAACAGGCCGAAGCCGACGCCGGCGGCGAGCCCGAGCAGGATGCCCGTGGTCGCCGCGGCGTCCCGCCGGGTGCCCGCGGTGGCCATCAGGATGGCCACCAGCGCCACGACGATCGCCACCACCGTGAGCGGCCCGAGGCGCTCCCCGGTCAGCACGCCGACCGCGAGCGGGAGTCCGGCGCCGACCACCGAGGACAGCGGCGCGACCACGCCCATCGGGCCGACCGCGAGCGCGCGGAGGTAGAGCAGCAACCCGCTGGTCCCGCCGATGGCGGCCAGCACACCCATGCCGATCGCGGCGGCCGACGGGTGCCCGGGCAGCAGCCACGCCGCCGGCAGCAGGGTCAGCAGCCCGGCGGCCTGCGCCACCAGCGTCACGACGAGGACGGGAGCGCGCCGGGCGGCGAGCCCGCCGGCGAAGTCGGCCACGCCGTAGGAGAGCGCCGCCGGGAGCGCGACAGGGACGGACATCGGACCTCAGTTCAGTAGAACGTACCCATCAGGTCAACGCACTGGACGGTAGTTCGAGAATGCGAGAAGTACAACCAACTATCCGACGCAGTACGGCAGACTGACCGGCGTGCAGTCTCCCGAGGACGTGGCCACCACGGTCGGCCGCAACGTCCGCTCCCTGCGCCAGCAGCGGCGGATGACCATCGACGCGCTCGCCGCCGCGGCGGGCGTCAGCCGGGGCACGGTGATCCAGATCGAGACGGCCCGGGGCAACCCGAGCATCGCCACCCTGGTCGGGCTGGCCGCGGCGCTGCGGGTCGGGGTGGCCTCGCTCGTCGACGGGGACGCCGAGCCGCGGGTCGTCGTCCGCCGCGGGGCAGAGGCGGCCCGGCTGTGGAGCAGCGCCGCGGGCAGCAACGCCGTCTTCCGGATCGGCACCGACCCGCCCGACGTGGTCGAACTGTGGGACTGGACGCTGCAACCCGGCGACGGCTTCGACGGCGAGGCACACCCGATGGGCACCCGCGAGGTCCTCTCGGTGTTCTCCGGCCGCCTGACCGTGCGCGTCGGCAGCACCGTCCAGCACCTGGAGGCGGGCGACTCCGTCCTCTTCCAGGCCCACGCCCCGCACCGATACAGCAACGAGGCGCCTGCTGGCTCCGGCGCCGCCCCCGTGCGGTTCGTCATGGTCGTCCTACAACCCGGCGATGCCGGCCTCGTCCCGCCCACGAGCATCGCGGAGGCCGAGATCCCGCTCCCGTGATCAGCAGCCGTCGGCCCGCAACGGCCGGTGCACCGGGTCGACGGCGAGCGTCACCCCTTCCACCTCCGAGCGGTACATGCACCCGCCGGCGGTGCGCACCTCGACGGTGTCGGAGTCGACGAACCGGACGTCGGCGGGCGCCGGCGCCTCCTCGACCCCCTGGTAGACGATCGACTCCTGCTCGAACGGCCCGCTGCCGGCGCGGATCACCACGGCGTAGATGGGGTCGATGGCGTAGGGCGCCCCCTCCACCACCACCAGGCGCCGGCCACCGTCGGCCACCTCGGACACCGTCTGGTCGATCCCCGCCACCTGCGACGCCGTCCACACCACCGTCGCCCAGCCGAGTACGGCGATCGCACCCACCGCCAGCACGAGCACGCGCGCCAGGCCACGGCGGACGGCCACGGCGAACGCCGAGGTGAGCAGCAGCAGCGCGAGCAGCACCAGCCCCGCTGTGAACCATCGCGCATGGCGCAGGTGGAACGGGTCGGCGACCGCCAGCGCGGCGAGCCCACCCACGATCAGGGCGAGCACGGCAAGGATGACGGTACGGCGGAATCTCGGCACCGGATGATTCTCCCGGACGGCGCCCGAGGGCCTCCTCGCAGATGCCGCGCCGTGCGCGCAGGGCTGGTCAGCCACCCCGCCGACGCAGAGAACCCGGCAGCTTCCGCTGCCGGGTTCGGTCGACTCGGTGGAGCTGAGGGGAATCGAACCCCTGACCTACTCGATGCGAACGAGTCGCGCTACCAACTGCGCCACAGCCCCGTGTCCGCCGTCTCCGCCGGACGAAGAAAACCCTATCAGCCGGTCACTCCCCCGCCGCACGGCGGTAGTCGGGCCGGGTCGGCCCGGCGAGGTCGTGCAGCTCGAGGTCGGCCTCACTGGCATCGACCAGCGCCGTTCCTGCCGGGAGCGGCGGGGGCGGAGCGGGGCGCAGG
>NZ_JAAXKY010000126.1 GCF_012911925.1 Pseudonocardia xinjiangensis | reverse complement strand
CGCCGGAACATGGCGGACGAGGCGCTCGTCCGCTCGTTGTTCAACGAGCACGGCAAGGCGATGCTGGGGTACGCCACGAGGTTGACGGGTGATCGTGCCGCGGCCGAGGACGTCGTGCAGGAGGCGATGCTGCGGGCGTGGCGCAGCCCGGACAGCCTGATCAACAGCAGGGGTTCGGTGCGCGGGTGGCTGCTCACCGTGATCCGCAACATCATCATCGACCGGGCTCGGGCCCGCAACGCCCGGCCCACGGAGGTGGCCGAGACGCAGAACACGGTGCCGGTCGAGCGCGACCACGCCGACCGGGTGGTCGACAGCATCGTCGTGCTCGACGCGCTGGAGCACCTCTCGACCGAGCACCGTGATGTGCTCGTGCAGATGTACCTGCACGGACGCACGGTCGGCGAGACCGCCGAGGTGCTCGGTATCCCGAGTGGCACGGTGAAGTCGCGCTCCTACTACGCCCTGCGAGCACTGCGTGACCACTTCCCGAAGCGCCCGGTAGGCGTGGAAGGAGCTGCGTGATGAGGCTGTCGGACGACCATGTCGACATCGACGGCTACATCGTCGGCGGCCTGGATCCCGACACGGCCCGGGCGGTCGAACTCCACCTCGCCGGATGCGCCGACTGCCGGGACGAGGTGCACTCCCTGCGCGAGGTCCAGGAGCTGCTCGCCTCGGTCCCCGTGGAGGCGTTCCTGGAGGGCCCACCGGACGACGCGGACCTCCTGTTGCAGCGCACCCTGCGCCAGATGCGCACCGACGTGTCGGGCACGACCGGCCGCCGCACGCGCTGGGCGGCCGCGGCAGGGGTGGTCGCGGCGGCCGCCGCGCTCTGCGTCGGCGTGCTCGTCGGCCGGACCATGGCGGACGTTCCGCAGGTGCTCGCGGACGGTCCCACGCCGACCTCCGCGTCTCCCCAGGTGCCGGGCACCCGGTTCGCGAGTGCGCAGGACCCCACCACCGGCGCCCGGCTGACCGTGCGCATGGTGCCGGCCGCCGGTTGGGTCCGGGTCAACGCGGCGGTGACGGGGATCCCCGCCGGCCAGGCGTGCCAGCTGATCGTGGTGGGCCGCGACGGTCAGCGTCAGACGGCCGGGAGCTGGCTCGTCTCGTCGTCGACGGCGGCCCAGGGGGTCACCCTCGACGGCACGGTGCTGCTCGACCCCGCTGCGGTCACCCAGGTTCTCGTGCAGAACACCAGTGGGCACCGGTTCGTCACAGCGAACGTCTGACACCGGCCGCGCAGGGCGGGCTCGCCGTCGCGAGCGCACCGCCGACGCCGGTCGTCCGTGACGCCCTTCTCCACCCGCTCTGGCCGCCGGCCGCGGGAACGGCCGAAACCGGCCCGTCACGCAGGCTGTATTCGCCGGCCCGGGTGCCTCTCCGCTCTGTCCCCGTGCGCCGAGTACAACGGCAGCTCGGCGCATAGGCGCTCCGATGAGTTTCTCCGAATGGGTAACGCCCGGGATGGGTGCAGCGAAGCGGCTGCGTGTGCGACCGTCGTCGTCTGCACTCGCAGCGCTCGAGTTCCCGAGGAGCCGTATGACCCCGCGCGTGGAACGTCGACGGGACAGGCGCGTCCGACGACCGGTCGGGAGACCCGGCCGGCCATCGATGAAAGAACGTGAAGCCGAGCTCGCGGAAATAACCCGCCGGCTCCGATCCACGATTGACACGGGGTCGGGCTGCGTCATCTCCGTGACGGGTTACCGCGGCGCCGGGAGAACCAGGCTGCTGAATGCGGCGGGCGAAATCGCGCGCGCCGAGGGATTCGAGGTCCTGGACGTCGAGGCGGACGAACTGCTGGACAGCGCGCCACTGGCCGTGGTGTCGGTCCCTCTGCACATCCCGGAGCCGAGGGTCGAAGCCGCGGAATCCGGTGCTTCCGAGCTGCCCGACGACATCGGTACGGCGCCGCGGACGGGCCCCGTTCTCGTTGCGCTCGACGATCTGCATCTGGCGCACCAGGACGCGCTCGCGAATTTGCGTGGAGTGGTCCGGCGGCTCGCCGTGCAGCCGGTCGTGTGGCTGCTGTCCTCGCCGACCGGCGACGGGTCGCACCACCTCGAGCAGCTCCTGCGGTCGGTCCGGGGCCGGGTCGCGATCTGTGAGATGCCGCTGCGCCCGCTGTCCGACGGTGCCGTCCGGGAACTCGCCGCCGAGATGCTCGGTGGGGAGCCGAGCGGCGCCGTCGAGGAGCTGATCAGGTCGGCGGACGGCAACCCGAAGTTCGTCGTGTCGATCGTCGAGGGGCTCCTCGACGACGTCCCCGCGCCCGACGCCGCACCGACCGACGTGGTCCCCGCGCATTTTCGCACCCTGGTGACCCGCCGGATCCAGGAGATGTCGCCCGCTGCGCACGGGGTGCTGGAGGTGGCTGCGGTGCTCGGCTCGTCGGTCGTTCCCGACGACCTGGCCCGGATGCTCGGCGTGACCATCGGCTCGCTGACCCCGATCCTCAAGGAGGCGCTGGCCGCGAGGATCCTGGTCGCCGAGTCGGATCAGATGTTCTTCCGCCACCGGGCGATCCGGCAGGCCCTGGTCGACGGGCTGCCGGTGCCCATCCGCGCCGCGGTCCACCGGCAGGCGGCCGAGATGTTCCTGGCCCAGCGGGGCCGGCTCGTGGAGGGGGCACTGCACCTCGTGCGGGGGGCCCGGGACGTCGACGACGTCACGGTGGAGATCCTCCGCCGAGCCACGGAGGCGGCCCGGGACACCCAGCCGGACATGGGCGCCGAGCTGATCCGGCACGGGCTGGAACTGGTCCCGAGCACCCACGACAAGTTCGGTTCGCTGGCCGCGCTCGCGATCGACGTATGGGGCCGGGTGGGCCCACTGTCGCGGGTCGTCGAGCTCGGCGCGGACCCGTCGCTCCGGTCGCTCGGACCGGCGCAGGCCGCCGAGACGCGCAGCCGGCTGGCGATCGCCCACCTGATGCAGGGCGACGCGGCCGCGGCCCTGGCGGCGGCCGAGCAGGTGCTCGCCGACGGGCGGAGCCCCGCTGCGGTGCGCGGCGAGGCGGCGCTCACCCGGCTGTGGGCACTGCTGAGCCAGGACGGCGACCTGGCCCGCGCGTCGGCCGACGAGCTGGACGAGCGGGACGGGCCGGCCGCGACCGACCGTGGACCTCGGCTCGGCGTGCTCGCCGCCCTCGCCTGGCGGGCAGGCGACGCGGCGGAGGCGCTGCGGCTGAGCCGGGAGGCGACGCAGCAGGCCGTGGCGAACCCGATGACGGCGCACGGTTGCCACCCCCCGGTGCTGATCCTGACGTCCCTGGGGCGGTTCGACGAGGCGGAGGAGTGGCTCGCCAAGCCGGCGGACGAGCCCGCCGTGCTGGGGGGAAGCGTGCGCCGCGTCGCGCGGGGCCACCTGCTCTTCGCCAGGGGGCGGCTCGGTGCCGCGGAGGCCGAGCTGAGCGCCGCACTCGCCTTCGCCGCGCGTGCCGGGGTCGGCATGGGCACCTCGGTCGCCTGGACGGTGCTGGCGATGGGTGCCGTCATGCGCGGCGACCCCGGGGGAGCGGCCCGGAGCGTCCGTGGCCTGCTGGCCGCACTGCCCGTGGACGGCGGGTACGCCCGCCCGCAGCTCGGGGAGCTGATCCGGGCGCGGGTCGCGGAGGCGGAGGACGACCGGCGCACGGTGATGGAGATGCTCGACCGCATCGCGGCGGGCGCGGACGCCCTGCCCGGCCTGCTGCTCCAGCACCCCTCACACGCGGCGTGGCTGGTGCGTGCGTCGCTCGCCTGCGGTCGCGGGTCGCTCGCCGAGCGGGTCGTCGCCGTCGCCGCCGACCTCGCGGCCCACGCCCCGGACGTCGACACGCTGGCCGGCTCGGCCGCGCACGCCCGAGGACTGCTGCTGCGCAGGCCGGACGCCCTCGGGCTCGCCGTCGAGCGGCACGTCGACCCGTGGTGCCGCGCGTCCGCGGCGGAGGACCTGGCAGGTGCGCTCCCGTCCGGCGACCAGCAGCGTGTCGTGGAGGTGCTCACCACCGCGCTCGGTCTCTACGGGGACGTCGGTGCCGAACGGGACGCCGCCCGGATCCGGAAGAAGCTGCGCGGGCTGGGCATCCGGCGCCGGCACTGGAAGTACGCCAGCCGGCCGACCAGCGGGTGGGAGAGCCTCACCGACAAGGAGCGCCAGGTGGCCGACCTGGCGCTGCAGGGCCTCACGAACCAGCAGATCGCCGGGCGGTTGTTCCTCTCTCCGCACACGGTGGCGTTCCACCTGCGGCAGGTGTTCCGCAAGCTCGAGGTGCACTCCCGGCTGGAGCTGGTCCACCACGCGGCGGGTCACTGACCGGGCCCCGGCCGCCGGCGGTCAGCCGATGCGCCCGGCCCGGGCAGCGGCGGGCAGGCGGATGTGGCGCACGACCTCGCGTGCCGACTCGACGGCACCCTCGATCCACGCCGGGTACGAGGAGCAGTGCTCGCCTGCGAAGAGGAGCCGCCCCTCCGGCCGGGCGGCCAGCAGACGCTCGTCCTCGCAGGTCCCGGGATCCTTTCCCCAGCGGGCGGCCGCGGCACCGTGACTCCACCGATCCTGGCCCCAGGACCGGGTGACGACCTCGCGCACCATCCCGGGCCGGGACAGCTGCGGGTGGATCGCGCTGAGCTCGTCGAGCACGACGGAGGTGCGCGTCGCGGGATCCATGTCGTCGAGGACCTGCGCGTCGGTGCCGATGCTGTAGCTCGCCAGCAGCGCGGCGCCGTGCACCGGGTCGTGTTCCACCGGCGGGTAGTAGGTCTGGCGCACCACGCCGCCGGTGAACGAGGCGCCGCCCATGATCCCGTCGCGCTGCCAGAAGGGCTCCCGGCACAGCAGCGCGATCTTGGTTCCCGGCCAGTAGGCCATGTCGTGGATCAGCTCGAGCTTGTCCGGGTGCAGACCGCGCAGCGCGATGTGCCGCAGCACGGAGAACGGAACCGTGCAGACGACGGCATCGCACTCCATGACCGTGACCTCGGCGCCGTTCCGGACGATCAGCCGGACCCCCCGGGCGTGCACGTCGATGCCTACCACCTCGTGCCCGACGAGGATGTCCCCGCGGAGACCGGCCGCGAGCCGGTGGGCGATCTGGTCCATCCCGCCGGTGAGCCGGGACAGGGGCAGGCTCGTCTCGGCGGCCATGTCCGCGAAGAAGGACAGGAGCCGGCCACCGTGCTGCATCGCCGCGCGGGAGTGGTCGGTGAAGAACGTGTTGAGATCGACCCCGCCGCTCCACCGGGTGCCGAGATAGGGGCGGACGTCGATCCCGTCGACGAAGGTGAGCAGCTCCCTGAGCACGTCGTCGGACATCGCATGGGCGAAGTCGGCGGGCGCGGTGGCGGTGGCGCTCGCCGCGAGCCAGGCGGCGAACCGGACGGTGTCCTCCCGGTGGTCCGCCGCCGGCAGGCGGGACCGGAGCTGTTGCACCAGTACGGGCGGCGCGTCCCGCACCTGGACGTGACCGACCGCGGTGTGGACGAAGGTCCGGTCGTCGGAGAACAGCGTCAGGAACGGACGGAGCCGGCTGCCGAGCCCGAGTTCCCGGATGAGCGCCATGGTGCGTTCGTGGGCGCCGGGGATCCGCATGGCGCCCAGCTCCACCAGCGGACCGGGCTGCACGCTCCCGAAACGGTGCGTGCGGATACGGCCGCCGACCGCCCGGCGGCTCTCGAGGACCGTGACGTCGTGCCCTCGGCGCTCGAGCTCGCGGGAGGCGACCAGGCCTGCGGCACCGGCGCCGATCACCACGATCCGGGTGGCCTGCACGGGCTCCGCATCGAGCGGAACGGCTACGGATCGATCCTCGGCGCATGACATTTCCGCGGGCGTACTCATGGGAATTGCGCTCCCTCGTGGCGAGCCCATCGAGCGGGGGTGGGCGCCATTCCTCAGCGTGCTCGTCACACGGTTCGCCGCACATCCCCGGACGATGGCTGCGGTGGACGGTTCCGAGCCCGATTTCCGGTGGCGGCCGATCGGGGTCGCGGGTCCAACCCACACGACCGGATGGACTCTCCGGGTGAGCGGTGTGGCGTTATCCGGGGGGCAGTCTGTTCTTGCGGAGTGCGCTGCGGGTCTCGTACCGGGTGCGCCGTCCTCCATTCGCCGGGCGCGCGCTACGTGGATATTCCGGGACGGAAACGATTTCGCCGGTAGGGGTCTGCCTGCCCGTCCGATGCCCTCAGCACCGTCCGGTCGTGCGGGGTGAGCGGCCGATTCCGCGCCCGTGCCGGCGCAGGCCCCGTCAACGGCGGCCCTCGATAGGGGATGTGTCGCCTCATCCGCCTCGTGATAATCGAATCGGCGGAAGTGGGGGAGCTACCTGGTGAGTGTCTTCGACGTGCCGCGCCTGCATTTCCGGGGGACGGCCACCACCCAGCTCCCGACCGGACCGCGCAGTGGCCTGGTGGATCTGGCGACGAACACGGCGTTGCTGCCCGACGGGCGGCCCGCGCCCGGTGATCTTCCGCCGGAGAGATATCACGGCCTGCTCGGTGCGGCGAAGGGCGACACCTTCGGCGGCAACGGCCATTTCGCGGTGGCTGCCACGCTGGTGGCGGCGGAACCTACCGCCGGTGAGATCGACATGCATGATCCGGTCGTCGGCAGCACTGTCGATCTCTGGGGCCACTACAACGAGTATCTGGCGACCACGGTCAACAGGGCGCGGATATTCGACGTCGACCCCTCCTCGAACTGGACCACCGCGCTGGCCGTCGGCCAGTTCGGTTTCGGCCGCCGGGGACGGTCGCACGACGTGGGCTACCTGCTGCTCGGCGACGTGCAGGGGATGCACCCGGCGCGCTGGCACGACTCGGCCGGTGGGCCGCCCGGTGGCTGGACCAGCACGTTCCAGTTCGTGGTCAGCGACCACGGGGGCCTCACGTGGTTTCCCGACCCGACGGCCTCCCCGGTCACCGCGCGGCTGCGCGAGACGGTCGGGACCCCCGGGTGCTCGGGCCTGGTCGTGCAGTTCGTGCTGGGCGGGCCGCCCGTGCAGGGCGTGCCGGGCGGGCCGAGCCGCCGGCCGGTGTGGGGGACGATCGCGCCGTGGCGTCCGGCGGAGCTGCGGACCTACCCGGCCGGGCGGCTGCTCGTGCCCGAGCGGGGTGCCCGCTGGCCGAGCCCGGTCGGCGTCGAGGTGGCGGCCGGGCACGTGACCGTCAACCTGGTCGGTTCGCCGTCGGCGTGGCCCGGGCTGCGCGCGCGCAGGCTCGAGGTGCGGACGGGGGAGACCGACCGGCTGGTGGCCGTGCTGGACGGGATCGACGCGGACCCGACCTCCGGGGTGGTGACGGTGCCGGCCCGCGCCGGATCGGAGGTGGCCGGCGGCGAGGCGCTGCTCGTCGTCGAGCGGCCCCCCGACGGGACCGCCGCCCCGACCGTGCTGCTGCGTGAACGGGAGACCGTCCTCCAGACCGACGACGCCGTCCTGATCGTGGACCATCCCCGGGGTCCGGCGGACGACGAGCAGGACGTCGAGGTGGCGTTCCGGGCGTTCCACCGGGGCCGTCCCGCCGCCGTCGACCCGGTGCACGTGACGCAGTACGTCAACCCGCGGGCGATCCCCCGTGACCCGGTGGCGAGGCGGCCGCACGCGCGGAGCGGGGACGTGCGGACGGCGCGGCTGCGCGGCGGGCGGTCGGGGGACGCCGGCGAGTGGGGCGACTCCTGCACCACGCACACCGACGGCGAGGGGCGCGGCTGGTTCGGGCTGCGCGGGGCGCGGGCCGGCTGCGCGCGGGTGCTGCTCTCCGCCGAGCCGCACGACCGGCCCTGCGGCCCGGGCGAGCCGGGTTCCGCCGTCACCGGCTACGACAACGACGACCGCCTCGGCTTCTGGTCCGGCGCGGGATGGTTGTCGCTGCGCGTCCTGCCCGACGACTGGCACCTCGCCGACATCCCGGAGGAGCAGGTCACCTTCGAGCTGCTCTACCGCGAGATCTTCGCCTACTACGAGTTCCTCTACTCGTTCATGAAGGACGAGGTCTTCAGCCTCGCCGAGCGGATCAAGGTGGAGAACTACGCCCAGCTGATCTGGCAGATGAGCGATCCGCGGAACCTGGCGAAGACCTACTACATGCCGCCGACGCGGGACCTGTCCGCGCCCAAGGCGGAGCTGCTGCGGAAGTTCCTGATCGCGCGCCGCTCCTCGACCGTGGTGCCGGAGATCGGGCAGGCCCCGGTGGAGGTCCACCGGCGGATCTCCGGCCGCGGCGAGCTCGTGGCCGCGCTGCGCCAGGCGGTGGCGGTCGAGCTGGCCGTGATGCTGCAGTACCTCTACGCGGCGTACTCGGTGCCGACGTACGCGGCGGCCGAGGCCTTCGTCGACCGCGGTCTGTGGACCCCCGAGCAGCTGCGGGTCGCCCTGGGTGACGGCGGAGAGACCCTCGACGGCGGCGTCCGGGGAAAGCTGGTGGAGATCGCGCGCGAGGAGATGATCCATTTCCTCCTCGTCAACAACATCCTCATGGCTCTCGGTGAGCCCTTCTGCGTCCCCGCGCTGGACTTCGGCGCGCTCGGCACCGACCTGCCGGTGCCCCTGGACCTGTGCCTCGAAGGGCTCGACATCGCCACCGTGGCGCGGTTCATCGCGATCGAGCAGCCCGCGGTGGGCACGCCGGAGGTACGGCGACCCGACCTGCCCACCACCACCGGCGCGGCGGGTGCGGGCCGGTACGAGACGTTGAGCGAGATGTACGCGCGGATCCGTCAGGGGCTGCAGGACGTCCCGGATCTCTTCCTGGTGGCGCCCGGCCGGGGAGGCGGCGAGCACCATCTGTTCCTCCGCCGCTCGATCAACGCCCGGCACCCGGACTACCAGCTCGAGGTCGACGACCTGGCCAGTGCGCTCTTCGCCATCGACATCGTCACCGAGCAGGGCGAGGGCGGGATGCTCGGGGCCGGGGACAGCGGGGAGGACTCGCACTTCGCGTCGTTCCTGCGGATGTCGGAGCTGCTGGTCGAGGTGCGCAACAAGGCGGAGTCCGGTGCCGGCCGGCCGTGGAGCCCGGCCTTCCCGGTGGTGCGCAACCCGACGCTGCGGGCCGACCGCCCGGCACGGACGCTGGTGACCGATCCGACGGCCCGCCACGCGATGCGGATCTTCAACGAGGCCTACTCCGTGATGCTCCAGCTCATCGTGCAGCACTTCGCGGAGTCACCCGACGGCCGCCTCCGACGCTCGGTCCTCATGAACTCGGCGATCGAGGTCATGAACGGCCTGATGCGGCCGGTGTCCGAGCTGCTCGTGACACTCCCGTCGGGCGTGCGCGGCCGGACCGCCGGGCCGTCCTTCGAGCTCGACGTCGAACCGGGCCCGGTCCCGCGGCCGGATGTGGCCCGCCGGGCACTGGCCCGGCGGTTCGAGCAGCTGGCGCGGGAGTGCGCGGCCTGCCCGGTGATGCCGCAGCGCGTCGCCGACTCGGCCACCTCGCTGGCACGGCTGTTCCGTGACCTGGACGGGAGCACCACGAACCATGGTTGCTGATCAGCAGACCGACGTCGTCGTCGTGGGCGGCGGCCCGGTGGGCCTGGCGATGGGCCTGGAGCTGCGGGCGCGCGGGGTCGACTTCGTCCTGGCCGAGAAGGGTGATCTCGCGGTGCCGCACCCGCGGGTCGGTTCCGTCGGGCCGCGCTCGATGGAGCTGTTCCGGCGGTGGGGGGTGGCCGACCGGGTCCGGGGCGCGGGCTGGCCCGCCGACCATTCCCTGGACAGCGTCTGGGTCACGCGGGTCGGCGGGCACGAGCTGTACCGGCTGGACCGCGCGACGATGGCCACCCGCCGCCCCTTCGCGCACACCCCCGAGCCGGACGCCATCTGCCCCCAGCACTGGCTGACGCCGGTGCTGGCCGACGAGCTCGGCGTGGCACCGGACGGCCCGATCAGGACGCGGTGCGCCGTGGCCGGTGTCGTCGAGAGCCCCGACGGGGTCACGGTCACCGTGGTCGACCGGGACACCGGGCGCCAGGGCACGATCGCGGCCCGGTTCCTCGTCGCGTGCGACGGCACGTCGTCGCCGATCCGGAAGGACTGCGGGATCCCGGCGCCCACCCGGTACCGCACCCAGGTCTTCCGCAACATCCTGTTCCGCGCCCCCCGGCTGCGCGAGCAGCTGGGATCGCGCCACGCGCTCTTCTACTACCTGATGCTCTCCTCGTCGCTGCGGTTCCCGCTACGCGCCCTCGACGGGACGTCGCTGTACCGCCTGACGGTCGGGATCGGGGGGAGCCCGGAGGCCGAGGGGCCGCCACGAACGCTGGTGAGCCGGGCGCTGGCGGTCGACACCCCGTTCGAGGTGCTGTCCGACGACCGGTGGCACCTCGTGCAGCGGGTCGCCGACGAGTTCCGCAGCGGCCGGGTCTTCCTGGTCGGGGACGCCGCGCACACGCTGTCCCCGTCCGGCGGTTTCGGCATGAACACCGGCATCTGCGGTGCTGCCGACCTGGGCTGGAAGCTGGCCGCCGAGCTCTCGGGCTGGGCGGGCCCGGGGCTGCTCGACACCTACCGCACCGAGCGGCGCCCGGTGGCCGTGGCGGGGCTGGAGGAGGCCAACCGCAACCTGCAGCGCACGATGAAGCGCGAGGTCCCTCCCGAGATCCACCTCTCGACGGCGGACGGCGAGCGGGCACGGGCGGCGATGGCCGAGCGGCTCGAGCGCAGCGGGGTCGGCCGGGAGTTCGACGCGCCGATGATCCACCTGGGCTTCCGCTACAGCTCGCCGATCATCGTCCCGGACGAGGAGGAGGACGAGGACGACGTGGTGCAGCGGCCCAACAGCCTGCCCGGGTCGCGGGCCCCGCACGCCTGGCTCGCCCCCGGGGTCTCCACCCTCGACCTGTTCGGCGACGGGTTCCGGCTGCTGTGTTTCGCCGCGTCCGACCGCCGGGTGGCCTTCGAGCGGGCGTTCGCCCGGCGCGGTGTGCCGCTGGCCGCCACGGACTGCACCCTGCCCGAGGTGGCGGCGCTGTACGAGCGGGCCTTCGTCCTCGTCCGGCCGGACGGGCACGTCGCATGGCGCGCCGATGAGCTGCCGTCGGACGCGACGGGCCTCGCCGACCGGGTGCGCGGGGCCGGCCGCCTGTGCGGTGCGGCATGAGCGGGGTGGGCCGCGCCCTGCCCGCGTTCACGTTGCGGGGGTGGAGTCGCGGTGACATCGCCGACCCGTACCCGGTCTACCGGCGCTTCCGCGAGGTGGCGCCCGTGCAGCGGGCCGACCCCGACGGCGGTGGCCCCGCCACCTACTACGTCTTCAGCCACCCGGGCGTGGCCACCGTGCTCACCAGCAGGCACTGCGGGCGCAGCCCGCTGCCCTCGGGGCCGGGCACCGCGGCCGACGGGCTCGTCCCCGACCGGTTTGCGACGCTGCGCGACCTGGTGGACAACTGGCTGGTGTTCCTGGACCCCCCGCGGCACACCCGCGTGCGGTCCCTGCTGGCCACGGAGTTCTCGCCGGCCGTCGCGGCCGGCCTGCGCCCGCGCATCGAGATGATCGCCGGTGACCTGATCGCGCAGCTGCGGCGCAGGAGCGTGGTGGACGTCGTCGCCGAGTTCGCCGCGCCGCTCCCGATCCTCGTCATCTCGGAGCTGCTCGGGGTGGCGGCGGACCGCCGGGAGTGGCTGCGCGCCGCGTCGACCGCGCTGCAGGAGGCCAGCAGCTCCCGGGCCGCCGCCCGGGATGACGCCCACGACGTCGCGGACGCGGCGGCCCGGCGGCTGTCGGCGTTCTTCGCCGAACAGCTCGACGCCCGTCGCCGGGAGCCGGGGCCCGACCTCATCTCGTTGCTGGCGCTCGCGCAGTCGCGCGAAGTGGCGCCGCTGAGCGACACGGAGATCATCGCCACCTGCGTCCACCTGCTGACCGCCGGTCACGAGACGACGACGAACCTCCTCGCCAAGTCCGTGCTCGCCCTCCTGGCGAACCCGGATGCCCTCGACGAGCTGCGGTCGGACCCCACGTTGCTGCCGGGCGCCGTCGACGAGCTCGTGCGGTACGACCCCCCGGTGCAGGCGGTGAGCCGCTGGGTCCACCGGGACCTGCAGGTGGACCGGCACCGCGTGCCCGCGGGGAGCAAGGTCGTCGCACTGCTCGGGTCCGCGAACCGCGATCCGGCGCGCTGGAGCGACCCCGACCGCCTCGACCTCCACCGGCCACCCGGGCCGCACCTGGGGTTCGGGATGGGCATCCACTACTGCCTCGGGGCGAGCCTCGCGCGGGCCGAGGCGGAGATCGGGCTCAGGTCGCTGCTGGACCTCCTGCCGGACGTCACCGCGACGCCCGGTCCCGTCGACTACGCCGACGACATGATCTTCCACGGCCCGAGCCGGCTCACCGTGGCGCTGTCCGCGTGAGCGCCTCCCGGTTCAGCCACGGGGCGGACCAGGGGGCCGCCCCGTGGCATCCGGGCCGGGCAGGTTGCGCCGGCGCACCGCCACCTGCGCGGCACCCAGCACGACCCGCACGACCAGCCCGACGGCGAGCAGGCCCGTCACCATCTGCAGCATCGTGACGACGCGGGCGAGCTCGGTGAGGGGCACGATGTCGCCGAACCCCACGGTCGCGAAGACGGTGACCGTGAAGTAGAGCGCGTCGGTCCGGCTCAGCGCCTCGTTGAAGCTGTCGGGCTGGTTGGCGTCGATCACGACGTAGATCGCGGCGAACACCAGCAGGAGGATCGGCAGCCCCGTCGCCACGGCCTCGACCGCGCGCACCCGCGGGATGTCGGAACGGAGGATGGCCTGCACCTGCCGCGCCGTCAGCACGGCGAGGAGCACCAGCACGGCCAGGAACCTGAGCCAGGTGCCGAGGTCGAGCGTCAGCCTCAGCGGGGCGAGGTAGTACAGGACGACCAGCACCGTCGTCGTCAGGACCGACCGGAGCACGCTCACCACGACGGCGCGCCGGTACGGGTGCCGACGCTCGCCGCGCCTGTTCGTCACGGCCCGCTCCGGGCTCAGTCCGTGGACGATGCCGCGGGTTCGGCCAGGGCGGAGGAGTCCCGCTCGGGTGCCGCTGACCGGCCGCCGGCCGCGGGGCGGCCCAGGTGTTCCTCGACCCGTTCGAGCATCAGGGCCAGCACGATGATCACCGGCGGCAGGAGCGCCGTGAGGAGGAGGTGGACGACCATCACGCCTCCTCCTCGACGGTCGGACCGCGCGCGGGGGAGAGCCCGGCACGGACGGGTGGGTCGCGCCGCATCAGACGTCGACGGCCTCGCGAGGGGAGGTGCACAGCGCCCAGATCACGAAGACGTCGAGGGCGATGATCAGCAAGGACCAGACGGGGTAGTACGGGATGAACATGAAGTTCACCAGCATGCTCACGACGGCGAGCGCGACACCGACGACCCGCCCCCAGGTCTGGCCGGCGAGCACCGCGGCGCCCGCTACCGCGACGAGGATGCCGACGACGAGGTGGATCCAGCCCCACGTCGTGACGTCGAAGGAGTAGACGTAGTTGAGGCCGACGACATAGACCTCGTTCCGGAACAGGGCCACCAGCCCGGCCAGGGCCTGGAACACCCCGGCGACGATCATGATGGTGCCGGCGAAGACGACGAGCCCGGTCCTCCAGGCCACACGGGTGTCGTGGTGCTCGTGGGTGTCGGCATACCCGGTCGTACCGCCGGGTGTGGCCTGAGGCGATGTGGACATCGAGATTCCTCCTCCGCGTGCTTGTCGGGAAATCGTTGCTCGCATCGGCGCATCCCCCCTCATCCGTGCAGGGTGAGCCGTACCGGCTCCACGGGGCCCCCGGCACGGGAGCGGCGCAGGCATCACCCCGGCCCGGGTGACCGCCCGCCGCGGGTGACGCCGTGGGCGGTTCCCCGTTACTAGCCTCGCCCCGATGACGGACACGGCCCGCAGTCACGGTGTGGCTGCGAGCGAGGGGCCCGGCACCCGCCCCGCACTGCCCCGCGGCCTGATCGTCCTGCTCGGGCTGGCCGCGGCCGTGGTCACGGCGGCGGGTGTGCGGGCGATGGCGTGGCTGGTGGGCCCGGTGTTCCTGGCCCTCGTTCTCGTGATCGCGGTGGCGCCGGTGCGCGACCGGCTGACCCGCCGCGGGCTCCCGGGCTGGCTGAGCACGCTGGTGCTCGTCCTGGCGGTCTACGCGGTGCTGCTGGTCATGTCCGGGGTGGTCGTCGTGTCGGTCGCCCGGCTCGCCACCGTGGTGCCGCAGTACGCGGACCAGGCGCAGCGTCTCGTCACCTCGGCAACGGACACCCTGCAGCAGTTCGGCGTCGGTCCGGCGCAGCTGCGCGCCGCCGAGGACTCGCTGGACTGGGGCAACGTGGCCGTGCTGCTGGGCTCCGTGCTGGAGGGGGTCGCCGGACTGGCCGCCAACCTCGTCCTCCTGCTGGCGCTCGTGCTGTTCCTCACGGTCGACGCGAGCGGGATCGGGGCCAGGCTCGCCGCGATCGGCGGCGACCGCCCGCAGATCGTCACCGCGCTCCACGGCTTTGCCGCGAACACGCGCACGTACCTCGTGGTCACCACCGTGTTCGGGCTGGTCGTCGCGGTCCTGGACTCCGTCGCGCTCCTCCTGCTGGGCGTCCCGCTGGCGATCACCTGGGGCGTGCTGTCGTTCATCACCAACTTCATCCCCAACATCGGGTTCGTGCTGGGGCTGGTCCCGCCCGCCGTCCTGGGGCTGCTCGAGGGCGGGTGGGGGACGGCGGTCGCGGTGATCGTCGTCTACGGCGTCCTCAACTTCGTGATCCAGTCGCTGATCCAGCCGCGGTTCATCGGCAACTCCGTCGGGTTGTCGGTCACGGTCTCCTTCGTCTCGCTGGTGTTCTGGGCCTGGCTCATCGGCCCCCTCGGCGCGGTGCTGGCGATTCCGCTGACGCTGCTGGCGAAGGCGCTGCTGGTCGACGTGGATCCCCGGGCCGGATGGGCGGACGCTCTGCTGCGCGACCATCCGGAGCGGCTCAGCCCGGACGACGACGGACGGCGGGCGGGCGGACCGGCACGTCCGGCGGACGAGGCCGGCGCGGAGGGCGGGACGGCGGCGGGCGGCACCCCGACCTGAGCCCTCCCGGCTCATTCCCCGTCCGGGCGGTGTTCCTCCGCCGACCCCGGGGCCAGGCGCTCCAGGGAGACCACGTGCAGCCCGAGCGCCTGGATCAGAGCGAGCACGGAGTGCATCTGGGCGTCGTCGACCGTGGCGGTGAGCACGGTCTGCGCCGGCACCTCCACCACGTCCATCCCGGCGAACGCGTCCCTGGCCCGCTCCGACAGCCGCCCCGCCAGGCGGAACTCGTAGCGTCGTCCGGGCACAGCAGACCTCCCTCCGCCCGGATCCGTGGGGGAACCCGAGCCCCCGTCCACGGTCATACGGTCCGCGGCGCGCGTCCTCGCCCGGTCCAGGTGATTGCTGTTTCGATCGGGGCCGATCAGGCCAGCAGCCCACGCTCGTGGGCCTGCCGCACCGCCTCCCGGCGGGTGGAGACGGAGAGCTTGGCGTAGATCGAGCGGATGTGGCTCTTGACGGTGTTCACCGACACGGTGAGCTCCGCGGCGATCTCACCCGCGCTGAGCAGCGAGGGCAGCAGCGCCAGCACCACGAGCTCGCGCTCGCTGAGCACCGCGGCCGGCTCGGCGCGGACGGCGCCCCGAGCCGCGGCGAGCCGGGTCTCGAACGTCGTGGCCGGGCCCGGCCGGGCCCGGTCGGCGAGCAGCCGCCGCGTCCGTTCACCGGCGAAGGCGAACGGACGGACGACCCCGATCGACTCGCCCACCGCGAGGGCCGTGCCGAGTGCCGCCCGCCCCTGGGCGCCGTCGTCGCTCTCGAGCGCCGCCTCGGCCTCGACCAGGTGGGCCTCGATCAGGGTGTCCGGGAGCAGGACGGGCACCGCGGCGGCACGGATCGGGGCGACGGCGGCGCGGGCGGCCTCGTGCCGTCCGGCGAGCGCCTCCGTCCACGCCTGCAGCAGCAGCACCTCGCCCACGTGGCCGACGTGCCCCGCGAGCCACCCCGTGACCTCGGAGGCGACGGCGGTGTTGCCCTGCAGCAGCGCCGCGCGATGTTCGAGCACGCCCAGCGCGGCGCGCAGCGCGGGTGGGGCCGGCCCGTCGCCGAGCTCCCGTCGGGCCGCCTGGAGCTCGGCGGCGCCCCGGCTGCGCTCGCCCTCGTCGGCGAGCGCCGCGCCGTGCACGGCATGCAGCGCGCAGGCGGTCTCCGGCGGGATCGTGTCCGGCGCCGTGAGGGCGGACTCGGACCGGGTCCGCGACCCGCTCGGGTCACCGTCGAGCAGGTCGGCGTACGCGAGCACCGCCTCGGCGTCAGCCGACCAGCGCGAGGGGTGCAGGCCGTGGCGCAGCGCCGCCGCGACCGCCACCTCGGCTGCCGCGACCATCCCGCGGTGGTCACGCCGCGCCGCTGCCACGGCCGCCCGGAGGGTGCCGCTCTGCACCTCGAGACGACCGAGGTCGTGCACCGTCGCCAGTGCCGCGCACCGGTCCAGCGCCGCCAGCGCGACGTCGAGGTCCCCGTGGCCGTCGGGCGAGAGCTCGGCCGCCGCGCGGGAGACGTGCAGCAGCGCCTCCAGCTCGGGCTCGACGGCGTCGGTCCCCGGCGCGGGCGCCGTGGCGTCGATCGGGAGCCCGAGGCTCCTGGCCAGCAGCCCGGCGCTGCTGCGCAGGGCCTCGAGCTCCGGGCCGGGTGTGGACGGCCAGGCGTGGCGGGCGTGCTGCAGTTCCGCCGCGGCCGCCGGCAGTGCGCGTTCCTCGAGGTGGACGATCGCGGAGACGACGGCGAGCCACGGATCGGCGCTGCGGGCGGCGGTGCCGACGGCGGCCACGGTGCGCCGGAGCGCGCCGAGCTCGCCACTGACCAGCAACGGCACCGCCGAGCGGTGCAGGAGCTGCGTCAGCACCCGGGCGTCGCCTGCCTGTTCGGCATGGCGCAGCGCGTGCAGGTGCTCGGCCCGCTCGGCCCACCAGCACGCCGCCACCGTCTGCAGATGCCGGTGCAGCGCAGGCCGGTGCCGGTGCAGGTTCGCGCGCAGGTAGGACCGGAGCAGGGTGTGGACGCGGTGTTCCCCCGGGCCCGCGCGCTCCACGAGTGCGGTCTCGTGTCCCATCTCGTCGAGCACGTGCCCGGCGTCCGGCCGCCCCGACAGCTCGACGGCCAGTGCGGTGGGCAGCACCGAGCAGACGCTGACGGCACGCAGGAAGTCCTGGGCGTCGTCGGCGAGCCCGGAGAGGATCTCGCCGGTGAGGTACTCGGCGATGGAGCGTTCGTCGCCGGAGAACTCCACGAGGAACGCCTCGGGGTCGTCGCTGCGCCGCAGCGCCAGCGCCGCGAGCCGCAGCCCGGCCACCCAGCCCTCGGTCCGGGTGTGCAGCAGCGCGACCTGCTCGGTGGACAGGTCGAGGCCCGCCTTGCTCAGCAGCGTCACGGTGTCGTCCATGCCGAACCGGAGCCGGTCGGCGCGGGTCTCGTGCAGGCGCCCCTCCAGTCGCAGCCGGGGCAGTGCGATCGGCGGGTCCACCCGGCTCGACAGCACCAGGCGCAGCCCGGCGGGGCGGCGCGCGGCGAGCCGGGCGAGGTCGCGCACCGGCCGGCGCGCGGTGAGCTCCTGCAGGTCGTCGAGGACCAGGTGGACCGGCGGATCGAGGACGTCGAGTGCCTCGCCCAACCGGTCCACGACGTCACCGGTCCCGCCGGAGGCCTCGGTGGCATGGCGCAGTGGACTGTCCGGACCCACCCCGGGCAGCGCGGTGAGCGCCGCGAGCACGGCCGACCAGAGGCGCCGTGGGTCGTCGTCGTCGGCATCGACCGACACCCAGGCGGTACGGGGCCCCGCCCGGTGGCGCACCCAGTCGGCGAGCAGGAGCGTCTTGCCGTACCCGGCGGGCGCGCTCACGACGACCAGCTGCGCGGCACGGGCCTCGTCGAGCCGGTCGAGCAGCCCGGGGCGGGGCACGAACTCGGGCGGCAGCTCGGGCACCGCCGTCTTCCGGCCGGGGACCCGCAGCGCGCCGGCCGGGCCGGGCCGGGGCGCCGGGAGCTCGGCCGTGGGGACTTCGGACACGGGCACCATCCGTGGCTCCGGGCGCGCGATCATGTCAGCAGACCCTGCTCGTGGGCGGTGAGCACGGCGGTGCGGCGGCTGCTGACCCCGAGCTTGCCGTAGATCGCGCGCACGTGGCTCTTGATGGTGTTGAGCGAGACGTTCAGGTCGTCGGCGATCTCGTCGAGGTTGTGCAGGGACGGCAACCGGGCCAGCACCTCGCGCTCCCGCGCGCTCAGCTCCACCACCGGGTGCGGTGCGGTCGGGCGGCCGGCGGCGAGCGCGCGCACCGCGAAGTCGTCGCGGTCCTCCATCCCGCCGAGCTGGTCGACCAGCACCGCGCGGACGCCGCAGCCCGCGAGGGCGAAGGGGCGCAGCGCGTCGAGCGGCTCGGCCAGCGCCAGCGCCCTCTGCACCGCGTGCCGGACGGCGGCCCGGTCGTCGTCGGCGAGCGCCGCCCGTGCCGCCAGCAACCACGCCTCGACGACCGTGTGCGGCAGCACCGGCTGCAGCCCGCCCTCCAGCAGTGGCTCGACCGCGGCCCGCGCCGCGCGGTACCGCCCCTGCCCCGAGGAGGCGTCAGCCCAGGCACGCATGACCGCCAGCTCGCCGTCCGCCGTGCCCCTGGCCGCCAGCCAGGCCGCGGTCGTGACCGCGGCCGTGGGGTGGCCCAGTGCGAGTGCCGCGTGGTGCTCGAGCAGCGCCGCGGCCGCGGCGAGTGGGACCGGGACGTCGGTGTCGCCCAGCTCGGCGCGGGCGTGCTGCAGCTCCATCAACCCGGCGGTGCGGTCGCCCGTGTCGACGAGCCCCCCGCCGTGCGCGCTGTGCAGCGCGAACCGGATTGCCGGGTCGATGCCGTCCGGTGCCGCGCACAGGCCGTCCGCGGCGGCCTGGAGCGCGATCGTGGGGCGGCCCCGCAGCAGAGCGGCGTGCGCGCGGACCGCCTGCGCCGCTGCCGTCCACGACGGGGGCGTCCCGTCCCGTCGCGCCGCGTCGACCGCGTGGTCCTCCGCGGCGCGCAGGTCGCCCATGGCCCACGCCGCGCCTCCGAGCAGCGTCAGGCAGAGCACCTCCAGGTGCCGTAGCTGCCGGTCGGCGGCGAGCTCCAGCGCGGCTTCGAGCTCCCGCCGTCCCGCCGCGGTCCCGCCGGTGGCGAGGTGCGCGACCCCACGGCCGGTGTGCGCCCACGCGGCCGTCGCCGGATCGTCCGGCACCGGTTCCTCCCCGGTGGGCGCGCTGCCGATCCCGGCGAGCCGCTCCGCCGCGGTGAACAGGGCGGCCGAGTCGGCGACCGGCGGGTCGGCAGCGTGGTGCGACGCTGCGGGCGGGCAGCGGCGCAGCTGCGCGCGGGCGGCCGCGCGGTCACCGCGATCGAGGTGCAGCAGCGCCCGGACCAGCCCGAACCACGGGTCGGACCCCGGATCCGCCGGATCGCACACCGCGTCGAGCGCGAGGTTCAGGGCCGCAACCTCCCCGCGCGCGGCCAGGTCGGCCGCACAGCTGTGCAGCAGCCGGGTGACGCGGGCGGGCTCGCCGGCGGCCACAGCGTGCCGGAGCGCCTCCAGCGGCCGGTTCCGGTCGGCCCACCAGTCGGCGGCCCGACCGTGCAGGCGGGCGGCGCGGCCCGGGCCGTGCCGGTCCAGATCGGCGACCAGGTAGGAGCGCAGCAGGTCCTGCGTCCGGTACTCCGCACGACCCGGTCCGGTGGTGACGACGAGTCCGGTGCGATGTTCGAGGTGGTCGAGGACGTCCGGAGCGTCCTCCCGCCCGGACAGCTCGACGGCCAGCGCCGCCGGGACCACGTCCGAGATGCTCGTCTGCCGCAGGAGCTCGCGTTCGTCCGCGCCCATCTGCGACAGCACCTCGCCGACCAGGTAGTCGGCCACCGGCTGCTCGTCGCCGGAGAACGCGGAGAGGAACACGTCGGGCTCGGGGTGGCGCCGCAGCGGGAGCGCGGCGAGCCGGAGGCCGGCCGCCCAGCCGCCGGTGCGCGCGTGCAGCACGGCGACCTGCGATGCGCGCAGCCGCAGCCCGCACCGCGCCAGCAGGACCACCGACTCGTCGAGCGAGAACCGCAGCTGTTCGGTGCGGAGCTCACACAGCCGCTCCTCCAGCCGCAGCCGGGCCACCGGGAGGCCGGGGTCGGCCCGGCAGGCGAGCACGAGACGCAGCCCGCTCGCCGGGGCGGCGCGTACCAGCATCTGCATGCCGTGCAGGACGTCGTGGTCACGCAGGTGGTGGGCGCCGTCGAGGACGAGCTGGAGCCGCACGGGCAGGGCGTCGAGGCCGTCGAGGAGGTCGTCGAGGAAGTCGAGCAGGACGGTGGTGCGGGACACGGTGAGCCGGCGCAACCGACTCGACAGGGGCACCCCCGGGCAGGCCTCCAGAGCGGCGAGCACCCCGCTCCACAGGCGGTGCGGGTCGTCGTCCTCCTCGTCGAGCGTGAGCCACGCGGTCGGCACCTCGCAGCGGTGGACCCAGTCCGTGAGCAGGAGTGTCTTGCCGAAGCCCGGTGGTGCACACACGAGCGTCACCGGCCGGTCCAGGCCGCGGTCGAGGATCTCGTAGACCGCGTGGCGTGCCACGAACTCCGGCGGAAGCTGCGTGAGCGCGGTCTTCGACCGCGGCACGTGGACCATCTCACCCCCCTCCCGCCCAATGATCAGCGGCGCACGAAACCGAGGAGGTGCGCGCCGCCGCGCGGCGGCACATTTCCCCGGCCGGCGCGCCGGGGACCGGGACGCGATTGGTGGCGGTCACTCTATGAGTGCCGACTTCGGTCGTCCACCCCCTGCCGAACGCCCGCGAAATGCGGATGGCCCAGATTTCCTGGAACGGAGGAAACCGTGTGGCCGTGGGAGTAGCGAATTACGGAAGCACACCGCCTACTGCCGGTACCGGCCTGCCGCCGATGGAGTGAGGCCATTACGCAGATCGGACCGAAAACGGCGTTCCGGCGAACCGCGAACCACCGAGCCCGGCCCGGTGAAGATCGGGAGAAAGACACCCGTCTCGTCGGTTCGACGCCCCCGATCGGGCCGGTGGTGACGCCGGAGGAACCGGGAGGACCGGGAGTCACCCGCGCCGGGTGGTGCTCCGGATTCCCCAGGGAACGACACTGCGGAATCGACCGGATCGACATCAGGGATCACCACCGCCCGGTCGAGCCCGTGTCGCGGAGGGAGCAGACGTGCCGGACGTCGAGCGCACGAGGGGCGGCACCCCGACCCGTCGATCCCGCACCGCAAGCACCGGCTGAGCCCGGGCGCCCGCGCGATGTCGACGGTCTACGAGTTCCGGGTGGACGGCGCGCTCCCGGACGCGGCCAGGGACGCCTTCTGCGACATGCGGATCGAGGAGCTCCCCGCGCAGACGGTCATCTCCGGCCCGGTGATCGACGAGTCCCACCTGCACGGCGTCGTGGCACAGCTGCGGGCACTGGGGCTCACCGTCGTCTCCGCGCGTCCGGTGCCGTCAGCGGGCCGCCCCTGACCGGTCGGCTCACCCGCCGCGGACGATGCCGCGGCGGCGGGAGGTCGAAGAGGGTGGGTGCCCGAGCAGCGGCCCGACGAGGAGAGGCGCGACGATGACGACGAACGCGCCGGCCGCCGGTACTCGGGCCTACCTGCGACTCGTCCTGTTCGGAGCGGTCATCGGCGCGCCGGCTGCGCTGCTCGCGGCGTCGTTCCTGGCGCTGGTCACCACCGTCCAGCGCTGGTTGTGGCACGGCGTCCCCGCCGCGATCGGACAGTCGACGCCGCCGTGGTACCTCGTGCTGGGCCTGCCGCTGGTGGGCGCCGCGATCGTGGCCGCGGGCCGGAAGCTGCTGCCCGGCGACGGTGGCCACAAGCCGCTCGCGGGGATGAGCACGGCGTCCCTGCCACTCCGCGAGATCCCCGGCGTCGCGGTCGCCGCCTTCGGCACCCTCGTCTTCGGTGCCGTGCTCGGCCCGGAGGCGCCGCTGATCGCCCTGGGCTGCGCCGTCGGCGCGGTGGTGGCCAGGCTCGGCCGCCTGGACGCCAAACAGGCAGGGCTGCTCACCACCGCGGGCGCGTTCTCGGCCGTCTCGGCGCTCTTCGGGGGCCCGCTCGTCGCGAGCTTCCTCCTCGTCGAGGGTGGTGTCGGGATGGGTGCGGCGCTCATCCCGGCCCTGCTGCCCGGGCTGGTCGCGGCCGCGGTCGGCTACCTCGTCTTCGTCGGCCTGGGGGACTGGGGTGGTCTGGGGACCACGGCGCTGACCGTGCCCGACCTGCCTCCGTACCCGGAGACGACGGTGCTGGATCTCGCCGTCGCCGTGGCCGTCGGTGTGGTGGTCGCCGTCGTGATCGGGGCGGCACGGCGCCTGGCGGCGGCGGTGGAGGTGCAGTCGCGGGGCCGGATCGCGGTCCCCCTGTTCGCGGGTGCCCTGTGCGTGGGTGCGCTCGCGCTGGCGGTGCGAGCGCTCGGCGGGGACTCGCAGGACCTGCTGTTCTCGGGGCAGTCCGCGCTGCCCAGCCTGGACGCCCAGACCTCCGTGTGGACCCTGGTGATCCTCCTGGTGGCGAAGGCGCTCGCCTACGCCGTCTGCCTGGGCTGCGGCTTCCGCGGCGGTCCCATCTTCCCGTCGATCTTCCTCGGCATCGGCGTGGCCATGGTTCCCGCGATCCTGCTCGGCCAGTCGCCCACGATCGCGGTGGCGGTCGGCGCGGCCGCCGGGATGGTGGCCACGACGCGGCTGCTGTTCGCCCCGGTCCTGTTCGCCACCATCCTCGTCGGCACCGGCTCCCACGACGCCGTACCGGGAGCGGTGCTGGCCGCCGCCGCGGCCTGGCTCACGCTGAACGCCATGGGCGGCAGCCCGACCCCGAACACCACTCCGGCC
>NZ_JAAXKY010000125.1 GCF_012911925.1 Pseudonocardia xinjiangensis | reverse complement strand
CGGACCGCCTGCCGAGCAGCCGCCCGCATCCAACGGGGACGCGCCGCCCGTCTCCGATCCGGCACAGCCGCCGGCGGGATCGACCTCGGTCCCGACGGCCCCGCCGACTCCGCCGACGCCCCCGACTCCTCCGACTCCGCCGTCCCCGCCCGATGCCAACTCGGGTAACGCGTCCGGCAACGGGGCGTGACAGCCTCCCGCCGGTGGAGATGACACGGCGGCGGTTCGAGGAGGCGGTGGCCGACGCGCTCGACTCCATCCCGCCGCAGCTGACCGCCGCGATGGACAACGTCGTGGTGCTGGTGGAGGAGCGCAACCCCGAGGAGCCCGAGCTGTTGGGGCTCTACGAGGGGATTGCGCTCACCGACCGGATGTCGGACTACGGCGGTGTGCTGCCGGACCGGATCACGATCTACCAGGACGCGATCCTCGACGTGTGCGACGACGTCGACGAGGTGGTGCACGAGGTGGCGGTCACCGTGGTGCACGAGGTCGCCCACCACTTCGGGATCGACGAGGAGACACTCCACGAGCTGGGCTGGGGCTGACGAGCAGCCCAGCCCGCCCGGGAGGGGTCAGCGGGGGGCGCCGCCCGCGGTGACGTCGCCGGGGACGGGCACGGCACTGTCCCAGTGGTCGAGCGCCCAGCCGCTGGGTGCCGCGGGATCGGCGACCAGCACCACGAGGCCCGTGTTCGGCACGTAGAGCGTCTCGGCGGTGTCGCCGAGCAGCGCTGCGGCCGCCAGCCGGATCGCCGCCCCGTGACTGACGAGCACCACGTCGCCGTGCACGCCGTCCGTGATCCGCTCCACCACCGGCAGGTAGCGGGCCCGCAGGTCGTGGGCCGACTCACCGCCGGGCAGGCGCGCGTCGAGGTCGCCGGTCCACCACGCCGCGTAGACGGTGTCGAACTTCTCGCGGGCGTCCCGGTCCGACCGGCCCTCCAGATCGCCGACGAAGATCTCGTGCACGCCATCGTGCACGGTGACGTCGAGCCCGTGCGCGGCGGCGATCGGGGCGGCTGTCTGCTGGGCACGCGTGGCGTGCGAGGCATGCACCGCCGTGACCGGATGGGTGGCGAGCCGTTCGCCCACCGCGTCGGCCTGGGCGAGCCCCAGTTCGTTCAGCGGAGCGCCCGGAGGTACCGAGTCGAGCTCACGGCGCACGTTGGCGTCGGTCTGGCCGTGCCGGACGAGCACCAACCGCAGGGGGCCCGGGCTCATGCGAGCTTTCCGGCGCGTAGCCCGGCCAGCCAGTCCTCGGCCGCGGCGTAGTCGGCCACATCCGAACTGCCGATCGGCACCGCCGGAGCACCGTGGCCCACGGGCCGGGGAGCGCCGTTGCCCGCGCGTGGGTACGACCCGAGGAACCGGACCTGGTCGCACCGGCGGTGCAGTGCGGCCAGCGCCTCCCCCATGGCCGGCTCCGCGACGTGGCCCGAGCAGTCGAGGTGGAACCAGTACTCGGCGTGGCGGTCCTTGATGGGCCGGGACTCGATCCTGGTCAGGTCGATGCCCCGCACCGCCAGCTCGGTGAGCAGGCCCAGCAGCGCCCCGGGCCGGTTCTCGGTGGTGGCGGCCAGTGTGGTGCGGTCGTGGCCGGTGGGAGCCGGTGGCGGTCCGGGGGGCGCGACGAGCGCGAAGCGGGTGACGGCACCGGGGTTGTCGGCGATGTCGTCGGCGAACACCTCCAGCCCGTGCTGCTGCGCCGCGAGCGGGGCGGCCACGGCCGCGTCGAACTCCCCGCGCGCCACCTGGGCCGCGGCCTCCGCCGTGGAGGTGGACAGCAGCACGTCGGCGTCGGGCAGGTTGGCGGCGATCCAGCCGCGTGTCTGCGCGATGGCGTGGGTGTGGGAGGCGACCGTGCGGATGTCGGCGGCCCGGGTGCCCGGCCGGACCATCACCGCGAAGCTGACGTTCACCACGGCCTCGCGGATGATCACCAGCGGCGGATCGGCGACGAGGCCGTCCAGCACCGCCGGCACGGCCCCCTCCACGGTGTTCTCGATCGGGACACAGCCGGCATCGACGGAACCGTCACGGACGGCGGCCAGCACAGCCGGACTGCCGGCGCAGGGCACCAGCTCGGCGTCGGCGGACTCGGGGAGCGTCCGCAGCGCCTGTTCGGTGAACGTGGCACGCGGTCCGAGGAACGCGAGTCTGGGCACGGAAGACCATGCTACGGGGAGGGCGGCAGCCACCCGAGCCTGGTTGCGGTGACCGGCACCGGCCGGCTGCCCACGACCCGAGCCGTGCTCCCCCGACCAGGAACGACGCGGCTCAGGCCAGGAGACCCAGACCGGCGAGCTGCGCAGCGGGCACGGGCTCCGGGTCGGCGCCACACCGTGACAGCAGGCCCCTCACGGCGGTGACGGCCGGCTCGGAGAGCGCACCGATCTCCCCGGCGAGCGCGGCGGCGTCGGTGCTCTCCAGCGCCGTGCGGACGTCACCACCGGACAGGGCCCTCGACACGGCGACGAGCAGGTTGAGCAGGCCGTGCTGGGCCGGAGCCGAGGGGCTCTCGGTGCGGACGACGTGCCGCAGCCCGAGCGTGGTGAACCCGCGACCCGCCTCGACCACGACGCGCACGAAGTTCTCGATGTCGGTGACCGACGGGACGTCGGATGCGCGTGGGCCGCCACAGCGCAGCTTCGGCGCGCAGCCGTGCTCGGCCACCCGCCGGACGGCCTCCAGCCACGCGCCGGTACCCACCGGCTCCGCGATCGACGGCCTGCGGGGCTCGACGACCGCGACGACGTCCTCAGGCACGAACTCGGCCACGCGCTCCAGCCACACCGCATCGACATCGGGCGGTGCGGCGGTCTCGACGGTGCGCGGGGTGACCAGGTTCGATCGGGAGAAGACGGTGGACAGCGCCTTCGGTACCGCACCGAGGCCGGTGTCCACGACCAGAGACAGCTCGATGGGCCGGCCCGGAACCGATCGCGCCAGCTCGGCGACGAGTGCCGGCAACCGCGAGACCGGGCAGACGAGCTGCCCGACCAGGCCGCCGTAGCGGCCGTCCCTGGCGCTGACATACCGCGAGACCACCTGGTCGACGCCGGGTGCAACCGAGCGCGGTTGCAACAGGCTGGTGTCGTCGACCAGCTGGGCGAAGAGCGGTGGGATGGCCCAGGGGTTAACACCTGCCGCCGTCGTCACGGTTCAAGACGCTAACGGGTCGCCTCGCGGCGGTTCACAACGGCTGCCGGTTCCCGCGTGCTGGACATCGTCGAAGGCCTGACGATAGCTTAGGCTCACCTAATCTCGGAGGTGACTTCGTTGGCATCCATCCGGCTGCGGCGTCCACCGGCCCCCACCGACGCGGAGCGCGCCCGCAGCGTGGTCGCCCGGGGTGGCTCGGCCTTCCTGGTCGGCACCGGCGCACCACGGACGGCCCCACTGGTGCACCACGTGCGCGCCGACGGGTCCGCGGTGCTGCTCCTCGCCGACGACGACCCGGTCGTCGACCGCATCCGGAAGGCCCCCGGCGCCGAGTTCGCCGCGATGCTCGAGCTCGCCGACCACGCGCCGGTCGATCTCCGCGAGCCGGTGCGCGCGCTGCTCTGGGTCACCGGCAGGCTCTGGCTGCCCGATCCCGAGGCCGCCCGGCGGGTCGCGCTACAGGTCGCCGACGTTCGGCCGCATCCCGAGCTGTTGCAGCTCGGGCACGGCGCCACGCTGGTGCGCCTCGATCCCGGCTCCGCCGTGCTGTCCGACGCCGAGGGCAGCGCCGCGCTCGCGCCCGTCGAGCTGGCGGGCGCCCGCCCCGACCCCTTCTGCCGCTACGAGCAGCACTGGCTCGCCCACCTCGAGGAGGCGCACCCCGAGGTGCTCATCTCACTGGCCCGGCACCTGCCGCCACGGCTGCGCGAGCTGCGCGGCGCGCGGATCCGTCCGCTCGGGGTGGACCGCTGTGGCCTGCGACTGCGGGTGGAAGGGCCGGCCGGCGACACGACAAGCGGGACCGACCACGACGTCCGCCTGGCGTGGCGGGAGCCCGCCACCACGGTCGACGAGCTGCGGGTGCAGATGGGGCTACTGGTCGGCTGCCCCTTCCAGGGCACCGGCGCGAGCGCGGCGGACGCTAGCTGACGGGTGAGCGCCCCAGCCGCACCCGCTGGGTCACCCGGCGCTCGGCCACGAACGACGCGAACGGAACGGTGCCCGCGATCAGGATGAGCAGCGCGTCCAGCGGCTTCCACCTGCAACGCTCGGCCAGCAGCAGCGTGAGGACGATGTAGGCCATGTACAGGAAGCCGTGCATCATGCCGACCACGGCGACGAGCTGCGGCTGACCGAAGAAGTACTTGAGCGGCATCGCCACCAGCACGAGCACGAGCAGGCCCACTCCGGTGATCCAGGCGGCCACCCGGTAGTTCCGTAAAGCGGTCTCGATCGACACGGACGTCCTTCGCGGTTCGTATGGGGTCAGTCAGCGGCGTCGCGGGCGGCCAGCTGGGCCAGCATCCGGTTGTACTCCGCCATCTCCTGGTCGTCCTCGTCGATGAGAGGCGACCGGACCGACACGGGTCGAGGTCCGAACGGCGAGGGCGCGCCCGACGTCACCACCCTCGGTCCGGCGACGCGGAGGCGCTCGACGTCGGGGTCGACGACGTCCTCCTCGGCGGGCGCGACGGCGTCGGCCGCCGACTCCTCCTCCGCCAGCCGCGCCGACTCCATCTTGAGCATCCGCCACCACATCGCGGCGAAGAAGACGGCGAACAGCGGCCACTGCAGGCCGTAGCCGACGTTCAGCACGGACCCCATCGCGGATCCGGCGCGGTGCCACTGCCATGCCGAGAGGAAGCCACATGTGACCATGGCACCCAGGGTCAGCACGTGCCACAGCATCCAGCGGGGGGAGAAGGCCAGCTGTCGCACGGGACCAGCGTACCTGCCGGGTACCGTCCGCGATCGTGTCCAGCCTCCGCTCGACGACAGCGCGGCAGTGGCTCTCGCCGCCGTCGCCCGTGGCCGCTCCGATCACCGACCCGCGCACCCGGCGCCTCGTCGGCACCGAGGTGCTCGTCGTCCTGACGGTGACGCTCGGGCTGTCCGCGTTGCGCAGCCTGCTGAGCCTGCTCGACGCCGTGCTGCAGCCGGTGCCGCTGAACCAGCAACAGGTGGCGCTCAACGCCCCGGAGGCCCAGGCGAACCTGGTCGACCTGGCACTGCAGCTCACGCGGGTGCTGCAGCTCGTGGGCTGGGGGGCGCTGGGTGCCTACCTGCTGATCCGGGCGGGCATCGCGCTCCGCGACGTCGGCCTGGACCGCCGCCGCCCCGGCCGGGACGCGCTCGGGGCGGCCGGGCTGGCCGCGCTCATCGGCGTGCCCGGACTCGGTCTCTACCTGGTGGCGCAGGCGCTCGGGGTGAGCCTCACGGTGCAGCCGTCCACGCTCGGCGACACGTGGTGGCGGGTGCCGGTACTCATCCTCTCCGCCGGGGCCAACGCCTGGGCCGAGGAGGTGGTGATGATCGGCTACCTGATCACCCGCCTGCGCCAGCTCGGCTGGTCGGAGAACCGCTCACTGGTGGTCCAGGCGCTCCTGCGCGGGAGCTACCACCTCTACCAGGGCCTCGGCGGCTTCATCGGCAACCTCGTGATGGGGCTGGTGTTCGGCCGGATCTGGCAGCGCACCAACCGCCTGTGGGCGCTCATCGGCGCCCACACCCTCATCGACGTGGTCGCCTTCACGGGCTACGCCCTGCTGGCCGGCAAGGTGAGCTGGCTGCCGTAGGGGCCTCCGGCCCGTTGCAGCAAAGCCACTTTCATGCCAGCAGGTTGCGTGAAAGTGGCTTTGCTGCAATCCGGAGGGGGCACCGGGGGCGCTAGTGCTCGGCCAGGATCTGGTAGCGCATCCGCTGCATCATGTTCTCCGCGCCGGGCTGCACGCCCGCGACGTCGAAGAGCTCGTCGATCCGCCCCGGCAGGTCCTCCGGGTCCCAGCGCTTCCCGTGGTTCTTGATCTCGGCGACGCTGGTGAACGGCTGGAAGATCTCGACGCTGTCGCCCTGCACGCCGAACACCTTGCCGCTGATGTGGCTCGAGGCGTCCGAGCAGAGGAACGCCACCAGCGGGGCGACGTTCTCCGGAGCGAAGAAGTCGAACTCGCCGCGTTCGATGGAGGCCTCGCGCCGGGAGCGGAACTCCTCGGGCATCAGGTCGAGCGTCATCCGGGTGAGGGCGGTCGGGGCGATGGCGTTGCTCGTGATCCCGCTGCGCGCCCCCTCCATGGCGACGATCGTGGAGAACGCGGCGATGCCTGCCTTCGCCGCGCCGTAGTTGCCCTGGCCGAAGTTGCCGAGCAGCCCCGAGGTCGACGACGTGTGTACGACGTGCCCTGGCCGCTTCGCCTCCCGCCAGTAGCGGACAGCGGCCCGGGTGGGCATGAAGTGGCCGCGCAGGTGCACGCGGACGACGGCGTCCCAGTCGTCGTCGGAGAGCTTGGCGACGGTCCGGTCGCGCAGGATCCCGGCGTTGTTGACCAGCGCGTCGAGGGCACCGAACCGCTCGACGGCGGTGGCGACGAGCGAGTCGGCCACCGCGGCGTCGGCGACGTCCCCGCCCGCGGCCACGGCCCGGCCGCCCGCCTCGGTGATCTCCCCGGCCACCGCCTCGCCTGCGTCCTTGTCGAACTCGGCCACCACCACAGCGGCTCCCTGAGCCGCGCACTCCAGCGCCTCACCGCGCCCGATGCCGCGACCGGCGCCGGTGACGATGACGACCTTCCCGTCGAGAAGTCCCATGCGTCGCAGCATATGACCGGCCGGTAACCACCGGCCGCGCCCTCGTCCCTGGCTATCGGAGCGTGATCTGCTTCCCGGCGAGGGCGTCCCGGGCGCGGCGCTCGGCGTCGGACAGCGGGGCGTCCTCGGCGAGTGCGGCGTCGAGCCGGGCGGCGAACGCGGCCACGGGGTCGGCCCACTCCTTGGGGTGCAGCTCCCGGTCGAGGTCCCAGACCGGCACCAGCAGCCCGTGGGCACGGAAGACGCCGGCGAAGCGAGCCTCTTCGGTGAGGGCGAGCTCGCCACGGGCCTGCAGCCGGGCGAGTGCCGCGAGCAGCTTCTCCTCGGGCTCCGGACGCACCCAGCGCAGGTGTGCCTTGGTGCCGGTGTCGACCCAGTAGGCGGACCGCACGCCGTCGGCGAGCACCGCCTCCGTCGGCAGGATGACGGCGTTGGCCCGCTCGATGGCCGCGGTGACGTCGGCCGCGGGCTCGGTGCCGTCCTCGGACGGCACGACCCACCAGCTGAAGTCGGGGTGCAGCGTGAGGTCGAGGGTGGCCCCGGGTTCGAGCACGTCCTGGAGCCGGACGGGGTCGCCGTCTCCGATTCCCGGCCCGACGACGGGCAGCGCGCTGCCCGGTTCGGCGCTCTGCGCCCAGCGCAGCGCCTTGCCGAGGTCGGTCGACAGGTCTCCGGAGCGGGTCTGCACCTGCATCCCCAGCATGATCGACCCGTCGGGACGGACCAGCGCGGCGGACGCCCCGGGCAGCACGGTCACGATGGTCACCGGCACGTCGAGGGGTTGGCGCAACGGTAGCGGCGCGGTGGCCGACGGCAGGAACTCCCGCATCGCCACCAGGTCCGACTCCGCCGCCAGACCTTCGAACGGTCGCAGGACGATGACGTCGTCACCCGCTCCGTGGCAGGCCTTGTAGCGCTTGCCGGAGCCGCAGGGGCAGGGCCGGCGGGGGTTCTCGCCGCTCGCGCTGTGCTGGGAGGCGCCCTCGCGCGTACGCACACGTGTCTTCTTGGCCATGGTTCCCCAGACGCTATCGGGTACGACTCGACATTGTCGGTACGCCGTGCCGACCCTCACCGCTGCCGCGGAGGGGTCGCTGCCCGCCGGGGCGATACGGTACTGCCCGCCGGCGGGTCCTCGACCGCCGGTGGCCCCTGGAGGTTCTGCTGCATCCGTTCGACCCGGTCGATCCGCACTTCCTCGCCGATCCCTACCCCGCCTTCGCCGCGCTGCGCGCGCTCGGCCCGGTGCATGCCCATGCCCTGCTCGGCACACCGGTGGCGGTGTCGCACGGTGCCTGCTCGGAGCTGCTCCGCGGCCGTGACCTCGGCCGGATCTGGGCCGACGCCGAGCCCGCCGCCGACTTCCCGGCGTTCAACCTCCTGCACCGCAACTCGCTGCTCGAACGGGAGGGGCCGGCGCACGACCGGCTGCGCGTTCTGGTGGCCGGCGCGTTCAACCGCGGCCATACGGCCCGGCTGGAGCCGTGGGTGCGCGGGCTGGCCGGCCGGCTGGTCGACGAGCTCGCCGAGCGGATCGACGCCGACGGGAGTGCCGACCTGATGTCCACCGTGGCGGCCAGGCTCCCGGTGGAGGTGATCGCGGAGCTGCTCGGGGTTCCGGAGCCGGAACGCTCCGCGCTGCGCGGCTGGTCCAACGCCATCGTCACCATGTACGAGCCGGACCCGGGCGAGCACCGCAGGCGCGCGGCCGAGCAGGCTGCCGCCGACTTCGTGGACGCGCTGCGCGGGCTCGTCGCGCACCGCAGGGCCCACCCGGGCGACGACCTGGTCACCGACCTGGTCGAGGCCGATGTCGAGGCGGACGAGCTGGTCGGCACCGCGGCGTTGCTCCTGATGGCCGGCCACGAGGCCACCGTGAACGTGATCGGCAACGGGGTGCTGGCGCTGTTGCGCCACCCCGTGCAGTGGCAGCGGCTGGTGGGTGATCCGGGACTCGACGCCACGGCCGTGGAGGAGCTGATCCGCTACGACCCGCCGCTCCAGCTCTTCGAGCGCACCGCCGTGGTGGACACGACCGTCGCCGGCCACCCGGTGCCGGCCGGCACGAAGATCGCCGCACTGCTCGGCGCGGCGGCGCGGGATCCCCGGGCGTTCGACCGGCCGGACGAGCTGGACGTGGGCAGGCGCCGCAACCCGCACCTCGGCTTCGGCGCCGGGGTGCACTACTGCCTCGGTGCCCCGCTGGCCCGGCTGGAGGTGGCCGCGGCGCTCGACGCGCTGCGGACCCGCCTGCCCGGGATGGCGCTGGCCGCCGAACCCAGCCGCCGCCCGGACTTCGTCATGCGCGGGCTGCGCGAGCTGCGGCTGGCGGTCTGACGCTCAGCAGCAGCTCCCGGCGCCGCGGCCGGGCCGGAGCCAGCAGCCTGGTGAGCCGCGTGACGAGCCGGGCCGTGACGCCCGCGGTGACGGCCGCGAGCAGGTCGAGGACGGCATGCAGCACGACCCCGTCGGCGCGGGCCTGCACGCCGGTACGCAGCGACCACAGGAGCACCACGGCGGAGAGCACCACGCCGGCGGCCCAGAGGGCCCACCAGACCAGCAGCAGCCGGGACGGGCGGGGCCGCTGGTCCACGGGCAGGCCCAGCGCACAGTGTTCGATCTCACTGAGCACCGAGCCCGGCACGGTGAGGTTGAGCCCGGGCACCAGCCAGCCGAGCACGACCATGCGGGGGGAACGGGACGGGCGGACGCCCGCCCGGTCGGCCGCGGCGCGCGACGCGCGCACGCTCCAGAGGATCAGCAGCACACCGGCCGCCACGGTGAGGATGGGCGAGACCGTGCCGGCGGATCCGACGAGGGCGTCCGATGCGGCCACCTCGCCTGCGGACAGTGCGTTGTCCCGGCTGGCCAGCAGCAGGACGTAGCGCCACACCTCGGCGCCCGCCGCGAGCAGCGCCACCGCGACGGTGGCCCACAGCAGCGGCACCAGGGTGCCGAAGGTCGAGCGGGCGCCGTGCAGTGGATCGGGCGTCGGCGTGGCCGGCTCCGGTGGCTCCCAGCGTCGCGGCGGAAACCCCCAGCGGGGCAGCGTGCGGTACCGGGGTGGCCCGGTGTAGCGCACGCGGACCCGCGCAGGGGCGGCCGGAGCGGCGGACGGCGGGGGCTCGGCCACCCACCGCAGCGCGGCGAGGTAGCGGCCGCAGTACGGGCAGAACGGGCCGCCCTCCGCCGGTGCCCGCCGACCGCACCGCGGGCAGGGCGGCCCGAGCCGGGCCACCCCTGGTGAGGGCGCGGACGGGGGCACGGCGGCTAGATGATCTCTGGCGGGTTGCCGTTGTCGGTGACGACCTCACGGCCCTGTGCGGCCCACGTCTGCATGCCCCCGTCGACGTTCACCGCCGGGTAGCCCTGCCCGGCCAGGTAGGCGACCACCCGGGCGGAACGCCCACCGGCGCGGCACACGACGTAGAGCGGGTCGTCGTCGGGAAGCTCGTCGAGACGCGCCGTGAGCTCGGACATCGGCAGGTGCCGGGCGCCGGGGGCGTGGCCGGCTTCCCATTCGTCGTTCTCCCGGACGTCGAGCAGCGCTGCGTCGGGGGGCAGATCCGCCACGGGAACCGCCGGGACGGCTGGACCAGTCATGAGTGTCATCCTGCCACGCGCCTACGTGACGATCCGGTCAGCGAACGCGACAACGATGACCCGATCGGGTGCCGACACCACTACGGTCGGATCTCGTGGACTACGCCGGTGTGACCGGGCAGTGGGCGGTGTCCGTGGCGCGACGCGTCCACCGCTGCGGTGTCGAGACGTCTTCGCCGATCATCGACGAGACCTGGGTCAGCATCGACCTGGCGCTCTACCTCAGGTACCGGGTGGGCGCCCACAAGCTCGCCGCCCGGTTCCGCCTGGACGTCGATCCGGGCTCGGGAGCGTGGCCGACGAACGCGGACCGTTTCGCGTCCGCGGTGTTCCACGCGCTACCCACCGAGCCGCAGCACGACCCGTTCGTGGACGAGCAGGGGTACCGCTGGTGGAGCGCCGTCGTTCCGCAGAGCGGATGGGCCACGGCCGTGCACTCCCGCCGGATCGTCACGATCTGCTGACACGCGAAACGGGGCGGGCCCGTGGGCCCGCCCCGTTCGGTACAGCTACCGGACGCGTGTCGGCTGTACTAGTGCGCGATCGCCTTCTCGGAGCCGGCGCCGGTGAGCGACCGGACCTCCATCTCCGCGAACTTGCCCTCCTCGACGGGCCGCCTGCCACCGATGTAGGTGCCGATGACGCCCAGGAGGAACGACGCCGGGATCGAGACCAGGCCCGGGTTGTCCAGCGGGAACCAGTGGAAGTCCACGCCCTGGAGCATCGAGGCGCTGCGGCCGGTGGCCGCGTTGACCGGCTTGCCCGACACCGCGGGCGAGAAGACGATCAGGATGATGCAGATCGCCAGGCCGCCGTAGATGCTGAACAGTGCGCCGGTGGTGTTGAACTTCTTCCAGAACAGCGAGTAGAGAATCGTCGGCAGGTTGGCCGACGCCGCGACCGCGAAGGCCAGCGCCACCAGGAAGGCGATGTTCTGCCCGTTGGCGATGATGCCGCCGATGATGGCGACGACCCCGATCACCAGCGCGGTGATGCGGGCGACCCGGACCTCGGCGTCCGGCGAGGCCTGCCCGCGCTTGATCACGCTGGCGTAGACGTCGTGGGCGAACGATGCCGACGCGGTGATCGTCAGACCGGCCACCACCGCCAGGATCGTCGCGAACGCGACGGCCGAGATGATGCCGAGCAGGACCTCGCCGCCGAGCTGGTAGGCCAGGAGCGGCGCCGCGTTGTTCTGGGTGGCGCTGGTGATGGTGCCCGGCGGCAGGAGCGCCGCCGCGCCGTAGCCCAGCACCAGCGTGAACAGGTAGAACAGCCCGATCAACCAGATGGCCCACACCACCGAGCGGCGGGCCTCCTTCGACGAGGGCACCGTGTAGAACCGCATCAGGATGTGCGGAAGGCCCGCGGTGCCGAGCACCAGCGCGAGTCCGAGCGACACGAGGTCGATCGGGTTGGTGTACTGCAGGCCCGGTGCGAGCACCGCGTCGCCCTTCGGGCTGGCCGCGGCGGCGTCACCGAGCAGGGCCGACAGGTTGAAGCCGGCGATGCCGAGCACCCAGACCGTCATGACCGCGGCGCCGATGATCAGCAGCACGGCCTTGATGATCTGGACGTACGTGGTGCCCTTCATGCCGCCCACGAGCACGTAGACGATCATCAGGATGCCGACGATGGCGATCACGGCGCCCTGGCCGACGCGGTTGCTGGTGGGGATCTGCAGCAGCAGGGCGATCAGGCCGCCCGCGCCCGCCATCTGCGCGAGCAGGTAGAAGAACGACACGACGAGCGTGGACGTGGCCGCCGCGGCTCGCACGGGCCGCTGCCGCATGCGGAACGCGAGGACGTCGCCCATCGTGAACTTGCCGGTGTTGCGGAGCAGTTCGGCCACCAGCAGCAGCGCGACGAGCCACGCCACCAGGAAGCCGATCGAGTAGAGGAAGCCGTCGTAGCCGTTGAGCGCGATGGCTCCGGCGATGCCGAGGAAGGAGGCCGCGGAGAGGTAGTCGCCCGCGATCGCCACCCCGTTCTGCGGTCCGGTGAAGGCACGGCCTGCCGCGTAGTAGTCGGACGCCGTCTTGTTGGTGCGGCTCGCCCGGTAGACGAACACCAGGGTGACGGCGACGAAGGCGAGGAAGATGCCGATGTTCAGGCCGACGTCGCCGACGGCGGTGGCGGCAGGCGGGGCAGGTGCCTGCGCGATGTCCATGTTCATTCTGCGCCCTCGATCTGCTGACGGATCTTCTCGGCGGCCGGGTCGAGGTGCTTGTTGGCGTACCGCACGTAGATGGTGGTGATGGCGAAGGTGCTGACGAACTGCAGCAGGCCGATGATCAGGCCGATGTTGATGTTTCCCAGCACCTTGATCGCCATGAAGCCCGGCGCGTACGAGGCGAGCAGCACGTACGCCAAGTACCATGCCAGGAAGGCGACGCTCATGGGGAACACGAACCGCCGTAGTCTGCGGCGTAGGTCGGCGAACTCCGGACTTGCCTGCACCTGTTCATACACGGTGCCTGTAGATCGCTCGCCTGTCGTGCTCACGGCGTCCTCCCCGCTCGTATCCGGCTGCGCACCGCGTCCCGCCGCGCCATCCGGGGTATCACAACGCAGCGAACGATAGTTCAGTCACACTCGCTCGTCGGAATACTCCGGTGGGGTGAACGCGAGGGTCGTCGCAGTTGCGCGACAAGGTCCCGATCAGCGGTCGAATCACCAGGACGAGCGGTCAATGAGCGGTTGATGATGGACACAGCGTCACAAATGTGACCGCGCAGTCACGCGACTGTTAGCGCTTTGGTATGTGTGGCGTCAACCACTTGCGCGTTTCACGCGCTCCTCGAGGCGGTCCCTGGTCAGTCCGAGGCGTTCCGGGGCGTGCAGCCGGAGCAGCACCTGGTCGACGTCCGCAGGCCGCTGCTTCGCCGTCAACCGGCTCACCACCACCATCGTGAGGAACGCGGCGGGCACGGTGGCCAGCGCGGGCCGGTAGAGCAGCACCCCGACCCAGCCCGTCCCGCCGAACCCCGAGAGGCTCACCGCCACCGCTCCGGCCGAGGCCAGCCCGCCCACCAGCACGCCGGCGATCGAGCCGACAGCGGTCAGCCCCCGCCACCAGACGCCCAGCACGAGCAGCGGGCAGAACGTGGACGCGGCCACGGCGAACACCAGCGCGACGGCCTCGGAGAAGTCGAGGCGGGTGACCGCGAGCGAAAGCCCCAGCGGCACCGCGCCGGCCACGACGGCGGACATCCGGAAGTCACGCACCCTGCTGCTGCCCAGGATGTCGGTGGAGAGCACCCCGGCGACGCTCACGACGAGGCCCGACGACGTGGACAGGAACGCGGCCCACGCACCCGCCGCCACCAGGCCGCCGAGCAGCGCTCCGGCCCAGCCGCTGCCCAGCACGGCAGTGGGCAGGAGCAGCACCGCGGCGTCGGTGTCCCCGCTGACCAGTAGCTGGGGGGTGTAGAGCCGGGACAGCGCACCGAGCAGCGTGACCACGCCGTAGAACCCGCCGAGCAGCGCCAGCACGACCACCGCGCTGCGCCGGGCCGCCCGGCCGTCGGGGTTGGTGTAGAAGCGCACCAGCACGTGCGGCAGGCCCATCGTGCCCAGGAACAGCGCGATGATCAGCGAGTAGGTGGCCAGCAGGCCGTCGTTGCGATCGTCCGGGAACGGGGTCAGCCAGCTCTCGTCAGAGGCGGGCGCGCCCACCGTCGTCGGCACCGGCGAACCACCGGGGAAGTCGAGCTTCGCCGGCGCTTCGACGGTGTGCGTGCCGACATCCCAGCGGACGAGGCTGTCGACCCGCTGCACGCCGTCGACCTCGCCCGTGGCGGTGAAGCTGACCGGGACCGCGACCTCCAGCACCACGTCCGTCCGGATGTCGACGGTGGTGTTCTCCTGGAACTGCGGTGGAGCCGGCCGGTCGAAGGTGCGCTGGTCGCTGAGGAAGAAGATCAGGGCGATGACCGCGGGCAACGCCAGTGCGGTGAGCTTGAGCCAGTACTGGAACGCCTGCACGAACGTGATGGACCGCATGCCGCCCAGCACCACAGTGGCGACGACGACCACCGCGGCCGCCACGACGCCGATCCACGACGGCAGCCCGGTGACCGTGGCGACGGTGAGGCCCGCGCCCTGCAGCTGGGGCAGCAGGTAGAGCCAGCCGATGACGACCACGAACACCGTGCAGACCTTGCGCAGCACCGGCGAACGCAGCCGGGCCTCCGCGAAGTCGGGCACCGTGTAGGCCCCCGACCGGCGCAGCGGCGCTGCCACGAACATGACGAGTGCCAAATAGCCCGCCGTGAAGCCGACCGGGTACCAGAGCGCGTCCACCCCGTCGCGCAGGATGAGCCCGGCGATCCCGAGGAACGACGCCGCCGACAGGTACTCGCCCGAGATCGCACCCGCGTTCGCCGCGGCACCCACCGTGCGCGACGCCACGAGGAAGTCCGAGGTGCTGCGGACGACCCGCACGCCCAGCGAACCGATCACGGCCGACGCCAGTGCCACGAGGCCCATGGCGAAGAGCGCGATCAGGCCGGTCGTCGTCACGCGCACCACTATGTCAACGCGGTGGTCGCTCTACCACATCGTGTTCGGCGCGCCGCTCACCGTATCCCTGTGCGAGCCGGGCGGTTCATCCGGTCCGTCCCGTTGGGCCCGCGACCGTCGGTCGGGAGTCCCTACGCCTGGGGGTCGAGCCGGTCGTGGGAGAGACCGAGCCGCTCCGGGGCGTGCAGCCGCAGCAGCGTGCCGTCGACGCCGGGCGGGATCTGCGCCCTCGTCAGCATGCTCACCACGACCATCGTCAGGAACGCGGCAGGCACCGTGAGCGCGGCCGGCCGGTGCAGCAGCACGCCCACCCATCCGGACGGCACCGTCGCGAACAGGGTGAGGCAGACCGCGAGGCCGGACAGCCCCCCGCCCACCAGCACCCCGGCGAGGGCTCCGCTCGCCGTGAGCCCGCGCCACCAGATCCCGAGCACGAGCAGCGGGCAGAACGTCGACGCGGCCACCGCGAACACCAGCGGCACCGTCAGTGCGAAGTCCAGCCGGGTGACCGACAGGGCGAGCGGCAGCGGCACGATCGCCGACACGAGCGCCGCCAGCCGGAAGTCCCGCAGCCGCCCCCTGAGCAGGTCGGTGAACACCACCCCGGCCAGGCTCACCACGAGACCCGACGAGGTGGCCAGGAACGCGGCCGCCGCACCGGCCGCCACCAGGCCACCCAGCAGCCAGCCGGCCCAGCCGTCACCGAGCACCGCCGTCGGGACGAGCAGGACCGCCGCGTCGGTCTGCCCGCTCACCAGCAGCTGCGGTGTGTACAGCCGGGACAGCGCCCCCATGAAGGTCACCAGCATGTAGAAGGACCCGATCATCGCCAGCACGACGACCGTGGTGCGCCGCGCGGCCCGACCGTCCGGGTTGGTGTAGAAGCGCACCAGCACGTGCGGCATCCCCATCGTGCCGAGGAACCCGGCCACGAGTATCGAGTAGATCTCCAGCAGCTGGTGGGGGGCGCTGCCGGACATCGGCTCGAGCCACGCCCGGTCGGTGGCCGGGGCCCCCACCACGGTCGGCACCGCCGAACCGATGACGAACCCCAGGCTGGTGTCCGCCGCCACCTCGTAGCGTCCCGGTTCCCACGTCACCCGGCCGTGCGCGGGCCGGCCGTTCACCTCCCCGTCCACCTGGAGGCGGACCCGCTCGGCCACCTCCAGCACGACGGGCGTGCGTACCTGCACGGTGGTGTCGGCGGTGAAGTTCGGTGGGGCGGCCCGGTCGAAGGTGCGGGCGTCGGACAGGAAGAACCCCAGCACGACGACGGCGGGCACGGCCAGCGCGGTGAACTTGAGCCAGTACTGGAAGGCCTGCACGAACGTGATGGAGCGCATGCCGCCCCCGATCACCGTCAGCACGACGATCACTCCGGCCGCTGCGACCCCGCTCCAGGCCGGGAGCGTGGTGAGCGTGGTGAGCGCGAGGCCTGCGCCCTGCAGCTGCGGCAGCAGGTACAACCAGCCGATCACCAGCACGCACGTGGTACACGCCCGGCGCAGGGCCGGCGAGGAGAGCCGGGCCTCGGCGAAGTCCGGCACGGTGTACGCACCCGACCGGCGCAGCGGCGCCGCCACGAACAGCACCAGAGCCAGGTAGCCGGCGGCGAACGCGATCGGGTACCAGAGCGCGTCCGCCCCCTCGCGGAGGATCAGGCCCGCGATGCCGAGAAAGGACGCGGCGGACAGGTACTCGCCCGAGATCGCGCCGGCGTTGGACACCGTGCCGACCGTGCGCGACGCGACCAGGAAGTCCGACGTGCTCCGCGCGACCCGGACACCGACCGAACCGATCACGGCGGACGCGATGCCGACGAGCGCGATCGCAACCAGCGCGACCAGCGCGGGCGTGCTCAAGGTCGGAGCTCAGTCCTGCACGTGGTCGGCGAAGTTCTGTTCCACCCGCTCAGCCGTGCGCGTGTGCCAGAGACCCAGCCCGAACAGGAACGGGTAGACGAGCACGCCCAGCAGCAGCCACGGCACGCGCAGCCCGAGCACCTCCATCCGGCCGATCTCGGGGAAGATGTAGAACAGCACCGGGAGCACGCCCAGGGTGATCCCGGCGAACACGGCGAACCGCAGCGCGACGGCCAGCTGCGAACCGATGAGGTTGCTGCGCAGCAGCTCGCCGACGCCCGTGCCCTCCTGGATGTCGATCACGGTGCGGACCGGCCGGGCCACCCCCTTGCGCTCGGCGAGCACCACCCGCACGCGCCTGCTGTCGACGTCGTCCGGCCCGGTGGCGCCGGGCCCTTCGTCGGTGCCGTTCTGCTCCGACGCCGAGGTGGACGTTCCGCGGGTGCGGGAGCCGGGGGCCGGGGTGCGCGCGGTGAACAGCGGGTCGCCCAACAGGTCCGGGACGGCCTGCGCGTCGGGTGTGCCGGTGCCGGGAGACGTGCCGGGCTCGGCCTCGTCGGGCGGGTCGGTGGCCTGCTCGACGGGCGCCGGAGGCGCGGGGGCGACGGCGACCAGGTCCACCGTGGCCGGGAGAACGGGCAGGCCGGGACGGGTGGCGTCCGCGTCCGTCTCGGGGTCGGGGCCGGTCGGCTGCTGCGGACGCGACCACGCGGCCGGGGCCAGCGGCGGGAAGATCCCGTCGTCACCGGTGCGCTCCCGCCGGAGCAGTCCGCTGGGCCGGGACGCGACCGGGCCGCCGACCGGCTCGGGCCGCGGTGCACCGGGACCGGGCGTGGCCACGGAGTGGCGCGGCACGTACCCGAACGAGGCGGTGGAGTCGACGCTCTCCCGGCGGGCGTGCCGCCCCCCGGTGGCCGAGTGGCCGGCGGCGATACGGCGCTGGATCTCGTCGCGCAGCCACCCGGCCCCGCCGTCGGTCCCGTCGTCGTCGGGGTCCGCGTCGTCCGGGTCCGTATCGTCGACGTGCGCGTCGTCGTACTCGCGGTCCTCCGCGGACTCCTGCTCGCGGTCGTCCGGCGAGCTCTCCTCGTGGCGCACCGCCCCGGGCCCGGGGGGACCTGGGTCGTCCCCGGGCTCGGGGGGACCTGGGTCGTCCCCGGGCTCGGGTGTCACCGACGGCGGGACGCCGTCGGTGAACGTGGTCACCGCTGGCTCCACGCCTGTTTCGTCGCGCGGACGAGCCGGTCCTTCAGCTCACGGGTGTGGCGCCGGCTCACCGGCAGCTCCGCGCAGTCGGGGCCGTTGCCGACGCGCACGACGTAGCCCGATCCCGACAGCCGCAGCTCGGTGACCAGCGGGAGCGACACCAGGAACGAGCGGTGGATGCGCACGAAGCCGGCGTCACGCCAGCGGTCCTCGAGCACCGACAGCGGAATGCGGACCAGGTGGCTGCCCTCGTGGGTGTGCAGCCGCGCGTAGTCACCCTGCGCCTCGACGTACCGCACGGCCGAACGCGGCACGAGCTTGGTGGTGCCGGCGAGCTCGACCGGGATGACCTCGTCCTCGCCGCCCTCCTCGCGCACCGGCTCCGCCACTCCGGTGGCCCGGTTGGCGAGGATGCGGTCGATCGAGGCGGCGAGCCGCTCGGCACGCAGTGGCTTGAGGAGGTAGTCCACCGCGCCCACCTCGTAGGCGTCGACGGCGCGGTCGTCGTGGGCGGTGACGAACACGACCGACGGCGGGACGGCCATCGACGAGAACACGCGCGCCAGCTCGAGACCGTCGAGGCCGGGCATCCGGATGTCGAGGAAGACGACCTCGACGTCGGTGCGCTCCGCCACGCGGGTGCCTGTCATCGGGTTGGCGAGCCCTCGGCTCACCTGGCCTGCCGTGGCGGCCTCACGCACGCCCTGGCGGCTGTTGAGGATGCGCAGGGCGTCGGTTGCGTCGGAGGCCTTGAGCACGATCCCGACACGGGAGTCCTCGCTCAGGAGGTAGGCCAGTTCTTCGAGAGCCGGTTCCTCGTCATCCACCGCGAGGACGACCAGGCCGCCGGAGCTGTCGTTGCTGTCCACGATCTCCTCATCCTGCGTGTCCGGGACTCGCGCCAGGGCCGGGACGACCACGCCCCGGCTCCGCCGACCATGGTGACGGCGATTCCGTGTGAGTGCCAGGGGCCAGCACCAATCGGGATCGACCGGTCACACCGCGCTACAAACCGTACCGTGCCCATGTGGCTCTTATCTCGGCCGCCTGTGTGATACCCAGCAGCTGGTCGGCACCGAGTGTCCAGGCCGCCGCCGGGGCGGCACCCAGACCCAGCCGCGCGAGCAGCGGCCTGCGTCCCTCCACCGGCACGAGCTCGGCGTCGGGGAAGCGTCCGCTCAGCACGCCACGAGCCGTTCCCAGGCCGTCGACCAGCCCGATCTCGACGGCGCGTGCCCCCGTCCACACCTCGCCGGTGAAGATGTCGGCCCCGCTCTTCAGGCGGTCGCCGCGCCGTGTGGTGACCCACTGCTTGAAGATCTCGTGCAGCTCGTCCTGCAGGTCACGCAGCCAGTCGACGTCCTCCTGCTTCTCCGGGAGGAACGGGTCGAGCCTGGCCTTCGAGGTGCCCGCGGTGTAGAGCCTGCGCTGCACACCCCATCGCTCGATCAGGTTGTGCAGCCCGAAACCCTGGCTGATGACCCCGATCGACCCGACGATCGACGTGGAGTGGGCGTAGATCTCGTCGGCGGCGCAGGCCAGCCAGTAGCCACCGGACGCCGCCACGTCCTCGCAGAACGCGAGGACCGGCACGCCCTTCTCCTCGGCGAGGCCGCGGATCCGGTCGGCCACGAGCGCGGACTGCGTCGGCGAACCACCCGGAGAGTTGACCAGCAGTGCGACGGCGGCGAGCCGCTCCGGCGCGAACGCGCGCTCGAGCGTCTTCTCGAGCGCGTTGGCGTTGATCACCGAACGGGGCACCGGGCCCGTGGTCGCCGTGATCACGCCGTGCAGCCGGACCATCGACACCACCGGCCGGTCCGTGCGGTCACCGAGACGTCCCGGGAGGCGGGAGGTCAGGCGATCGGGGAGGCGCAACGCGTCCATACAGGTCACGTTACGCGGTAGGGCAAACCTGCGCCGAACAAGATCGAGATCCGCCGGTGCTGCGGGAACGCGGTCAGACCCGGATGCCCGCGCGGAACTTCGGGACCCTGAGAGTGATCTTCATGCCGGCTCCGGGCGCGGTGTCCACCACGAGCCCGAAGTCGTCCCCGAACGTGGAGCGCATCCGGTCGTCGACGTTGCCGAGACCGACGTGCGCGCCGGACTGGTGGGCGTCGTCGAGGTCGTCGGTGAGCCGCGCCGGATCCATCCCGATGCCGTCGTCCTCGACGATGATCACGCACTCGGCTCCGGCGTTCTCCGCCGTGATCGTGATGGTGCCGCCGTTGGGCTTGCTGGCCAGCCCGTGCCGCACGGCGTTCTCCACCAGCGGCTGGAGGGCGAGGAAGGGCAGCACCACGGACAGCACCTCGGGGGCGATCTGCAGCTTGATGTTGAGCCGGTTGCCGAAGCGGGCCTTCTCCAACCGGATGTAGCGCTCGATGTTGGTGAGCTCGTCCGACAGGGTCGTGTACTCCCCGGCGGTGCGGAACGAGTACCGGGTGAAGTCGGCGAACTCGATCAGCAGCTCCCGGGCACGCACCGGGTCGGTGCGGATGAACGACGCGATCGTGGTGAGCGCGTTGTAGACGAAGTGCGGCGAGATCTGCGCCCGCAGCGCCCTGACCTCGGCCCGGTTGAGCCGGGCGCGCGACTCGTCGAGCTCGGCGAGCTCCAGCTGGCTCGATACGTACCGCGCGACCTCGGCGGTGGCCCGCAGCAGCACCGGTCCCGCGGTGGACGTGGTGAGCGCGGCCAGAGTGCCGACGATCGCGCCGTCGGTCTCGAGCGGCACCACGACGATGCCGCGCACCACGCAGTCGGGGTGGTCGCAGATGATCGCCGTGTGGGACAGCACCTGCTGGCGGCCGGTGGAGATCACCTGGTCGGCGAGCGCCCGCACGTCGGGCTCGTGCTGGTCGGCGTCGCCGTCCCAGGCGAGCGTCTGGCCGCGGTTGTCGGTCATCGTCAGCGCGCAGGTGTCGAGCAGCTGACGCAGGTAGGGCAGGGCGAACGCCGCCGAGTTGTGCGACAGGCCCTCCCGGAGTGCGGGAGCGGCGAGCGCGACGGTGTGCAGGGTGGCGAAGGTGGCCCGTTCGAGCGGAGTGGCGAAGGTGTTGCGCCGGTTGCGCAGGATCAGCACCACGACCAGCACGATCATGATCACGATCACGCCGCCGGCGATGAGCAGCGCCGTGGAGCTGCCGAGCAGCTCGGTCACGTTCACCTTCCTACCTACCTCACCAGCCGCGACAGCCGCCGGTCGGCGAGCGGTTTGCCACCGGTCTGGCAGCCGGGACAGTACTGGAAGGACTTGTTGGCGAAGGAGACTTCCCGGACCGTCTCCCCGCAGACCGGACACGGCATCCCGGTGCGGGCGTGCACCCGCAGGCCCGAGCGCTTCTCCCCCTTGAGCTGTGCCGCGCCCTGGCCGACGGAACGCTCGACGGCGTCGGTGAGCACGGAGCGCATCGCCGCGTACAGCTCGTCGATCTGCTCGGGCCTCAGCCGGCCGGAGGCGGCGTAGGGCGAGAGCTTCGCGGTGTGCAGGATCTCGTCGCTGTAGGCGTTGCCGATGCCGGCGATCGCCTGCTGCTCGACGAGCAGTGTCTTGAGCCGCTCGCTGCGGCCGGTGAGCACCGCGGCGAACTCGTCGCGGGTGAGCGCGAGTGCGTCGGGCCCGAGCCGCGCGATGCCGGGCACCTCCTGCGGGTCGTGCACGAGGTACACCGACAGGCGTTTCTGCGTGCCCGCCTCGGTGAGGTCGAACCCGGGCCCGCCGACGGTGTCGAGGTGCACGCGCAGCTCCAGCGGCCCCCTGCCCGGCTTCGGCGGGGTGGCCGATGCCGAGTCGTGCCAGCGCAGCCACCCGGCCCGGGACAGGTGCGTGATCAGGTGCAACGGGTCGTCCGGCCGGTCGAGGAACTCGACGGCGAGGAACTTCCCGTAGCGCGAGGCGCCGGTGACGACCCGGCCGACCACCGCCGACACCGGCGGGTCGAACGTCTTCACGGCGCTCATGCTCGCCACGTCCACACGCGCGACCGGCCGGTAGAGCGCGTGCTCACGCAGGTGGTGGGCCAGCGCCTCGATCTCGGGCAGCTCGGGCATCGGGTGCCTGCTAGTTCACCGGCTGGAGGGGGCTGTCGGCGTGGCCCGGCGTGCCCTGGGTGCGCAGCCTGCGCACCACGATGCGCAGCTCCTCCTTGGACTTCGAGCCGCCCCGGACGAGCCCGGTCCACCGTTCGGCGGGGAGGTCGTAGCTGCCCGCCGTCTCGGCGACGACGGTCCACGGCCTGCGCAGGTACCAGCGCACCGGGAAGAACAGCACCGCTGCGACGAAGACCAGCCAGAGGAACCACGGTATGTGCACCTGTGCGGGCGCCCACACGATGACCACCAGCCAGAAGAAGAACAGGGCCGACAGGATGAGCACCGCCGCCCCGCGGCCGCCGTCGACGTCGTGTTCGAAGTCGTCCCCCGTGGCCGGGAGCGACCACTCGATGTTGCGGCGGACCAACCACATCCGCCCGTCGACACCAGCCACCGTCTTACTACCCATGATCCCCGCCGTCGTGAGTCGGGCCCGTGCAACCTCCACTTTCCCACAACTTCGGGCCCCGGTGGGTGGACGTCAGCAGGCCGGGGGGACGCTGCTCCGCTCCGGCACACCGGGGTCGAGGAGGTGGGTGACCACCATCTCGGCGGGCACAGCGCCGTCGTTGCTCGCGAGGTGCGGGGAACCGTCGTCGACGAACACGGCCTCGCCCGCCGTGTAGCGGGTGGGCCGGCAGGCGCCCTCCCGCCGGACCGTGACCTCGCCGGCGCGCACGATCGCCAGCTCGGTGCCGGGATGGCGGTGCCACCCGGTGTTCTCGCCGGGCCGCAGGACGATGGTCTCGACCGAGTACACGGCCGGTCCGGTGGTCCGCATCGTCACCCGGTCCTCGACCCGGCCGGTGATCGGGTCGGGGCCGCGGGGTGGCGGGGG
>NZ_JAAXKY010000124.1 GCF_012911925.1 Pseudonocardia xinjiangensis | reverse complement strand
GGTTCGGGGGTTCGGGGCGGCGCTGGTGGATCTCGTGCTGCCCGGTGACTGTGCGGGGTGCGGCGATCCCGTGCACCCGTGGTGCCCTCGGTGCCTGGCCGGGCTGGGGGAGCCATCGTGGCCCGTGGTCCCCGGGATGCCGGACGTGCTCGCGGTGGGGCGGTACAGCGGCCCGCTGCGCACCGCACTGCTGCGCTACAAGGAGCGGGGGCGGCGCGATCTCGCGGCGCCGCTGGCCGCGCTGCTGGGTGGGCCGCTCGACGAGATCCTGCCGCCACCCCCGGCAGTCACGTGGTTGTTGCCTGCGCCGTCCCGACCGGCCGCGGCACGTTCCCGGGGCGGAGATCATGTGGCCCGGCTCTGCCGCGCGCTGGCCGCGGACCGCCCCGAGGTGCGGGTGGCGCGGCCGCTACGGCTCGCTCGCGGGACTCTCGATTCGGTAGGTCTCGACGCGGCGCAGCGCGCGCAGAACCTCGCCGGGCGGCTGCGCGTCCGGGCCGCAGGGCTGCCGCCGGCCGGTGCGGCAACGGTGCTGGTGGACGACGTGGTGACCACCGGAGCCACCCTCCGGGCCTGCCGTAGCACGCTCGCGTCGGCCGGGGTGCGGGTCGATGTGGGGCTCGTTCTGTGCGACGCCACCCGGCGTACCGGCGTTCGGGTGGCACCGCCGATCGGGTGAACCGGACGGGTGAACGGAGCGTAGCAGCGTACCGAACCAGAAGCGTCCTGTGAATGTCGATCACCGCATTCACCCAGGTTGGCCGCACCTGCGGCCCAGGGCTGTTGCCGAACCGTGATGCGCGTTACGGTGCTCCGCATCCGCCGTGGCCCCCTATCAGGAGGAATTGCCGATCGTGCGCCCGGGGATGGATTCCCGGCGCAGTCGCAAGGTCAACCCGACGCCGAAAGCGAGGGAAGTCTGCGTGGAGATCGTTATCACCGGCCGAAACGTCGAGGTCCCGGATCATTTCCGGGTTCATGTCACCGAGAAGGTCGCTCGCCTCGAGCGCTACGACCACAAGATCGTGGGCATGGAGGTCGAGCTCTTCCACGAGCCGAACCGCCGCCAGCTCAAGAACTGCCAGCGGGTCGAGATCACCGGCAGGGGGTGCGGCCCCGTGGCCAGAGCGGAAGCCTGTGCCCAGGACTTCTACGCCGCGCTCGACGCCGCCGTCGCCAAGCTCGAGTCGCGGCTGCGCCGCTCGCACGACCGACGGAGGGTCAACGGCAAGCGCACCCGGGTACTGGCCGGGCGCGGTGCCGCGACCGCGGTACTCGACGAGCTCCCCCCGGTCGACGTGTCGTCGATCGACGTCGATGTGCCCGGCCCCCGTGACCACAACGAGTACCTACCTGCCGATGGGGCGGCCCCCGGCCGCATCGTCCGCAGCAAGGTCCACACCGCCGACCCGATGAGCGTCGACGACGCCCTGTCCCGGATGGAGCTCGTCGGCCACGACTTCTACCTGTTCGCCGACGCCGACAGCGGCGAACCCTGCGTCGTCTACCGCCGCAAGGGTTACGACTACGGCATGATCCGTCTCTCACGGTAGCGACGCATTCGCCCAGGAGGGGCGGCAGACGTTCCAACCGGAACGCTTGCCGCCCCTCCGGCGTTGTGCATGAAGGCACCCGTAGCTTCGCTACCCTGGGCCGGGTGGTCCGCCGTGGCACGGTGGGCTGCCACAGGAGAACCCGCGTACTGATCCGCGAAGGTGAATGAGGTCGACCGTGCCGCTCTTGAACCGTCTGCTCCGTGCCGGTGAGACGAAGCTGGTGAAGCGGTTGGCGCGCTACGCCGACAGCATCGATGCGCTCGAGCCGGAGGTGCAGGCGCTCACCGACGCCGAGCTGCGGGCGAAGACCGAGGAGTTCCGGTCGCGCTACCAGGCCGGCGAGTCGCTCGACGACATCATGTTCGAGGCGTTCGCGGTGGTGCGCGAGGGCGCGTTGCGCACGCTCGGGCAGCGGGCCTTCCCCGTGCAGCTCATGGGTGGCGCCGCCCTGCACCTCGGCAACATCGCCGAGATGAAGACCGGTGAGGGCAAGACCCTCACCTCGGTGTTCCCCGCATATCTCAATGCGATTTCCGGTGCCGGCGTCCACGTCGTCACCACCAACGACTACCTGGCCAAGCGCGACTCCGAGAACATGGGCCGTATCCACCGGTTCCTCGGGCTCGAGGTCGGGGTGATCCTGTCGGAGATGCCGCCTGCGGTCCGCCGCGGCCAGTACGCCGCCGACATCACCTACGGCACCAACAACGAGTTCGGCTTCGACTACCTGCGCGACAACATGGCCTGGAAAGCGGCCGACATGGTGCAGCGGGGCCACAACTTCGCGATCGTCGACGAGGCCGACTCCATCCTGATCGACGAGGCCCGCACGCCGCTGATCATCTCCGGTCCGGCCGAGCAGAGCGCTCGCTGGTACCAGGAGTTCGCGCGGATGTCGCCGCTGCTCAAGCGCGACGTGCACTACGAGGTCGACGAGCGCAAGCGCACCGTGGGCGTCACGGAGGAAGGTGTCGCGCTGGTGGAGGACCAGCTCGGCATCGACAACCTCTACGAGGCGGCCAACACCCCGCTGGTGGGCTACCTGAACAACGCTTTGAAGGTCAAGGAGCTGTTCAAGAAGGACAAGGACTACATCGTCCGCGACGGGCAGGTGCTCATCGTCGACGAGTTCACCGGCCGGGTGCTGGCCGGTCGCCGCTACAACGAGGGCATGCACCAGGCCATCGAGGCCAAGGAGGGGGTGGAGGTCCAGGCGGAGAACCAGACGCTGGCCACCATCACGCTGCAGAACTACTTCCGGCTCTACGAGACGCTCTCCGGGATGACCGGTACCGCCCAGACGGAGGCGGCCGAGCTGCACCAGATCTACAAGCTCGGCGTGGTGCCGATCCCCACCAACCGGCCGATGATCCGCAAGGACCAGCCCGACCTGATCTACAAGACCGAGGAGGCGAAGTTCGCGGCGGTCGCCGCGGACATCGCCGAGAAGCACCGCGCGGGCCAGCCGGTGCTCGTCGGCACCACGAGCGTCGAGAAGTCGGAGTACCTCTCGAAGCTGCTCGTCGGCCTCCAGGTGCCGCACGAGGTGCTCAACGCGAAGCACCACGAGCGGGAGGCGGCGATCATCGCCCAGGCCGGGCAGGCCGGCGCGGTCACCGTGGCCACCAACATGGCGGGCCGCGGCACCGACATCGTGCTGGGCGGCAACCCCGAGTTCCTCGCCGACCTGGACCTGCGCAGCCGCGGGCTCGACCCGGTGGAGACGCGCGAGGAGTACGAGGCCGCCTGGGACGGCATCGTCGCGGGGATGAAGGAGCAGGTCGCGGCGGAGGCCGAGGAGGTCAAGGCGGCCGGCGGCCTGTACGTGCTGGGCACCGAGCGCCACGAGTCGCGGCGCATCGACAACCAGCTGCGCGGCCGCTCCGGCCGTCAGGGTGACCAGGGCGAGTCGCGCTTCTACCTGTCGCTCGGTGACGAGCTGATGCGCCGGTTCAACGGCCAGCTCGTCGAGTCGATCATGAACCGGTTCAACCTGCCGGACGACGTGCCGATCGAGGCCGGCATGGTCACCAAGGCCATCCGCAGCGCCCAGACGCAGGTCGAGCAGCAGAACTTCGAGATCCGCAAGAACGTCCTGAAGTACGACGAGGTGCTCAACAAGCAGCGCACCGTCATCTACGACGAGCGGCGCCGGGTTCTCGCGGGCGAGGACATCAAGGAACAGATCGAGCACATGCTCGAGGACGTCGTCACGGCGTACATCGACGGTGCCACCGCCGAGGGCTACGCGGAGGACTGGGACCTCGAGAAGCTGTGGACGGCGCTGCGCTCGCTCTACACCGTCGGCATCCGCTGGGAGGACCTCACCGACGGAGAGGACGACCGCGGGCTGTCCGACCCCGGCGACCTGACGAAGGAGGCGCTCACGGAGGCCGTACTGGCCGACGCGCGCGCCGCCTACGCCCGGCGGGAGTCCGAGGTCGACCAGCTCATCACCCAGCTCGGCGGCATGCGGGAGCTGGAGCGGCAGGTCCTGCTCACGGTGATCGACCGCAAGTGGCGTGAGCACCTCTACGAGATGGACTACCTGAAGGACGGCATCGGGCTCCGGGCGATGGCCCAGCGCGATCCGCTCATCGAGTACCAGCGCGAGGGCTTCGACATGTTCTCCGCGATGCTCGAGGGCATCAAGGAGGAGACGGTCTCCTACCTCTTCAACGCGCAGGTGCAGGCCCCCCAGCCCGCCCCGGAGCAGCAGCCCGCCGCCGCCCAGCCCGCGGCGCAGGCACCCGTGCAACAGGCACCGGCGCCGCAGGCCGCCGCGCCGAGGCAGCCGGCCCAGGTGCAGCAGGTCCCGGTGCGGCAGGCCGCTCCGCCGCAGCAGGCGCCCCGGCGGCAGACCGCGGCGCCCACGTCCACCGGCCGGCACGCGGCCGTGGAGCCGGCGGCATCGAGCGTGTTGCCGCCCGCGTTCCGCGGGTCCCGTCCGACGGATCTGCGGTACAGCGGTCCGGCCGAGGACGGGAACGCCACGCGGACGCGCTCCGGCAACGGGGCGGCGGCCGGCAGCGGCAGCCGGGGCGAGGCCACGGTGGCCGGTTCCACGGAGCCGTCACGCAACCGCCCGTGCCCGTGCGGCTCGGGTCGCAAGTACAAGCAGTGCCACGGCTCGCCCACGGCGGCCCGCCCCTGACGGCACTAGCCCAGCCGTAGCGCGGTGCACCGCCAGCCGCTGCCGGGGTCGTCGGTGCGTTCGAACCGCGCCGCGAGCGCGCGCACGCGGCCGTCCATGGCGCACGCCACCGCCACCTCCGCGACCCCGGGCTGCGGCATACACAGCCGCATCCGGGTGAAGCGGGCCGGCGACCGCACGGTGCGCTGCTGGGTGGCGGCCCGCCAGTAGCGCAGCACGGGTGCCGTCATGTGGCCCGTCAGCTGTGCCGGCGGTCGGCGGCCGTCGAGCACCTCCAGCGCGAGCCGCAGGATCCGCCCAGTGCTGCGGTGTGCGTGGGCGGTCTCGGCCGGCGTGGCGGTGGTGACGACGGGGGCCGGCGGCCGGGGCAACGGCAGGGTGGCGACGGCGCCGGTCGCGCCGGGGCCGGGTTCGTAGGTCATCCGCCGCAGCCGGGGCCGGGTGGCGGTGCCCGTCGCGGGCCCGGGCGGTGGCGGTGTCGCGGCCAGCGTGGTGGTCACGCGTCGAGAGTGCGGGCTCCGGCGCCCCGGCGAGGTCCGATGGAGTGATCAGGCGGCGAACAGTACGGACCCTGATGGTCGTGATCCGTACGGTGTGCCGGTGCCCGGCAGCCTCTTCGAGCCCGACCCGCAGCTGATGCCGCTGCACCGGCTGCTGGCGAGGGCGGGTCAGGCGGTGGGGCGCTACTCCCGCCGCACGATCGGCGCGCACGGGCTGACCGTGACCGCGCTGGGCGTGCTCGGAGTGCTCGCGGACACCGAGGCCGTCTCCCACCGGGAGCTCTCCGGACACCTCGGTATCGCTCCGGCCACGCTGACCCCGGTGGTGGACGCCCTGGAGGCCACGGGTGAGCTGCTCCGCGAGCGTGACCGGGACGATCGACGGGTGGTGCGGCTGCGGATCACCCCGCGCGGCCGCGACCGCCTGGCTGCCGCCCACGACGACGTGACGCGGAGAGTGCGGACCGTGTTGCCGGACCCGGCGCCGCAGGACGCCGAGATCGTCCGCCGGTACCTGCTGGCGGTGCTCGCGGCGACCGCCGATGCCGAGTCCGAGATCTTGTGAGGTTAGGGTTACCTCATGAGTTCTGGGTGGGTGGGCCGGCCGTCGCGCCGGCCGTCGAGCAGGTGGACGTGCTGGGGCCTCGCGGTCGCGCTGGCGGCGGTGCTGGCCACGGGCTGCGCCGCGCAGCAGCCGGACACGGGGAGCGGCACCGGCGACAAGGAGGTGGCCACCGGCGGCAGGCTCTTCTCCACGGCCGACGCGGAAACCGCGAAGCTGGGTGCCGACGTCGGCCCGGGCGTCTTCCCCCGCACGATCACCCACGCCCGCGGCACCACCCGGCTGGAGGCGAAGCCCACGCGCGTGGTCGTGCTCGACAGCGGTGAGCTGGACGCCGTCCTGTCGCTCGGCATCACGCCGGTGGGGATGGCGAACCCCAACGGGCAGCCGCCGTCCTACCTCGCGGACAAGATCGCGGGCGTGACCAAGGTGGGGGACACCAACAACCTCGACCTCGAGGCCGTCGCGGCGCTGCACCCGGACCTGATCCTCGGCAGCAAGCTGCGCGTCGACCAGCTCTACGACCCGTTGAGCGCCATCGCGCCCACCGTGCTCAGCATCCGGCCCGGATTCCCGTGGAAGGAGGACTTCCTGCTGGTCGCGGCCTCGCTGGGCGAGGAGACCAAGGCCACCCAGGTCCTCAACGACTACCAGAAGCGGGCTGACGCGGTGAAGGCGTCGCTGTCGGGCGGCGCGCCCACGATCTCGCTGGTGCGCTTCATGCCCGGCCGGATCCGGCTCTACGGGAACCTGTCGTTCATCGGCGTGATCCTCAAGGACGTGGGGCTGCCCCGCGCACCGGGCCAGGACTTCGACGAGCTGGCCCAAGAGGTGTCCACGGAGACCATCAACCGCGCCGACGGCGACTGGATCTTCTACTCGAGCTACGGGGCACCGGAGTCCACCGACCAGAACGCCGTGGTCAACGGGGGGCTCTGGAGCCGCCTCGGCGCGGTGCAGGCCGGCCACGCGCGCCCCGTCGACGACGAGGTCTGGTTCCTGGGCCTCGGGCCGATCGGCGCGATGATCGTTCTCGACGATCTCCAGAAGATCCTCGCCACTCCGTGACCGCGCCGCTGGGCCGGTAGCGTCCTGGCGGTGCCGCTGCGCGGGCTGCTGATGGACTACGCCGGAGTGCTCACCGACGGGCCGGACCTGCTCGCGCTGGTGGAGCGCGCCCGGCTGGCGGGTGTGGCCACCGCACTGGTGTCCGACGCCCACGAGATGCCCGGTGAGTGCGCCGCGCTCTTCGACGCGATGGTGCTCGGCCCTGCGCTCGGTGCGCGCAAGCCCGACCCGGAGGTCTTCCGCCGGGCGGCGGAGCTGCTCGGGCTACCGGTCGGGGAGTGCGTGGTGGTGGACGACCAGATCGGCAACATCCGGGGCGCGCGGGCAGCGGGCGCGGTGGTGGTGCACCACCGCGACGCCGCCACCACGGCAGCCGAGATCGAGATCCTGCTCGATCTGCCTCCCGCCTGACGGGCGGTCAGGAGCGGTCGTCGTCGCTGTCGTCGTCCTCGTCCGTGCCGCGGTTGGCGTCCGGCGGCTCTTCCGGCGGCGGGGACGGGTCGTCGTCGCCGGTCCCGGTGATGGTGGACTGGCGCAGCAGGTCCGCGACGAACCCCTCGCCCCCCGGGCCGGGCCGGTCGTCGCTGTCGTCGTCTGGCATGCCGAGGGAGTACTCCGATCCGGCCCGGACCAAACAGGAACGGTGCGGGAGCTACCGCTGCGGCGGCGGCTCGTGGCCGGGACCTGCGGGCACATCCGGCTGCGGACCGCCCGGTACCTCCTGCGCCCGCTCGTAGCCACCGGCCGGGTCGGCGGGCACCGCGTCGTCCGGAGCCGGCCCCTGTGGCGGTGTGCCCGGGGGTGGCTCGCCCGGTGCATGCTGCGGCGTCGCGTCCTCGGCTGCCACCATGCGCTCCACCTCGCTGACCCCCTTCTTGATCTGCTCGTCATGGCCGGGGAACCGGCTGTTGGCCATGTCGCCGGCCTTCTCGAGTCCCTCGTCGACCTTGTCCGGATGCTGCTGCAGCAGGTTGCGAAGTTTGTCCATCAGTCCCATTGCTGCACGATGGCCTCATGACGCCGTTTCCGCAGCTTGGACTCATGCATTCGGGCGAAGGCGGACGTGGTGGGGGCGCAGCTCGTCCACGCTCGTGACGCCGATGAGCTGCAGGGTCCGGACGATCTCACCGGCGAGGATCGTGACCGCCTTCTCCACCCCGAGGCGCCCGCCCGCCATCAGCCCGTAGAGGTAGGCGCGCCCGACGAGCGCGGCCCGCGCACCCAGCGCGATCGCCGCCAGCACGTCGGCGCCGTGGGTGATGCCGGTGTCGACGAGCACCTCCGCGCGGTCGCCGACGGCCTGGACGGTGGGCTCGACGAGCTCCAGCGGCACCGGTGCCCGGTCGAGCTGGCGGCCGCCGTGGTTGGACAGGAGCACCGCGTCGACCCCCGCGTCGACCACGCGGCGGGCGTCCTCGACGCTCTGGATCCCCTTGACCACGAGCTTCCCCTGCCAGGTGCTGCGCAGCCAGTCGACGTCGTCCATGGTCAGGGCGGGGTCGAAGATGCGACCGATGAAGTCGGCGACGTTGCTGCCCTCGGAGGACGACAGGTTGGCGAACTCCAGCGGCTCGGTGGTGAGCAGGTTGAACCACCAGTGCGGGTGGCGCGCGCCGTCCACGAACGTCCTCAGCGACAGGGCGGGCGGCACGGTGAGGCCGTTGCGCACGTCGCGGAGCCTGGCCCCGCCCACCGGGGTGTCGACGGTGAGGATCAGCGTGTCGTAGCCGGCCTCGGCAGCGCGCTGCACGAGGTCCTTCGCCGGTGCGCGGTCGCGCCACAGGTAGAGCTGGAACCATTTGCGGGCGTCCGGTGCGGCGGCCGCCATCTCCTCGATGGTGGTGGTGCCCATCGTCGACAGCGCGTAGGGGATGCCCACCTTCTGGGCCACCGCCACCACGGCGTTCTCGCCCTCGTGGTGCATCATCCGCGTGAAGCCGGTGGGCGCGAAGGCGAACGGCAGGTTCGAGCGCTTCCCCAGGATGTCGCGGCCGGTGTCGACGGTGGAGACGTCGCGCAGCACCGTGGGCGAGAACTCGACGCGGGCGAACGCCTGGCGGGCCCGGTGCAGCGACAGCTCGCCGTCGGCGGCGCCGTCGGTGTAGTCGAACACGGCTCTCGGGGTACGGCGGCGGGCGATCAGCCGCAGATCCTCGATGCTCGCGGCCCGCAGCAGCCTGCGTTCCGCGGCGCCACGAACGAACGGAGCCGGCCGCAGCAGCGGGCGGAGCTCGGAGGGGCGGGGAACCCTGCGCTGCACCATCAGGGGAGCGTAGATCCCCGGCGGCGAGGGTGCGGTGTCTCAGCGAGCCCGGCGGGCGAGCTCGAACGCCGCGACGGCGCCTGCGCTGGCCACCCCGAGCGACTCGACGCCACCGTGCATGGGGATCGCCAGCAGGCCGTCGACGAACGAGCGCACCGACTGCGACAGCCCGTCGGTCTCGTTGCCCAGCACGAGTGCGACGCGGGCCGGCAGCTCGGCGTCGAGCAGCGACTCGCCGCCCGCGTCGAGGCCGTAGAGGGTGAAGCCGGCAGCGGCCAGCTCGGCGCAGCCCTCCTCCACCGTGCCCGCCCGCAGCACGGGGGCCCGGAACGCGACGCCGGCCGATGCCTTCACGACGAGCGGGTCGATCGCCGGCACCCCGCGGCGGGGGAGCAGGACCCCGTCGAGGCCTGCCGCGGTGGAGCTGCGCAGGATCATCCCGACGTTGGCGGGGTTGGTCAGCCGGTCGAGCACGAGCACCGACGCAGGCGCGCCGGGGGCGAGCGCCGCCACGAACTCGCCGACCGGCGCCATCCGGGGCGCGACGACGTCGGCCAGCACCCCCTGGTCGTGCCGCCCGTTGCCGGCGAGGACCTTCACCCGGTGCGCCGACGCCCACTGCACCGGCACGTCACGGTCGCGGGCGGCCGCGGTGATCGCGCGCACCGGCTCGCCCCGCAACCCGTCGGCCAGGATGACCTTGTCCACCCTCAGCTGCGCGTCGTGCAGCGCCTCCAGCACCGGCTTGCGCCCGTAGACGGTGATGAAGGTGTCCTTGGGCGAACGGGTTCCCGGCTCCGGGCCACCGCGCTCCCCACTCGCGCTCCGCACGGGTGACAGGGTGCCACTTAGTATCTCGGGCATGCCGCCCCGGCTCTCCGCGCTCGACGCCTCGTTCCTGTACCTGGAGCAGCCGACCACCCCCATGCACGTGGGCGGAGTGTCGATCTTCCGGAGGCCGCGCCCGCCCGGCCCGTCCGGCGGGTTCGACTACGACCGGCTCGTCCAGCTGATCGAGCAGCGGATCGCGCTGGTGCCGCGCTACCGGCAGAAGGTGCGCTACGTCCCCGGCAACCTCGCCCGGCCGGTGTGGGTGGACGACCCGGACTTCGACATCGCCTACCACGTGCGGCGTTCCGCGCTGCCCAAACCGGGCTCCGACGAGCAGCTCACCGAGCTCGTGGCCCGGCTGATGTCCCGCCCGCTCGACCACACGCGTCCGCTGTGGGAGATGTACCTGGTGGAGGGGCTGGCGCGGGGACGCACCGCCGTCCTCACCAAGACCCACCAGGCCATGGTCGACGGGGTCAGCGCGTTCGACATCGGCCAGGTGATCCTCGACGTCGCACCTCCCGGTACCCCGGCGTCCCAGCGTCCCCGCAACGGCGAACCCGCGCCGCGTGCGGTGCTGGAGGAGCTGTGGATGCCCCGGCCGGAGCCGACCGACACCCAGCTCATCCTCGGAGCCGTGGCCGAGGCGGTGGCCCGGCCCGGCGAGATCGCCGACAACGTGCGGGCGGCGGCGGGCGACGCGCTGGCCACCGTCGGCAAGATCGCCGGGACGGCGGGCAACCTGTTCTCGATGGCGCGGGTCGCGAGCCGGCGCGCCCCGGGCACGCCGCTCAACGTCGACATCTCCACCCAGCGGCGGTTCGCGGTGGCGCGCACCCGGCTGGAGGCCTACCGCACGGTGCGGGCCGCCCACGGGTGCACCGTCAACGACGTGGTGCTCACCGTCGTCTCGGGCGCCCTGCGCAACTGGCTGCTCTCCCGCGGCGAACCGGTCACGTCGTCGTCCTCGCTGCGGGCGATGGTGCCGCTGTCCGTGCGTGGCGAGGCGGACGTCCCCAGCTCCGCCGCGGCGGGCTCGCTCGGCAACCGCGTCTCCTCGTTCATCGTGGACCTGCCGGTCGGTGAGCCGAGCCCGGTGGTGCGGCTGCACCACGTCACGCACGCGATGCGCGAGCACACCTCGACGGGCCAGTCGGTGGGTGCGGACACCCTGGTCCGAATCGGCGGGTTCGCCCCGCCTACGCTGCACGCCCTGGGAGCGCGCGCCGCGAGCGGGTTCTCGAAGCGGATCTTCAACTTGGTGGTGACGAACGTGCCGGGACCACAGTTCCCGCTGTACGCCGCAGGTGCCCGCATGCTCGAGATGTTCCCGGTGGTGCCGCTGGCCAAGGGTCAGGCGCTCGCGATCGGGCTCACCTCCTACGACGGCGGCGTCTACTACGGCTTCAACGGCGACCGCGACGCGATGTCCGATCTCGACGTGCTCGCCGGAATGGTCGACGAGTCGCTCGACGAGCTGCTCTCGACGGTGGGTTCGTGATGCGCGTCTACGTGCCCGCCACCTGGCCGATGCTGCGCACGCTGGTGAAGAACGGCAGCGTCGACCCGATCGGCGGCACGGCGTTCGCGCTCACCCCCAAGCTGCGCGAGTCCTACACCTCCGGCGAGGAGGAGGAGCTCGAGTACGCCGCGCTCACCGAGGCCGCCAGGGCGTCGCTGCGGCTCCTCTCGGTGGAGTTCGGGCTGGGTGAGGACTCCACCCCCGCTCGGCGGGTGGTCATCGCCGCCGACCTCGAGAACGTCACGCTGCGGCCCGACCTCGACGACGGAGCCGTCCGGATCGCCGGTGGGGTGCCGTTCGAGTCCATCGCCGCGGTCCACGTCGACACCGACGAGGCCGAGTACGCCGTGCGCCAGGGCGCCGGGGCGGTCGACTCGGCCGACATGGGCGACCTCGACGCGGAGTTCCTCGTCGGCGAGGCGGAGGACCACGAGCTGGCCTGGTACGACCCGTCCGAGGTGGCGTTCCTGGTGGAGCTGGGCTGACGGGTCAGCGCCCGTCGCGGCGGTCGCGGCGGCGCTGGGCGCGCCCCTCGTCGGAGTCCCCGAGGCCGCCGCGGTAGACCAGCGCACCCATCACCGGGATGAGCAGGAAGAAGTACCACTGCCTGGTGATGAGGAACAGCGCCACCGCCACGACCGGGGTGATCATGACGAGCCGGGGCCCCCAGCCGTCGAGGAAACCACCCTTCACCGGCGCCACCTCACCCGCGGCCGGGGCGACGGGCAGGGGCGCGGTCAACGGGGGCTGGGCGGCCGTGCCCGGGAGCTGCGGGTGCGGCTCCGGCAGGTCGGTGAACAGCTCGGCGATCTCGGAGGCGACGACGGCGGCCGACGCCCTCGCCGTCCGGTCGGCGTACTCCTCCACGCCGAGCCTGCCTTCCGACAGGTGCTCGTCGAGTGCCTTCATTGCCGCGGTGCGTTCAGCAGTGCCGATCCGCAGGGGCGAGGACTCTTCCCCGGACGTCATACGCAGAGAGTGCCAAACACGTCAACGTAGGGCGACAAGGACCCGGCGCAGCGCCTCGAGCCGTCCGGGCGGCAGCAGTCCCTTCTCCACGAGGGCGTCCAGTGCGCACTCCGGATCGGCGGGTGGCCCGAAGTGCCCGCAGCCGCGCGGGCAGTCCTCGATCGCTGCCGCGAGATCGTCGAACGCGGCCAGCACGTCGTCGGGGGTGACGTGCGCGAGGCCGAAGGACCGGACGCCGGGCGTGTCGACGACCCAGCCGCCGCCGCGCTCCTCGGGCAGCGGGAGGGCGAGCGCTGCCACGGTGGTGTGGCGCCCCTTGCCCACCGCCGACACGATCCCGACGGCCCGCGCGGCGTCCGGGACCAGCGCGTTGACCAGCGTCGACTTGCCCACCCCCGAGTGCCCGACCAGCGCGGACACCGTGCCGGCCAGCACGCCGGCGAGCTCGGTCGGTTCCTCGTCGCGGCGCGTCACGAGCACGGTCAGGTCCAGCTCGCGGTACTGCGCGGCGAAGACCTCGGGGTCGCCGAGGTCGGCCTTGGTCAGGCAGAGGACCGGAGTGAGCCCGCCCGCGTAGGCGGCCACGAGGCAGCGGTCCACGAACCCGGTGCGCGGCTCCGGGTCCGCCACCGCCGTGACGATGACGAGCTGTTCCGCGTTGGCGACGATCACCCGTTCGAACGGGTCGTCGTCGTCGGCGGTGCGGCGCAGCAGCGTGCGGCGTTCCTCGACCCGCACGATGCGGGCGATCGTGTCCGTGGCGCCCGACAGGTCGCCGACGAGCCCCACCCGGTCGCCCACGACGATCGGGGTGCGGCCGAGCTCGCGGGCCCGCATCGCGGTGACGGCCGGGCGGCTGCTGTCGGCCCCGGGGGCGCAGGTCCAGCGGCCGCGGTCGACGGTGGTGACCATCGCCTCGGCGGCGTCGGCGTGCTCGGGGCGGGTCTTGGTGCGTGGCCGGGAGCCGCGCCGCCCGGGGCGCACGCGGACGTCGGACTCGTCGTACTCGCGGCGGCTCACTCCGGCGTCACACCCGCCTCATCCGGCGTCACCGGGCCGTCTCGAGGAGCGCTGCCCAGCGTGCCGGGAAGTCGGGGATGGTCTTGTCGGTGCAGCCGACGTCGTCCACCGAGACCGACGGCACGACCAGCCCGATCAGCGCGCCGGCGGTGGCCATCCGGTGGTCGGCGTAGGCGCCCCAGAGCCGGTCGGCGGGGGCGGTGAGCGGCGTGGGCCGGATCTCGAGCCCGTCCGGGGTCTCGGTGATGTCGCCGCCGAGCGCGCCGATCTCGGCGGCGAGTGCCGCCAGCCGGTCGGTCTCGTGCCCCCGGATGTGGGCGACGCCACGGATCCGGGAGGGCCCGGTGGCCAGCGCCGCGACGGCCGCGACGGTCGGCGTCAGCTCGCTGGCGTCGTGCAGGTCCACGTCGACGCCGCCGAGGGCGTCCGGGCCGCGCACGGTCATCCCGTCCGGCCCCGCCTCGACGGTGCAGCCCGCCTGCGCGAGCACGGAGAGGATCTCCACACCCGGTTGCGTGGAGTCGGACGGCCAGCCCAGGACGGTCACCTCGCCGCCGGTGACCGCGGCGGCGGCGAGGAACACCGCGGCGTTGGACAGGTCCGGCTCGGCCGCCCATTCCCGGGGGGCGATCCGGCCGGGGGAGACGCGCCAGGTGTTGGGCTCCGCGTCGTCGACGTCCACGCCTGCGGTGCGCAGCATGTCGACGGTCATCTCGATGTGCGGCAGCGACGGCACCGGCTTGCCGTCGTGGTGCACGGTGACGCCCTTGTCGTAGTGGGCGCCGGACAGCAGCAGCCCGGACACGAACTGGGACGACGCCGACGCGTCGATCACCACGTCGCCACCGGGAACCGCGCCGGCGCCGTGCAGGGTGAACGGCATCCGGTCCCCGTCCACCCGCGCCCCCAGTGCGCGCAGCGCGTCGAGCACCGTGGCCATGGGGCGCTCCCGGGCGCGCGGGTCGCCGTCGAACCGGACCGGGCCGTCGGCCAGCGCCGCCGCGGGCGGCACGAAGCGCATGACGGTGCCGGCCAGCCCGCAGTCGACCGCCCCGCCGCCGCGCAGGCCGTCGTGCGGGGCGAACGTGACCCGTTCGCCGTCCACCTCCACCGGGACGCCGAGCGCGCGCATGGCGTCGACCATCAGCGCCGTGTCGCGGGTGGCAGGCGCTCCGGTCACGGACGCCGCACCCCCGGAGAGAGCGGCCAGCAGCAGGGCGCGGTTGGTGACGGACTTGGACCCCGGCACGGACACCCGGCCGCGGACGGGGCCGGGTGCGAGCGGGGCGGGCCATGGGGTGGTCACACCCGCAATGATTCCCCATGCGGGCCCGTGTGCCGGTCAGGAGGCTGCCGGAAGCAGGTTGGACGCCGCCCGCGCCCGAACCCCGCGCGCTGATCGGTGGGACGATGGGGCCATGTGCGGCCGATACGCCTCCATCAAGGCTCCCGCCGACCTCGCCGACGAGTTCCGCGCGGTCGACGCCACCGACGGCGCGGCGACGCCGGACTACAACGTGGCGCCCACCAAACAGATCATCACGGTGGTGGAGCGCCACCCCCGTGACGAGGACGGCACGCCCGACCCGGACAGCACGGAGCGCACGCTCCGGATGGTGCGCTGGGGGCTCGTGCCGTCCTGGGCCAAGGACCCCAAGGCCGGTGCCCGCATGATCAACGCCCGGTCGGAGTCGGTGGCCACGAAGCCGGCGTTCCGCCGGGCCGTCAACGCGCGGCGCTGCCTCATCCCGGCCGACGGCTGGTTCGAATGGCAGCGGGGCCCGGAGCACAAGCAGCCGTACTACACCCACTACGCCGACGGCAGCTCGCTCGCGATGGCCGGGCTCTGGGAGTACTGGAAGCCGAAGGACGACCCGGACAACGAGTACCCGAACGGCCTGGTCACGGCAGCCGTGCTGACCACCGAGGCCGTCGGGCCGCTGGCGCAGGTGCACGACCGGATGCCGTTGGTGCTCCCACGGTCGGCGTGGGACGCCTGGCTCGACCCGGACGCCGGTGCCGACGCGGACTCGGTGGCGGCCCTGCTCGCCCCGCCGTCGCCCGACCTGGTGGCGGAGCTCGAGCTGCGACCGGTGTCGCCGCGGGTCAACAGCGTGCGCAACAACGGACCCGAGCTGCTCGAACCGCTCCGCGCCGAGGACGTCCGCGAGCCGCTGCAGCTGGACCTGCTGGCCGGTCCGAACCCGAAGTGACCACCGAGGTCGCCACGCCCCACGGGCCGGCCCGGATCACCCGCCACGACGCCGAGGGCGAGGCGCGGGCCGTGCTGCTGCTCGGGCACGGCGCAGGCGGCGGGGTAGGGGCGCCGGACCTGCTCGCCACGGCCGGCACCGCCGTCGCGGCCGGGCTGCACGTCGTGCTGGTGGAACAGCCCTACCGGGTGGCCGGGCGCCGGGCACCCGCTCCCGCGGCCCAGCTCGACGCGGCCTGGCTCGCGGTGGTGGAGCACGTCCGCGCCGAGCTGCCGTTGCCACTGCTGTTCGGAGGCCGCAGCTCCGGAGCCCGGGTGGCGTGCCGGACCGCCACGGAAGGCGGGGCCGTCGGCGTCCTGTGCCTGGCGTTCCCCGTGCACCCTCCGGGCAGGCCCGAGAAGGACCGGCTGCCCGAGCTGGCCGCCCCGACCGTCCCGGTGCTCGTGGTGCAGGGCCGGACCGACCCGTTCGGCCGTCCCGAACCCGCTCCCGGGCGGGAGGTGGTGCTGCTGCGCGGCGACCACAGCCTCAAGAGCGACACGCCGGGTCTGCGCGCTGCCGTGGCGGACTGGCTGACCAGCCACTTCGGTGCCCTCACCCCGGCCCGGTAACCGTCTCAGGGGATGGCGGCGATCGGGGCGAACCGGGCTCCGGTGAGCCGCACGAGGTCGGCGGGCGCGAGCTCCACCTCGAGCCCGCGGCGGCCTGCGCTGCAGAACATCGTGTCCAGCTGCTCGGCGGAGGCGTCCAGCACGGCGGGCAGGCGCTTGCGCTGGCCCAGCGGGGAAATGCCCCCCGCCACGTAACCCGTGGCCCGCTCGGCGAGTGCGACGTCGGCCATCTTCGCCCGCTTGCCCCCGACGGCGGCGGCCAGCGCTTTGAGGTCGAGCATCGCCAGCACCGGGACGATGCCGACGGTCAGGGCCCCGTCCACGTCGGCGACCAGCGTCTTGAACACCCTCACCGGGTCCAGCCCCAGCAGCTCGGCGGCCTCCGGGCCGTAGGCCTGCCCGCTCCCGTGGGTGTAGCTGTGCAGCCGGTGCTCCACCCGCTGCTTGGCGAGCAGCGCGGTCGCCTGCGTTCCCTTCCCGGCCACTCCGGCACGATATCCAGCGGGGAATCACGCGCCGGAGACGGACGTTGTCAAGAGGGTGAAACAGGCAGTGATGGATGCGCCACGCCCGGCGGTTCGGCTGCGTCCGGCCTACGAGGCGACGCGCAGCGGCGTAAGCTCGTCCCGTCAACAGGCCGGGCCGACAATGGCCGGCCCAGAGGTCGCAGCTCGTGCGACCCGACGGGAGAGGAGCAGGGTGCCCGGCACCGAACAGGCGGCTGAAGCGGCGATCACCGCAGACCACGAGGTCGAGGTCGAGCAGGAGCTGGAGGAGTCGGCGGAGGAGCGGGCTGCCCGCTTCGAGCGCGACGCCATGCCCCTGATCGACCAGCTCTACGGCGCTGCCCTACGGATGACGCGTAACCCGGCCGATGCCGAGGACCTCGTCCAGGAGACGTATCTCAAGGCCTACTCCGCGTTCCGGACGTTCCGCGCGGGCACCAACCTCAAGGCCTGGCTCTACCGGATCCTCACCAACACCTACATCAACGGCTACCGCAAGCGGCAGCGCCAGCCGCTGCAGTCGGCCACCGATGAGATCAGCGACTGGCAGATCGCACAGGCCGGTGAGCACACCTCCCAGGGCCTGCCGTCGGCCGAGATGGAAGCGCTGGACCGGCTTCCCGACACCGACGTGAAGGTCGCTCTCCAGCAGCTTCCCGACGACTTCCGGATGGCGGTGTACCTCGCTGACGTCGAGGGCTTCGCCTACAAGGAGATCGCGGAGATCATGGGCACCCCGATCGGCACCGTGATGTCGAGGCTGCACCGGGGTCGGCGTCAGCTCCGTGACATGCTCACCGACACTGCCCGCGACCGCGGGTTCCTGCGTGGAGAGCAGGAGGAGGTCTCCTCATGAGCTGCGGGAACCACCACGACACCGACTGCTCCGAAGTACTCGCCGAGGTGTGGCTGTTCCTCGACCACGAGTGCGACCAGGCGCGCCGGGCCCTGCTGGCCCAGCACCTGGACGAGTGCGGCCCGTGCCTCGCCGAGTACGGCATCGACGACAAGCTGAAGAAGCTGCTGGCCACCAAGTGCGGCGGTGAGCACGCCCCCGACGAGCTGAAGAACCGGCTGCGCCGGCAGATCCGGGTGGCGGTCCTCGAACAGGCCGACGTCACCGTGGAGTCGGGTCCCGACGGCACCACCACCACGGTCGAGGTGCGGAGCACCCGTATCGAGCAGCGCGGCTGAGCACGCGCGCCGTACAACCGACGGTCGAACGACGGAGCGCCGGGGCCATCGGCCCCGGCGCTCCCGTCCAGCAGGATCAGATGCTGCAGAATCAGGTGTTGGGCCGCTTGCCGTGGCTGGCCGCGCTCTTCTTGCGGTCGCGGCGCTTGCGTGCACGCTTGGACATGGTTCCCTCCCCTGCTGCTGGGTTCTCCGCGATCGGTCGTCGTCCCGTCGGTGCCCCGATTCTCCCACGTGCTTGACTGGGGCCGAGGGTGTGGGGCGAGGCGCCCCGGCCGAGAGGGGTGGTCGAGTGTCCACGCTCAGCGAGCTGCTCGCCGAACACACCTTGCTGGCCGGCGATGCCGTCGACCACCTGCAGCGGGTCGTGGCCGAGTGGCAGCTGCTCGCCGACATGTCGTTCGCCGACTTCCTGTTGTGGGTCCCGCTCACGGCTGACGACGAGCGGACCGGCCCGCAGGAGTTCCTCTGCGTGGCCCAGGCCCGTCCCACCACGGCGCCGACCGCGCACCCCGAGGACGTGGTCGCGGCGCGTGTCCGCTCCGTGGACAACCCGCAGCTGCGCCGGGCGGTCGTCGAGGGCCGCATCTGCCGCGAGGAGAACCCGCGCTGGCACCTGGAGGTGCCGGTGCGCCGCGAGACGATCCCGGTCCGCCACGGCCGGTCGGTGGTCGCGGTGCTGTCCCGCGACACGAACCTCGCGATGCCCCGGGTGCCGAGCCCGCTGGAGATCGCCTACCTGGGCAGCGCCTCCGACCTGTGCCAGATGGTGGCCGACGGGACGTTCCCCCCGCGTGCCGCCATGGCGGGCGCCGACACCAGCCCCCGCGCAGGCGACGGGCTGATCCGCCTCGACGCCCACGGCCTGGTCGCCTACGCCAGCCCCAACGCGCTCTCGGCCTACCACCGCATGGGCCACGCCAGCGATCTGGTCGGCTTCTCGCTCACCCAGGCCACCCGGGAGCTCGTGCACGACCCGTTCGACGCCGCCGAGGTGGCGGCGCGGATCGGGGCGGCGCTCGACGGGCGGCACTCACTGCGGATGGAGGTGCGCGCCCGCGGCGCGGTCATGCTCGTGCGCGCTCTGCCGCTGCGTCCGCGCGGTGACGCGGCGGGCGCACTGGTGCTGGTCCGCGACGTCACCGACCTGCGGCGCCGCGACATGGCGCTGCTCAGCAAGGACGCGACCATCCGGGAGATCCATCACCGGGTGAAGAACAACCTCCAGACCGTGGCGGCGCTGCTGCGTCTGCAGGCCCGCCGCACGGCGATCCCGGAGGCCCGCCGGGCGCTCGCGGAAAGTGTTCGGCGTGTCAACTCCATCGCGCTGGTGCACGAGTCGCTCTCGGTCTCCGTGGCCGAGCGGGTGGACCTCGACGAGCTGGTCGACAAGGTGCTGCCCGCCATCGGGGACGGCGCGACGGCCGAGTTCCGCGCCAAGGTGCGGCGGGAGGGCAGCTTCGGCACGCTGCCCGCCGCCCTGGCCACACCGCTCGTGCTCGTGCTCACCGAACTCGTCCACAACGCGCTGGCGCACGCCTTCGAGCCCGGCCACGCCGGGGAGGTGGTGGTGTCCGCCCAACGGTCGGCCGGTGCGCTCGACGTGGTGGTTGCGGACGACGGGCGGGGCATCCCTCCTGAGTTCGACCCGGAGTCGTCGAAGGGGCTGGGCCTGCAGATCGTGCGGACGTTGCTCGACTCCGAGCTCGACTCCGCACTGCAGGTACGACCGCGTCCTGGTGGGGGAACCGAGGCCGTCATCAGGCTCTCGTTGCGGGGGCGTTAGCCTTCAGCTGTGGTCGAGGAGTCCGGAAGCGCGGTCGCAGCCCGGTCCGTCGATCTCCTCCGGAGCTGCTCGAGCGTGCGCCCGGTGAAACGACCGCGGGCCCGGAGCCGGGTGCAGTCCGGCCTCGGGCCCGCGGCGGGGGAGGTTGATGTAGCTGTGTATCAGGCGGTGCGTGCGCGCGTGCGCGCGTTGCGGCGCTTCAGGGCCCGCCGCTCGTCTTCGCTCATGCCGCCCCAGACGCCTGCGTCCTGGCCGCTCTCCAGTGCCCAGGTGAGGCACTCGGTGACCACGGGGCAGCGCCGGCAGACGGTCTTGGCCTCGGCGATCTGCAGCAACGCAGGACCGCTCGTCCCCACGGGGAAGAACAGCTCGGGGTCCTCGTCGCGGCAGATAGCGCGGTGACGCCAATCCATGGTCTCTCGGCTCCTTGTACTAGCGCGATCGGGGTCGCGCCGATCGTCTGTCACGGTGTTTCCGCGCTTGTGAATCGTTTCACGAGCGCGCTCGGTGTTCAAGGTCCGAGGTCCACCCAGGTGAGCACTCTCACCCACTCATAGCAACGACGTCCGCCACGATCGGTTACCAACTGCGTACCGCGTTCGTGACTCGTCACCATGAGCGATCGACCTCGTCCCGCCCACCGGAGTCGGGTTACCCCGTCTCCGAAGGACCATGCGAGAGGATCCTCGCGATCACTCGCTTGTCCGAGACCCACCTTGGGGCAACGTTTGCCCAGGTGCGAGCCCTTATCGGCTCGACGGTCCACAAACATCGGTGAGTGGACGCGAAGCCTCACCCTCGTGAGTGAAAGGACCCGCCCAGCTGCGACGAGCTGCGCGTCTCACACGATGACCCGTAGCGCCGCGAACACGGTACGAAATCACCCTTTGGAACTTCGGGGGATGATCCGAACGGCCCAGCGCAGCCTGGCGTTCCTTCCAACCAGGGCTGTTCAACGCGCCCCTGACCTCGGGCATTCCCGCCGGTGCCCAGGACGGGAGCGCTGCACGCTCGCCCGCTGGCCTATTCTCGGCGCTGTGAGGGCGCAGCGACCGGCGGACGGACCGCCGAGGCAGGTCCGGCTGGCCGGGGTGCTGGTCGGGCTGCAGGGGCTGCTGGCCATCGGCTTCGCGGTGGCGCTGGGCGTGCGGTCCTTCGCCCCCGGCGTCGCCGTCGGCAGCGTACTCGGCGAGGCGGGCTACTTCGTCGTGATCGGCGCCGCGCTGCTCGCCGTGGGCATCGGGCTCTTCACCGGGCGCCGGTGGGCGCGTACGCCCGCGATCGTCACGCAGCTGCTCCTGCTCCCGGCGGTGTACTCGCTGATCGGGCCGTCGCGCCAGCTCGTGCTCGGGCTGGTGGCGCTCGTCTACGTCGGGTCCACGTTCATGCTGCTCATCAGCGAGCGGTCGCGGGAGTGGTCGATGGGCATGGACACCCCCGACGCCCCGGACGTCAGGAGCTAGGAGCCGCTCAGGGCGCTGCGCCTGCTGTCCCCGGCCAGGGTGTGGAGGGCGTCTCCGTCGAGACGGAACGTGGTCCACTCGTCCATCGGCACGGCCCCGATCCCGCGGTAGAAGGCGATCGACGGCTCGTTCCAGTCCAGCACCGACCACTCGAGCCTGGCGTAGCCCCGCTCGGCGCAGACGCCGGCCAGGGTCGCCAGCAGCGCGCGGCCGAGCCCGTGGCCGCGATGGGTGGGGCGCACGTAGAGGTCCTCGAGGTAGACGCCGTGCACGCCGCGCCACGTGGAGAAGTTGAGGAACCAGAGGGCGACCCCGACGACCTCGGCGGTGCCATCAGGCCCGGCCACCTCGGCGACGTGCCCGAACAGCGCGGGTGCCGGCCCGAACAGCGCGGTGGCCAGCTGCGGCTCGGTCAGGGTGCAGGACTGCGGTTCGCGTTCGTACTCGGCGAGCTCGTGCACCAGCGCGACGACGGCGGGGACATCCTCCGGGCGCACGCCACGGATGCGATCGGTCAGCACACGGGAAGACCCTAATCGACCCCGGCCGTGCCGCACGGGAGCGCCGTCGACGAGCGGCAGGTACTGCTGCGCCGGGCCGCCCAGACACCGAGGGCCAGCGAACCCACGAGGAACACGGTGTTGTGGGCGTACTTCGCAAGCGGGGCGACGTCGCCGAGCGGCTCGGCGAGGAACCCGATGAGAGTCTTGGCCGTCAACACCCCTGTCGCCAGCGCGACGACGTGCCGGCCGGACCAGCGCCGGGACCGGGACAGGCGCGCGGTGCCGACCGAGGCAGCTGCGAGAACGGTGAGGCCGATGAGGGTCCCCGTCCAGGAGGGCGGGACGGCGTTGAATGCGAACGCGGCGACCGTGGCGAGCAGTCCGACGACGACGGGTCGGGGCACGGAGGTATCCCGGGCCGGCTGCTCGCGGCGTCCGACGGTGGCGGCGGCGGCCACGAGCAGTGCCGCGGTCGCTAGGGCCCAGATCGCCCTGCTGGTGCACGACGCCGGTCTCCCCGACGATCCGCAGTGAGGTCTGCCGGTCGGCTCACCGGGCCTGTGGGCTCAGCCCAGCGCCCGGAGGTTGACGTGCTCCAACTGCGGGACGCCCCGCTCGTCGCCCAGTACGGCGAAGGACGGCGCCGACATCGCGAACCGGACGCCCTCGGTGACGGGGAGTCCGATCCAGCGGCTGACGAGCACCCGGCTGAAGTGCCCGTGCCCGACGAGCACCACGTCCCCGCGGTCCAGCGCGGCCCGGGCGTCGGTGAGTACGGCGTCGGCCCGCTGCCTGACCTCGTCGGCCGTCTCGCCACCGGGGCAGGGGTGGGTCCAGACCGTCCAGCCGGGGTCGGTCTCCCGGATCTCCTCCGTCGTCAGGCCCTCGTAGTCGCCGTAGTTCCACTCGGACAGCCGCTCGTCGACGCCGTTGGCGTGCAGCCCGGCGAGCTCGGCGGTGTCGCGGGCGCGACTGCGGGGGCTGGTGAGTACGAGGGCGGGCGGCTCGGCCCCGCGTAGCCGCAGCAGCAGATCGCCTGCGGCCTTGGCGAGGCTGCGCCCGCGTTCGGTGAGCGGGACGTCGGTCCGGCCGGTGTGTTTCCCCGACAGCGACCACTCCGTCTCGCCATGGCGCAGCAGGTACACCCGGCTGGAGGTCACTGCAGCGACAGTAGTGCGCGATCGGTCGCGGCGCGGGGTCTACGGGCCCGGCGCTAGAAGGGTGGGGGTTCGTCGGCGGTCACCGGGGT
>NZ_JAAXKY010000123.1 GCF_012911925.1 Pseudonocardia xinjiangensis | reverse complement strand
CACCCCTCCCTCCCGCGCTCGGAGGTGACCGGCTTCGCGCCGGGCGAGCGGGACCTGAAGTCGGTGCTCTTCGGCCCGGCCGACAGCCCCTACGGCACCGTGAACCTGTTCGGCGCCCTGCGGCGGGCGATGGCGAAGACGGGCTACTCGGACCTCAAGGAGTTCCAGCGGGTCGGGCTGACGGTCCGCGGCTGACCAAGTGCCGTGAGCCGTACATCACGGCCGCGCGCAGGGCGCCGGCGTACGGCTCATGGCGCTCACACCGCCAGCAACTGTTCTCGGACGGCACGGACGACCCGCCACGGGCAGCGCAGCACGTCGTACGCCCGGAACCGCAGGACGCGCCGGCCCGCGGTGGAGAGCCACGCCTGCCGGTCGAGGTCGCGCAACGCCCTGTCCGGTGCACGATGCTCACCCCCGTCGTACTCGACGGCGAGCCGGACCGCGGGGTAGGCCATGTCGAGGCGGTAGGGGCCGACCACATGCTGCAGAACGGGCTCCGGAAGTCCGGCGTCGTGGATGGCCATCCGGATCCGCGTCTCCATGGGCGACTCGGCCAGCGGGTTCGCGAGCCTGGCCACGTCGTGCAGCTGCGCACCGCCGCGTGCTCCGGGGTGGCGGCGGCCGACGGAGATGAGCGCCTCGGGCGCGAAGCCGGATGCGTGCGCGAGCGCATCGACGGCGACGACCGCCTCCACGAGGGGTGAGTGGCGGGCCAGGTCGTACGCGGTACGAAGCGGGGAGGTGACGGGCACCCCGTCCACCCAGGTGATCTCGTCGGCCGGCAGCACGTCCTCTCGGACGCGCAGTCCAGGACGGCCGCGAACCCGGTGGCACACGACGATCTCGGCAGGGGCGTCCGCTGGTCCGCAGGTGGACTCGAGGAACTCTGCGGCGGAGTAGCCACCCAGGACACCTCGTCCGTCGACGAGAGCGAGCGCGGCCAGCGAGCGGATCGTCAGATCCAGCTCGATCCCGGCACACACGTACACGTCGGGGAAGACGCGGCGGAAGCGTGGGCCGCGCAGCATCTTCGGGGTCAGCAGCCCACATGCGACGGCGGCCGAGCCACGGAAGGGTCCGGTGAGTTCCATGCGCGGTTGGACGGCGTCACCGCGCCCACGGTTCCAGTGGTCCGCATGATCGGCCCGAGCCCTCCACCACCGCCCTCACCGGGGCGCTGGCGTTCGGCTCGCGAGGAGATCCCGGGTGAGCCGTCCACCACGGCCCTGTCGAGGGCGCTCCCGTGCGGGTCGCGGGGATCAGTGGGCCGCTGCGGGGGCCGACTATCGTGGTACGGGTGCAGCCGCCCACTGTCCTCGTCGTCGACTACGGGGCCCAGTACGCCCAGCTGATCGCCCGGAGGGTGCGGGAGGCGCAGGTGTACTCCGAGATCGTGCCGGGCGACACCCCCGTCGACGAGATCGTGGCGCGGAAACCTGCCGCGCTGATCCTCTCCGGTGGTCCGTCGAGCGTGTACGAGCCGGGCGCGCCGAGCGTCGACCCCGCCCTGTTCACCGCGGGGATCCCGGTGCTCGGCCTCTGTTACGGCTTCCAGGCGATGGCGCGGTCGCTGGGCGGGGAGGTGGCGCCGGACGGCACCCGCGAGTACGGGCGCACCGAGCTGACGGTCTGTGCCGCGCCCGGCGCACTGCACGACGGGCTGCCGGCCCGGCACCCGGTGTGGATGAGCCACGGCGACTCGGTGGTGCGCGCGCCGGAGGGTTTCGTGGTCACGGCGTCGTCCGAGCGGGCGAAGGTGGCGGCGTTCGAGGACACCGAGCGGCGCCTCGCGGGCGTCCAGTACCACCCGGAGGTCGGCCACTCGCCGTACGGGCGGGAGGTGCTGCGCCGGTTCCTGCACGAGATCGCCGGTATCGCTCCCGGCTGGACCACGTCGTCGATCATCAACGACTCGATCGACGCGGTGCGCGCCCAGGTGGGCGAGGGCAGGGCGATCTGCGGGCTGTCGGGCGGTGTCGACTCCGCGGTGGCGGCGGCGCTGGTGCAGCGGGCGATCGGCGACCGGCTCACGTGCGTGTTCGTCGACCACGGGCTGCTGCGGGCAGGTGAGCGGGAACAGGTGGAGCGCGACTTCGTCGCCGCCACGGGAGCGAAGCTGCACACCGTCGATGCGAACAAGCGGTTCCTCGACGCGCTCGCCGGGGTCATCGACCCGGAGGAGAAGCGCAAGGTCATCGGCCGGGAGTTCATCCGCGTCTTCGAGGCGGCCACGGCGGAGGTGGCGGCCGAGGAACATGTGGGCTTCCTCGTGCAGGGCACGCTCTACCCCGACGTCGTCGAGTCCGGTGGCGGCTCCGGCACGGCCACGATCAAGAGCCACCACAACGTCGGTGGGTTGCCGGACGACATCGAGTTCGCGCTGGTCGAGCCGCTGCGCGCGCTGTTCAAGGACGAGGTGCGCAGGGTGGGGGCCGAGCTGGGGCTGCCGGAGGCGATCGTGGAGCGCCAGCCGTTCCCCGGCCCCGGGCTGGGGATCCGGATCATCGGTGAGGTCACCCACGACCGGCTCGAGACGCTGCGGGCCGCCGACGCGATCGCGCGGGAGGAGCTCACCGCCGCCGGGCTGGACCGCACCATCTGGCAGTGCCCCGTGGTGCTGCTCGCCGACGTCCGCAGCGTCGGGGTGCAGGGCGACGGCCGCACCTACGGCCACCCGGTGGTCCTGCGGCCGGTTTCCAGCGAGGACGCCATGACCGCCGACTGGACGCGGCTGCCCTACGACGTGCTGGAACGGATCTCCACCCGGATCACCAACGAGGTCGCGGAGGTCAACCGCGTGGTTCTCGACGTCACCAGCAAGCCGCCGGGCACGATCGAGTGGGAGTAGCGGTCCCGGCGGAGCGGCCCGGCCGCCTCGCCGACGCCTTGCGTACCGGACGGTTCGCCGTCACCGCCGAGATCGGGCCGCCGCGCGGCGCCGACGTGGACGAGATCCGCGAGTCCGCCGCGCTGCTGCGCGACTGGGTGGACGCCGCGAACGTCACCGACAACCAGGGTGCCCAGGTCCGGGTGTCGAGCTTCGCCGGCAGCATCGTCGCGCTCGCCGAGGGCCTCGAGCCGGTCATGCAGATGACCTGCCGCGACCGCAACCGCATCGCCCTGCAGTCCGACCTGCTCTCGGCGGGCGCTCTCGGCGTCCCCAACCTCGTGCTGATGACCGGTGACCGGCCCGAGCGCGGTGACCACGCCGACGCCACCCCCGTGTTCGACCTGAGCTCCAGCGGCCTGATGAACGTGGCGCGCACGCTGCGGGACGAGGGCCGGCTGATGTCCGGCCGGGCCATCGACCCGGCTCCGCAGTACCTGCTCGGCGCGGTCGACACTGGTGCGGGTGTGCCCGACCGGCTCGAGCAGAAGGTGGCCGACGGGGCCGAGTTCGTGCAGACCCAGTTCGTGTTCGACGTCGACGACTTCGTCGTCTGGATGCAGAAGGTGCGCGACCTCGGGCTCGACGGCCGGTGCGGGATCCTGGCGGGCGTCGGGCCGATCCGGTCGCTGCGGGCCCTCGAGTTCATGGCCGGCATCCCCGGCGTCGTCATCCCGCCCTCGTTCGAGCGGAGGCTGCGCGGGGTGCCCGCCGACCGGGTCGCTGCGGAGGGCATGGCCGCGGCCGCGGAGACCGTCGCGGCGTTGCGGGAGGTCCCCGGTGTGGCCGGGGTGCACGTGATGTCCGTCGGCTACGAGCGGGGCGTGCCGGAGATACTCGAGGCCGCCGGGCTGGAGCCCACCCGCCGCCAGGCCTGATCGCTGCCCCGGGAACGCGACGAGGGCGGCACCAGGGTCGTCGAAACCCTGGTGCCGCCCTGCGCGGCCGCCGCTCCCCCGAGCGCGACCTCCGGTCCCGGCCACTCCCCGTCGCCGGTCCCGGTCGTCCTGCCGATCAGCCGGCGTTGCGTCCCCGGAGACTCCCGACCAGCAGCAGGAGCCCGATCACCGTGGCCCCGGCGGCGAGCAGCCACCGGGGGTCGAGCCCGGCGAGCGACGGCACCTCACCCACGAACGCCGCTGCCGACATTCCCAGCGCGAGCACCCCGACCAGAATCATCAGCAGGTCCGGGCCGCGGCGCCGGGCCGCGGGGGCAGCCGTTCCGGTCGGCTGCTCGTTCCACGTGTCAGCCACGGTGCACCTCCACGCTGCCTGCGCCCGTCTCGATCGTCACGACGAGCGGTCGTCCGGTGGGGACGCCGTCGGCGCCCAGGTCGTCGGTGACGGCGATGTGGGCACCCGGGCCGGACTCCGACCGGCCGTCGAACTCCACGTCGCCCACACCGGTGGTGCTGGTCAGGGTGAGGTCCGCGTTCTGAGGCACCCAGAGCTCGACGTCGCCGACGCCGAGCGTGATGGCGGAGCGCACCGGGCTCGCGTTGCCGCCCGGGGGCACCGACAGGTCGAGGTTGCGCAGGTCGAGCGCGATCTCACCGGCGGTGCGCTGGTAGCTGGGCTGCAGCGCCGCAACGGTGGTGGGGGCCGCACGCAGCTCGCCGACGCCGTTGCCCTGCCAGCGGTCCAGCGGCGCGGCCACCAGCGCCCAGGTCAGCGCACCGAGCACCAGGGCCACCGGGATCAGGCCGCGGCCGGAGCGGACGAACGCGCCCAGCACCAGCCCGGCGCCGATCACGGCGAGCGTCACGCCGAGGACCACCGGCAGGTTCGCCAGTGTGAGCGCCCCGGCCAGGAGCATGATCACGGCCGTGATGCCGCCTGCGAGCAACGCGAGACCGAGGGTCACCGAGGTGACGGGCAGCCGGCGCTGCGCAGGTGCAGGCGGTGGCCCGACCGGCGACGGCTCCGGGAGGTCCCACGCGAACGGGGCGGCACCCAGCGGGTCCCATGCCGGCGGGGTCGTGGCTACCGGAGGGGTCGCGGTGCCGGCGGTCTCCTTGGACAGGGACACGCCGCTCGGCGTGATCGTGGTGGGAGCTTCGGCCCCGGCCGAAGCCGCGGCGCCCGTTCCGCGGTGGCCCCGGCTGCGGTGCAGCAGGAACAGCAGGACCGCGACGGCCAGCGCGGGGAACAGGATGCCCCGGTCGTCGCCGCCGAAGATCGATCCGACGCTCACCAGGGCGGCGATCGCCAGGCCGATGACCAGGACCGTCCTGGGTGGCCGCGGCTGTGCCGGCGCGGTGGGGTCGGCAGGCTGCTCCGGGAGCAGGAACCAGCCGGCGATGTAGAGCGCGGCGCCGATCCCCGTGAAGGCCGCGACGACGAAACCGACGCGCACCAGCGTCGGGTCGATGTCGTAGCGGCGTGCGATCGCGGCCGCCACACCCGCTACCTGCCGGTCGTCGCGCGGTCGCGCAGGCCGGGTGTCCCACATCTCCCGCAGCGTGGTGTGCACGTCTGTCCGGTTCATTGTTCTTCTGCCTCCATGGGACAGAGCTTGCTCGGCGTCCGGGCTCGCGGGTATGGGGGATGGCCCGGAGTGATCCCGGAGGTTTCCCCGATGTCAGTCCTGTGCCCACATGTGACGATGAACGCGTGACAACGGTCCCCGAGGCGACGCCGCCGCCCGCGCCGCAGCCGAGCGCGCCTGCCGCCGGCACGCCGCCACTCGCCCGCAGGCGCAGCGGCCGGTTCCTCGCAGGGGTGGCCGGGGGCGTCGCGGACCACCTCGGCGTCAACGTCCTCTGGGTGCGCACGGCGTTCGTCCTGCTCACCGGGGTCAGCGGGGCGGGGGTGCTGGCCTACGGGCTGCTCTGGATCTTCCTGCAGCAGGAGCAGACCGACGTCGTCCGGCCGCTCCGGCGCGCCGAGCGCCAGCAGGCGATGGGTCTGGCCGCGCTCGGTATCGGCGCGGGCCTCGCCGCCGCGGCGGTGGGCAACACGGTCGTGGGCTGGGTCGTCGGGCCGCTCGGGGTGGCGGCCGTCGGCGCCGCCGTGGTGTGGCGCGAGGCCGACGAGACGCAGCGCCGCCGCTGGACGGCGGGCGCGCGCTCCGGGGTCACCGGCATCGCCGGGGGCGGGCGCACCGCGCTGCTGCGGGTGATCGCCGGAGCGGTGTTCGTCGCGAGCGGGATCGGTGTGTTCCTGATCGGCAACCTCGATCTCTCGCAGGTGCAGTTCGGGTTGCTGGCCGTCTTTGCGACGCTGCTCGGCGTGGGTGTGCTGACCGTTCCCTGGTGGGTGCGGTTGATGCGCGAGCTCGGCGAGGAGCGCCGTGAGCGCATCGTCGAGGCGGAACGCGCGGAGATCGCCGCCCATCTGCACGACTCGGTGCTGCAGACCCTCGCGCTCATCCAGCGCCAGTCCGACCAGCCGCGTGAGGTGCTGCGGCTGGCCCGGGGCCAGGAGCGCGAGCTGCGGCACTGGCTCTACGGCCCCACCGGCTACGGGCGGTCCGCGCGCGCGTCCGGTGAGCCCACCCTCGACTCCGGCCTCGCCGCCGCGATCACCGCGGCCGCGGCCGAGGTGGAGGACACCTACGCGATCAACGTCCGGCCGGTCGTGGTCGGCGACCGCCGGCTCGACGACGGCCTGCGGGCACTCGTGCTCGCCGCCCGCGAGGCGATGGTCAACGCCGCGAAGCACGCCAAGGTCGACGAGGTGAGCGCGTACGTGGAGGTCGAGCCCTCCGAGGTGCACGTGTTCGTCCGCGACCGGGGCGTCGGGTTCGACCCGGACGCGGTGCCGGACGACCGGCACGGTCTCGCCGACTCGGTGCACGGCAGGATGAGGCGGCACGGCGGTGCGGTGCGCCTGCGGAGCGCGCCGGGCGAAGGCACCGAGGTGCACCTGAGCATGCCGGTGGACGAACCGGCCGACACGGAACCCGGGCCGGAGGCCCGGGCCCAGGAGGAAGCGACGCCATGACCGACACCCCCGACGAGACTCCGGGTGCCCCGGTCCCCGCGCCGATCCGGGTCTTCCTGGTCGACGACCACGGCCTGTTCCGCTCGGGGGTACGCGCGGAGCTCGACCGCCACGTCCCCGACGTCACGGTGGTGGGCGAGGCGGGCTCCGTGGACGAGGCGGTTGCTGCGATCCGCCACCTGCGGCCCGACGTGGTGCTGCTCGACGTCCACATGCCCGACGGTGGGGGCGCGGAGGTGCTGCGCCAGCTGCGGCCGGAGCTGCCCGACGTGGTCTTCCTGGCGTTGAGCGTGTCGGACGCCGCGGAGGACGTCATCGCGGTGATCCGGGCGGGCGCGCGCGGGTACGTCACGAAGACGATCTCGGGCAGTGAGCTCGCCGACGCCGTGCGGCGGGTGCGGTCGGGCGACGCGGTGTTCTCACCGCGGCTGGCCGGCTTCGTGCTCGACGTGTTCTCCGAGCGGCCGGGTGCCGCCCCGCCCGGTGATCCCGAGCTCGACCTGCTCACCCGGCGGGAGCGGGACGTGCTGCGGCTGCTCGCGCGCGGCTACGCCTACAAGGAGATCGCCGGGGAGCTGTTCATCTCGGTGAAGACGGTGGAGACGCACGTGTCGAGCGTGCTGCGCAAGACGCAGCTGTCCAACCGGTACGAGCTGTCACGGTGGGCGTCGGACCGGCGGCTGGTGTAACCCGCCGGTCCGCTCCCGGGCGGTCAGCCGCCGAGCAGGCCCGCGGCGACCTTGCCGACGCCGCCGAGGAGGCCGCCAGAGCCTCCGCTGTCGCGGTCGCTGTCGTTCTTGCCACCGTCGTCGCTGCGGTCGTCGTCGTCGCTGCGGCTGTGGCGGCCGCTCTTCTCGTCGTCGCTCGACGACTCGTCGTCGGCCTGCTGGGGAGCGGAGGTCTTGGCGGTGCTGTTGGTGCTGAGCAGCGAGACGACCGGCCCGGTGACCGGGGAGAGCTTGTCGGTGACCGGCGCGGTGACCTTGTCGAGCGTGTCGCCGGTGTCCTTGACGGTGGTGCCGAGGCCCCCGACCGTCTTGCCGACGGTGCCCGGGAGGGCCCCTCCGACGTTCTCGACGGTGCCGCCTGCGGTGTTGCCGACCTTCGCGACGGCGGAGTCGCCTGCGGCGGTGGGCGGGGCGGGGGGAGCCGGGTTCTCGGTGGTCCGGGCAGCGGATGCGCCGGTTGCGGGGGCACTCGGAGCGGCGCTGGAGCCACCCGTGCTGCTCTGGGAGGCGCCGGGCACCGCGCTGCTCGGCGCGCCGTTGGCTGCCGCCAGCACCGTGGGCACGCCCGCGATCGCCGTGGGGAACGCGACGGGCACCCAGGACGTGGGTGCGCCCGCGCCCGCGTCGAGTGAGTCGGTGGCGGAGGACGGGTCGATCACGCTCGCGGTGGGCAGCACGGGCGCCGCGGAGCTCTTGTCGAGCCGGCCCTGACCCGCCCAGCCGTCGCCCTGGGCGCCCTGCGCCTCGGTGCCGGTGGGGGCGATCTCGGTGAGCGCGGCGGCGCCGAGCACCGACCCCACGGCCAGGAGCGCGCCGGCCGCCACTGCGCCGCGCTTGACGATCGCGGACTTCCCGGCGGGCTCCACGACGGCATGGACCGTGGTGGGCTCGTCGGTGCCCTCGAACTCCTGGTGGGCCCGGGGCTGCACGGGCCGGTCGAGGGCGTGCGGGGCGCGACCCTCACGACGCAGCAGGCTGCCGACGGAGACGCCGGTACCGGATTCGTTGACGTCGAGCTTGGTGGTCACCGGAGCGTTGCGGCTCAGCAGATCGGCGACCGTGACCACGCTGACCGGAGTCAGCCGCGAGCCGCCGCGAGAAACCATCTGAGCCACTGCAACGTCCTCCCTTTGAGTGAACGGACGACCGAATGTCTACCGGATGTGGTTCTGGTAAACCAAGAGTCATTCGTCCGCCCAGCGTTTTTCACCCAAATGGAGTATTTCCGTTCGTCGCGGTGCAGCTACCGCTCATCCAATGGTGATGACCTGGAAGGCCTCGGCCAGCCGATTTCCCGGGAAGTCGAACCGCTGCGCCCAGCGCCGGGTCATGCCCCGCAGCCGGCTCTCCAGGTCGTCCATGTGGGACGTCTGCGAGCGATGCTCCCGCAGTGCGGCGATCTTGCGGTCGAACGTGTCGGTCACGTCCACGGCATGGTCGATGCGTTCGTCCGGCGCTCCCATGACCCACAGCTCGCCGACCGTCCATGCCTCGAGTCCCTCGTCGGCGAGCAGTTCGGGATGGGCGAACGGGTTGCGCGCGTCGGGGTAGACCGCGGCGAGCGCCGCCTCTCCCGCCGCCCGGTGGTCGGGGTGGGACACGCCCAGTCGGGACCAGTAGATCTCCGGGGACTGCGTCAGGACGCGGTGCGGCCGGACCCTCCTGATCTCGCGGCTGATGTCGCGGCGCAGCTCGATGCTGGGGGTCAGCCTGCCGTCCGGGTACCGGAGGAAGCGGACGTCCCGCACCCCGACCGCGGCCGCGGCAGCCCGCTGCTCGGCCTCCCGCAGCGGGCCCATCGCGGCGCGCGGGGTGTTGTCGTAACCTCCGGCGTCACCGGACGTGCAGATGCAGTAGGTGACCTCGATACCGGCCGCCGTCCAGGCGGCGACCGTGCCGGCGGCCCCGAAGTCGACGTCGTCGGGATGGGCGGTGACGACGAGCGCGCGCTCGACGTCGGTCCGCACCCCGGCGCGAGGCCGGAGGGGTTCAGGGGGAGGCGTGGTCACCGGCGAACTCTAGTGCGGTGGCCACGAACGTTGCCGGGTTGATCGCCGGATCCAGGTGGTTCCTCGCAAGGCGCCGCCCGCAGCTCATACCGGGGTATTCGTCAGGGCGGCAACGCAGCGAGGGGCCGCATGGGCCCGCGAGGAACCCGGTGGACGTTTGTGGCCGCCGCACTAGTCACCGGACGAGCCGCCGCACTAGTCACCGGACGAGCGGGGGAGCGCGTCAGGCGATCAGGGCAGGCTGCGGAAACGCGACCGCGTGGAGTCGAGCGCCTGCTTCGCGTAGAGGCCGGCCCCGCCGCCGAGCAGCAGCCCCACCAGGTCGATCGGCACCGAGTCCGACGACGTCATCAGCAGGGCGAGGAGGGCGACTCCCGCGGTGCCGCCCGCGACCTTCCACCGGCTGTTGACGTAGTCGGTGGTGGTGCCCCCGGACAGCCCGCGCTTCTTGGCGGCGTTGTTGAGCATGGCGAGGTAGCCGACGTGTCCCAGTGCGGCGAGGAGCCCGACCAGAGCGACAACCGCTGCGACGATCCCGAACACGGTGCCCATGTCGTCAACAGTGCCACGAAACGCCACCGAGGGGGTGGATCCGACAGGGGGACTCGCACCCGGTGGAACTCAGCGACCGCCGAGCCTGCCGCGTCCCAGCCGCAGCAGCAGCATCCCGAGCTCGCGGCCCTCCGCACCCAGCTCGCGGAAGCGGGCGAGCACCGCCATCTCCCGGTTGTAGACGATCCGCGGGCCACCTGCGGCCATCCGGGCCCGGCCGATGCGCTGTGAGACATGCGTGCGCCGTTGCACCAGCCGGAGGATCTCGGCGTCGAGACGGTCGATCTCGACGCGCAGGTCCTGGATCTCGTCCTCGGCCGGGATGTCGTCGGCGGGCTCGTCGTCGGCGGGAGCGGTGTTGTCGCCGGTGGTCACGGTCATGATCTCCTCCAGGTCGGGAGCCCTGGCCCGTGACGCGAGAACGCCCCGGGTCCTGAGGACTCCGGGGCGTCGTGGGGGCTGGTCAGCAGGCCACGGGCACCGGTGTCCGGTACCCGTAGAAAAATCGCCTGCTCAGTCGCACGTTCCGAGTGTGCCACAGCAGGCCCCGTCAGAAGCCGCCGGTACTCTTCGAACACGATGAGCGCGCTGTTCGAACTACCCGCCCGCACCGTCCAGCCCCGCACCGCCCGCGGCGCGGCGTTGCTGGAGGGTCTCAACCCGCGCCAGCGCGAGGCGGTGGTCCACGAAGGGTCGCCGCTGCTGATCGTCGCGGGCGCGGGCTCGGGCAAGACCCGGGTGCTCACCCACCGCATCGCCTGGTTGCTCGCCGAGCGCGGGGCACACCCCGGCGAGATCATGTCGATCACGTTCACCAACAAGGCCGCCGCCGAGATGAAGGAGCGCGTCGACGCGCTGGTCGGGCGCCGCGCCAACGCGATGTGGGTGTCCACGTTCCACTCGATGTGCGTCCGGATCCTGCGCCGCGAGGCCCAGCACCTGGGTGTGCGCAGCGCGTTCTCCGTCTACGACGCCGACGACACCCGCAGGCTCGTCGGGCTGGTCGGGCGCGACCTGGAGCTCGACCCGAAGAAGTTCGCCGCCCGCGGGCTGGCCGCGCAGATCTCCAACCTCAAGAACGAGCTGCTCGCCCCGCAGGACGCCGCCGAGCGCGCCACCAACGAGTACGAGCGCAAGGTCGCCGAGGTCTACGCCGTCTACCAGGCCCGGCTGCGCACGGCCAACGCGTTCGACTTCGACGACCTCATCATGGAGACGGTCGCGCTGCTGCAGCGCCTGCCCGCCGTCGCGGAGTACTACCGCCGCCGCTTCCGCCACGTGCTCGTCGACGAGTACCAGGACACCAACCACGCGCAGTACGCGCTGGTACGCGAGCTGGTGGCGCCCGCGGCCGAGGGCGCGCCGCCCGCCGAGCTGTGCGTGGTGGGCGACTCCGACCAGTCGATCTACGCGTTCCGCGGCGCCAGCATCCGCAACATCATCGAGTTCGAGCAGGACTACCCGGACGCCCGCACGATCCTGTTGGAGCAGAACTACCGGTCCACCCAGCGCATCCTCACCGCCGCCAACGCCGTGATCGCGCGCAACCCGGACCGCCGCGACAAGCGGCTGTGGTCGGAGCAGGGTGACGGGCAGAAGGTCGTCGGCTACGTCGCCGACAACGAGCACGACGAGGCCGCGTTCGTCGCCCAGGAGATCGACCGGCTGGTCGACTCCGGCGAGGTGCGCAACTCCGACGTGGCCGTCTTCTACCGCACCAACTCCCAGTCCCGGGTGTTCGAGGACGTGTTCCTGCGGGTGGGGCTGCCGTACAAGGTCGTCGGCGGGGTGCGGTTCTACGAGCGCCGCGAGGTCCGCGACGCGCTGGCCTACCTGCGCGTGCTGTCCAACCCGGAGGACACGGTCAGCCTCCGGCGCATCCTCAACGTGCCCAAGCGGGGGATCGGCGACCGCGCCGAGGAGCTGGTGGCCACCTACGCCGACCGCGAGCGCATCTCGTTCGCCGCCGCCCTGCGCACCGCTGCCGAGCAGCCGGAACGGGTCCCGGGACTGGCCACCCGCTCGCAGCGCTGCATCGCGGCGTTCGTGCGCATCCTCGACGACCTCGCCGAGCTGGTGGAGCGCGGCGAGGAGACCTCCGAGCTGCTGGAGGCCGTCTACGCGAAGACGGGGTACACGGCCGAGCTGGAGGCCAGCGAGGATCCGCAGGACGGGTCGCGGCTGGAGAACCTCGCCGAGCTCGTCACCGTCGCCCGGGAGTTCGCGGGCGACGCCGCCGTGGCCGATCTCGACGACTCCGACGTGGCGGTCGGCGCGCCTCCGCCCGGCTCGCTCGCCGCGTTCCTCGAGCGGGTCGCCCTGGTGGCCGACGCCGACTCGATCCCGGACAACGACGAGGGCATGGTCACGCTGATGACCCTGCACACCGCCAAGGGCCTGGAGTTCCCCGTCGTGTTCCTCACCGGCTGGGAGGACGGGGTGTTCCCCCACATGCGCGCCATGGGCGACCCCGCCGAGCTCGCGGAGGAGCGGCGCCTGGCCTACGTCGGTATCACGCGGGCGCAGGAGCGGCTGTACCTGACCAGGGCGATGATCCGTTCGACGTTCGGGCAGCCCAACGCGAACCCGGCGTCCCGGTTCCTCGCCGAGGTCCCCGACGACCTGGTCGAGTGGCGCCGGTCCGAGCCGGAGCGGTCGGCGCCGGTGGGCAGTTTCGGGTTCGGTCGTCGTCCCGCCGCCACCGACCGGGGCAGCTGGAACGTGCCCCAGCGCTCGCTCGCCCCCACCATCAGCCTCGATGTCGGCGACCGCGTCAACCACGACAAGTACGGCCTCGGCACGGTGATCGCCTCCGACGGCGCCGGGGCGCGGGCCACCGTCACGATCGACTTCGGTAGCGCGGGCACCGTGCGGCTGATGCTCATCGGAGGGGTACCGCTGCAGAAGCTGTGAGCGCGGGCCCCGGGCGCCCGGCGCCCGGTGGCACCCGGTCTAGAAGTCGATGCCGCGCTTGCGCAGCCACGGGATCGGGTTGATCTTCGTGCCGCCGCTGTCCCAGATCTCGAAGTGCAGGTGGGGCCCGGTGGAGTAACCGCGGTTGCCCATCTCGGCGATCTCCTCGCCCGCCTTCACCTTCTCGCCGACGTGCACGAACATGCGGTTCACGTGGCCGTACACGCTCTGCGAGCCGTCGGTGTGGCGCAGCACCACCCAGAGGCCGAAGCCGCTGGCCGGTCCCGCCTCCTCGACCACGCCGTCGGTGAGCGCGTAGATCGGGGTGCCGATCGGGCCGGCGATGTCGATGCCGTTGTGGGAGACCCCCCAGCGGGAGCCGAAGACCGAGGTGAGGCGACCGAGTGTCGGGCGCACGAACGCGAAGTCGCCGTACAGGTGCGCCTCGGGGGCACCGTTGGCGAGCGCGGCCTCGATCATCGCCGCCTGGCGGGCCAGCTCGCGGCCCAGGTCCACGGCCTTCGCCAGGTTCTGCACGTCGACCTGCGAGGCGGGGTCCAGCTCGCCGAGTGCGAACGGGTCGGGCAGCAGCTGGTCGCCACCGATCGCGTCGACAGCGGGGCCGGCCGCGGGGGCGTGGGTGACGTCGGCGACGGGGACCAGTGCGCCGATGGCCTGCGGCGCGAGGTCTGCGCCACCGAGCAGCGGCGAGACGAGCGTCTGCCCGGCCGCCACCGCCGCGCCTGCGGCGACCGCGGCGACGGTGGCCCGGCCGCGCAGCGATGCGGTGGGCGGCGCCGGCAGGCGGTGCCCATGGGGGACCGCGACGACGCGCCCGGGCACCGGACGGCCGGGGTCGGCCGCAGTGACCCGGCTGCGCACCGGTGCGGCAGATCGCGCCGGAACCGGTGCGGCGGGTGGCGCCGGAAGGCGGTGCCCGCTCGGGACCGCGACGACACGCTGGGGCGTCGCGCGATCGGGGTTGTCCGCCTGGGCGCCGCTTGGGGAGCGGTGGCGCGCCAAGTCCTGCCCTTCTCGACGTCTAACCGGTGGTGTCCGCATCGGGTCCTGACCGCGCGGGCTGGGGAAACCCGCAGTGGCGATCGGGGTCGCCACCGCTGCTGTCGTGACCGGCCTGTGATCCGGACGGGCGAAACGTAGCGCCGGTGTGGTCAGCGGGCAAATCTGGCGCGGCGTGTCGCGGGTGAATCCCGCGGCGCTCAGGACGCCGGAGAGGCGGGGTGACCGAGTGTGTCGTCCGGGGCCGGTCGTTGGCGCTGACCTCGGATCAACGGGTGAGGCCGGTGGTCCGAACGGGCGAGTGCCGTGGCTACCCAGTGCACCGCTCGAGGATCGATCGGCATGGACAAGTGACCGACGTCACGTAGTTCGAGCTCCTCGACATCGAGGTCCGGATGTATCAGGCGGCCGTTGCGCTGGGGGATGACCATCTGGTCCATGCGGCTCCACACGACGAGGAACCGGGTGGCGCAGCGGGGTGCCGGCCTGCGGAGCTCCTCGATCAGGTCCGAGCCCGGCCGGAGCTGGCGCGCCAGCGGGGTCGGCAGCAGATGGGCCGTGAGGGTGCCGCCGTGCGGGCTGCCCAGCGTCACGAGCGTGTCGACGACCGCCGCGCCGCCCATGCGCTGCACGTAGTACCGGGCGATCATGCCGCCCAGCGAGTGCCCGACGATGTGCACCTTCTCGGCGCCGGTGCGCTCCCGCAGTTGCTCCACGTGGCTCCCGAGTTGGTGGGCCGCGGTGCGGATGTCGCCGGTGAAGAGGCTGTAGTTCACCGCGTGCACGGCGCCGAAGCCGCGCCTGCGCAGGGACCTGCGGAACACGGTGAACACCGACCGGTTGTCCATGATCCCGTGCACCAGCAGGATCGGGGTCCCGGCGGCTTCCAGGTCGGTGACGAGGAGGCTGCGCCGCACCGGCGGGAGCGAGTCGGTCCGGTAGCCGCCGGAGTCGGCGAGCTGCTCGCGCAGGAGACCTGCCGGGTACACCACCAGGTGGGCGGCCAGCCACGCCCACTCGACGGCGAGGCCGCGGACTCCCGCCGGGGCGCCGAAGGTGCGTGCGGCATACGCGCCCGCTCGACCGATTTCGATCGCGGTCGTCTGCGCCGCCGCGGCCACCGTGGCCAGGCGGCCCAGTCCCGCCCGGACGAGCGCCATGGGTCGACGGTAGGTGACAGATGCAGATGGCGCCGGTTCCGGATCGTCATGAACGGCGCCGAACCGGACGCCTGGTGGCGTGACTGCGGTCACCGGGGCAGCTCAGGGCCGGTACGCGGGGCGTCGCTAGTGTCGCGTCGGCAGGTGATGGCGCGGGCTCCAGGCCCGCAGCGGCACGGCGCAGTGGGGATTTAGGGAGAGCCAGTGGACCTGTACGAGTACCAGGCGAAGGACCTCTTCGCCGCCCACGGAGTCCCGGTGCTGCCGGGCCGGACGGCGGAGACGGCGGACGAGGCGGCTGCGGTCGCGGCCGAGCTCGGCACCGCCGTGGTGGTCAAGGCGCAGGTGAAGACCGGCGGCCGGGGGAAGGCGGGCGGCGTCAAGCTCGCGAAGACTCCGGAGGAGACGAAGGAGAGGGCCGAGGCGATCCTCGGCATGGACATCAAGGGCCACACGGTGCACCGCGTGCTGATCGCCGCGGCCAGCGAGATCGCGGAGGAGTACTACTTCTCCTTCCTTCTGGACCGGTCCAACCGCACGTTCCTCGCCATGTGCTCGGCCGAGGGCGGCATGGAGATCGAGCAGCTCGCCGTCGAGCGTCCGGATGCGCTGGCGCGCGTGCCGGTGGACGCGATCGCGGGTGTCGACAAGGCCAAGGCGGCCGAGATCGTGGCGCAGGGCAAGATCCCGGCGGCGGTCGCCGACGAGGCGGCCGACGTGATCGTGAAGCTGTGGGAGACCTTCGTCTCCGAGGACGCCACCCTCGTTGAGGTCAACCCCCTCGTGCGCGACCCGCAGGACAAGGTCATCGCGCTGGACGGCAAGGTCACCCTCGACGAGAACGCCGGCTTCCGGCACCCCGGCCACGCCGACCTGGTCGACCAGCGCACCGAGGACCCGCTCGAGGCGAAGGCGAAGGCGAAGGACCTCAACTACGTCAAGCTCGACGGCGAGGTCGGCATCATCGGCAACGGCGCGGGCCTGGTCATGTCGACCCTCGACGTGGTCGCGTACGCGGGTGAGAAGCACGGCGGCGTGAAGCCGGCCAACTTCCTCGACATCGGTGGCGGCGCCTCGGCCGAGGTCATGGCGGCCGGCCTGGACGTCATCCTGGGCGACCCCGCGGTGAAGAGCGTGTTCGTCAACGTCTTCGGCGGGATCACCGCGTGCGACGCGGTGGCCAACGGCATCGTGGAGGCGCTGAAGATCCTCGGTGACGCCGCGACGAAGCCGCTGGTCGTGCGGCTGGACGGCAACAACGTGCTCGAGGGCCGCCGGATCCTCGACGAGGCGAACCACCCGCTGGTCACCCAGGTGGACACGATGGACAACGCGGCCGACCGGGCCGCCGAGCTTGCGGCTGCGGGGGTCTGAGTCATGGCGATTTTCCTGAACGAGAACAGCCGGGTGATCGTGCAAGGCATCACCGGCGGTGAGGGCACCAAGCACACCGCGAAGATGCTCGCGGCAGGCACCAACATCGTGGGTGGGGTGAACGCCCGCAAGGCCGGCACCACCGTGTCGATCGGGGGCAAGGACCTCACCGTCTTCGGCACCGTCGAGGAGGCGATGAAGGAGACCGGCGCCGACGTCAGCGTCGTGTTCGTGCCGCCGAAGTTCGCCAAGGACGCCGTGATCGAGGCGATCGACGCGGAGATCCCCCTCGCCGTGGTGATCACCGAGGGCATCCCGGTGCACGACTCCGCCTACTTCTGGGCGCACGCTGTGGCGAAGGGGAACCGGACCAGGATCATCGGTCCGAACTGCCCGGGAATCATCAGCCCCGGCAAGTCGAATGCGGGCATCATCCCGGCCGATATCGCCGGCGCCGGTCCGATCGGGCTCGTGTCGAAGTCGGGCACGCTGACCTACCAGATGATGTACGAACTGCGCGAGATCGGGTTCTCCACCGCTATCGGAATCGGTGGTGACCCGGTCATCGGCACCACCCACATCGACGCACTGGCCGCGTTCGAGGCCGACCCCGACACCACCGCGATCGTGATGATCGGCGAGATCGGCGGCGACGCCGAGGAACGCGCCGCGGAGTTCATCAAGGCCAACGTCACCAAGCCCGTCGTCGGCTACGTCGCCGGGTTCACCGCCCCCGAGGGCAAGACCATGGGCCACGCCGGAGCCATCGTCTCCGGCTCCGCCGGCACCGCCCAGGCCAAGAAGGAAGCCCTCGAGGCCGCCGGGGTCAAGGTCGGCAAGACCCCCAGCGAGACCGCCGACCTGATGCGCGAGCTCATCACCGCCGGCTAGTAGGGCGCCACGCCTTCCCGGGGAAGCCACGTTCCGCCCTCACCGGGCCGGGGCGCGGCTTCCCCGACTGCGGAGGGAACCCGGTTCTCCCGGGCACACACCCACCGCCGCTATGGGTTAGCGTTCTGAGACCGCCTGCAACGGACCGCGGAGTCCGCACCGAGGGAGTTCGTTAATGAGTCAGCAGCCCGGGACACCAGGGGCGACACCGGCCCACGGCGCCTCGTCGCCGTCGGGGTCGTCCACGCCACCGGTCACGGGGTCGTCCCCGACGGAGGCCTCGGCGTCAGGCGCCGAGCAGCCCAACCGGACGGGTGCTGCCGACGCGCCCCTCGCCCCCGGCCCGGCGCGGCTGCTGACGCTCGTCGCGGCCGGTCTGGCCCTGGTGATCTACCTCTTGGGCTTCTTCGACAACCTGGGCGGCTTCGCCTCGTCGATCGTCGCGCCGCTGCTGGTGGGCGGTGGGCTCCTGGCCGGTGCGGCGCTGCTGCCGAAGGCCGGACGCGTGCTGGTGCCCGCCGCTGTCGTGGTCACCACCGGCACCTTGCTGCTCCTCCAGCTGGTCACCCTCGGCGTGCCGTCCACCACCGTGGTGGTCGCCCTGGTGCTCGCGTTCCTGGAGGCCGTGGCCGTCATCGGTGCGGTGCTGCTCGACGCCGGGCTCGTCAAGGCGCCGGCGCCCCGCTCGCGGCCCGCGCAGGGCCACCCGCAGCAGGGCTACGGAGGCCAGTACCCGCCGCAGGGCTACCCCCAGCAGCAGGGTGGGTACCAGCAGTACGGACCGGGCCAGGGCGGTTACGGGCAGCAGGGTTACGGCGGCCAGCCCGGCTACGGCCAGCAGGCGCCCTACGGGGCCCAGCAGCCCGGGTACGGCCAGCAGGGTTATGGCGGCCAGCCCGCTTACGGCCAGCCCCCTGCCCAGGGCGGTTGGGGTCAGCAGGGCGCTCCCGGCCAGCCCGACCCCGGTGCCCGTCCCGCAGCGGCTCCCAACTGGTACGGCGGCGCCCCGGCCGACGCCACCGCCGACACCCCGTCCCCCGGCACCCCGCTCGCGTCCGGCGCCCCCGGGGCTTCCGACGTCACGGCGGCGTACCCACAGGGTGAGGCCGCCCCGGCCCAGCCCGGCTGGCAGGAGTCGGTCGAGGGCCGTCACGAGCAGCGCGACACCCCCCAGAACCCGGACGAGGGTCGCGGTGGTGGCGGCGGCGAGCAGACCAGGTTCATCCAGCCCGGCGACCGGTCGCAGAACTGACGGCACCCGGCCACGGCGGTCGCACTGCGTCACCGCGGCCGGGCTTTCGGCCGCATCGCCTGTCGCACGACAGCGCCCGGCGTGCCTGACCCGTCGTGGGGCTCCGCGCTGAGACCCTGAGGCCGTGACCCGCACTCTCGCCGGCCCCGACACCGACCCCGATCCGGACGGCTCCGACGACCCGTCGGACACGGGCGCCGTCGTGGGCCTGGACCGCCTGCGACTGCTGCTGGCCGGTGCCATGGGCACGGTCATCGTCAGCTATGCGCTGCTCGTGCCCGCTGCGGTCCTCGTCATCGCGACCGGGGGCGGCGGCATCTCGATCGACGGTGCGTTCGCCGCCGCGATCCCGCTGTGGCTGGCCGCGCACCAGATCCCGCTCGCGTTGGGTGGCCAGCCGCTGAGCGTGCTGCCGCTGCTGCCGACGATCGCGGTCGCCGGAGTCGTCGTTCTCGGTTCCGGATGGGCGGTGCGCAGGCTCGAGTGCCGGGCCCGCGCCGAGGCCGGAGCGGTGGTGGCCAGCATCGCGGGTGCCCACGCCTCCGTCGCCGTGCTGGGCAGCGCGCTGCTGCCACGGGCGGCGGAGGTGGTCGTGACCCCGTGGTCCGCGATGGTCGGCGGCGGCCTCGTCGCGGGAGTGGCTGCGACGGTCGGCGTGCTGAGGGCCTGTGGATGGCCCTCGGGATGGCTCGGACGCTTCCCCGGCTGGTTCCGCCCCACCCTGCGCGCCACCGCGATGGCGGTCACCGGGCTCGTGCTCGTCGGGTCCGTGGTCCTGCTGGTGGGCCTGGCACTGGGGGTGGCGGACGTCGCGGCGGCCTACGAGGAGCTCGCCCCCGACTTCGGGGCCGGCCTCGGCGTCACGCTGCTCGCGCTCGCGTATCTCCCCAACGCGGTCATCGCCTCGTTGAGCTGGGCACTCGGCCCCGGTATCGCGGTCGGTACGGGCGTGGCCACCCCGCTTGCCGCCTCCGCGGGGGAGCGTTCGAGCTTCCCGCTCCTGGCTGCGCTGCCGACGTCCGCGCCCCCGGTGTGGGCTGCTGTGGTGTTCTTGTTGCCCATTGCCGTCGGGGTGCTGGCCGGGCGTGCCTGCCTGGCCGCCACCGGTGCCGCGGCGCGGCTGCGCGCGGTCGCCGCAACCGGGGTCCTCACGGCCGTCGCCGTCGGGCTGCTCGCGTGGCTGGCCGGGGGACGGCTGGGATCCGGGCCGTTCGACCCGGTACGGCTGTCCGGGCTGGTGGTGCCCGCCGTTCTGCTGTGGGTCGGCGTGCCGATGGTGGTCGTGGTGTTCGTCCGGCTCCGCCGGGAAGAGGATGCCGGGGCGGCCGAGGCCGAAGCCGCGGTACCGGCTCGCACCGTGGCCGAGGGCACTGCGCCCGTCCACGGGGAGGACGACGCGTCCGCGGACGAGGCGAGCGGCGACATCCCGACGGCCGATCCCGATGCCGGTGACCAGGACCGGGCCGAACAGCGCAGCGAGGACCGGCCGGACGAGGACCCGGCGACGCCGGCACCGACCACCGAGGCGTCGGACCAGGGAGCGGCCGAGTCACCGGCGGACGATGAAGCGGCGAGCGACGGGGACCGGCCCGACGGCGAGGACCACCGGCGCTCCGGCGGCCGGAGCGCCGACGCCCGACCGGCCACGTCTCCTGACGAGCACCCCGGCACCGGGCGGGCCCTGCCCCAGCGGGTGGGCCCGCGCCGCGTGCCGCCCCAGCGCACCGCCCCCCGCCGGGCAACCCCGAAGCGGACCGAGCGCGACCGGGGGCGGGAGCTGTCCGACCAGCCACCGGCGGGAGCCGGGCAGGCCGCCCGCGAGGCTGCCGAGCGGGCCGAGAAGAAGCGCTGGTGGGGCAAGCGGGAACGCACGGAACCGGCGGCTCGCGCCCAGGCCGCCACGCCCGACGGCACCGTTCGCGGCCGGGTGGTCCCGGAGCAGCGGGGCCCACGCACCGTCGGCGAGCTGGTGGCCCAGCGCGAGCGGGAGGCGGCCCGGCGGGCGGCGGCGGAAGGGGACGGCGCGGGGCCCGAGGCCGGACGGACCGGTTCGCAGCGCCGACCCCGGGACACCGGGACGCGTCGATCCGAGGAACGCTGAGAGGTCGGGCGACGCGAGCACCGCGATGATCGCCCCCACATCCGGCTCTTCGCCCTCCGAAGGGCCGGAACCCGGCTCTCGCGGCGATCACGCAACGCCGGCTGCCGGAACGAGGGGCCCGCGCGCGGCGGACCCTCGCGTGTTCCCCGCGGCGGGGTGGCGGCGGAGGTGGGCGCCGGGGGCGGTGTGACCTGCGCCGCGGCCTACGCTGGTGGGGTCATCCGCCGAGCCGAGGAGTCCCCGCTTGCCCGCGTCGCCGAGTCGTTCCTACCGGGTGGATCTCCCTGTTCCAGCCAGGCTGGTCGTCCTGGTCTCCGGTTCCGGCACGCTGCTGCAGGCGCTGCTCGACGCCACGGCCGGGGCCGACTACCCGGCCCGCGTCGTCGCCGTGGGAGCCGACCGCGGCGACATCGAGGGACTGGCTCGCGCCGAGCGCGCCGGCATCCCCACCTTCGTGGAGCGGGTGACCGACCACCCCGACCGCACCGCATGGGACGACGCGTTCACCAAGGCGGTGGCCGAGCACCGTCCCGATCTCGTGGTCAGCGCGGGGTTCATGAAGATCCTCGGACCGGGTTTCCTGAGCGGCGTCGGAAGCCCGATGATCAACACTCATCCTGCGCTGCTGCCTGCCTTCCCCGGGATCCGGGGAGTCGCCGACGCGCTCGCGTACGGCGTCAAGGTCACCGGGGCCACCCTGCACCTCGTCGACCACGGCGTGGACACGGGCCCGGTGCTGGCCCAGAGCGCGGTGCCCGTCGAACCGGGCGACAGCGTCGAGTCGCTGCACGAACGCATCAAGATCGAGGAGCGGCGGTTGCTCGTGGGCACCGTCGCCGCGCTGGCCCGGCAGGGAGCCACCGTGACCGGACGAGAGGTGACCATCCCGTGAGCTCCGCCGAGACCCCGGCGCGCCGTCCCGTACGACGCGCACTGATCAGCGTCTACGACAAGACGGGGCTGACGGACCTGGCCACCGGCCTGCACGGCCTCGGTGTCGAGATCGTGTCCACCGGCTCCACCGCGCAGCGCATCGCCGAGGCCGGCGTGCCCGTCACACCCGTCGAGGAGCTCACCGGCTTCCCCGAGTGCCTCGACGGCCGCGTCAAGACGCTGCACCCGCGCGTGCACGCCGGGCTGCTCGCCGACACGCGGCGTCCGGAGCACGTCGAGCAGCTGCGGGAGCTCGGGATCGCCCCGTTCGACCTGCTGGTGTCCAACCTCTACCCGTTCACCGAGACGGTCGCCTCCGGCGCCTCGCCCGCCGAGTGCGTGGAGCAGATCGACATCGGGGGCCCGGCGATGGTCCGCGCGTCGGCGAAGAACCACGACAGCATGGCCGTCGTCGTCGAGCCGGCCCGCTACGACTGGGTGCTCGAGCAGGTGAAGAACGGCGGGTTCGAGCTCGCCGACCGCCGGCTGCTCGCCGTGGCAGCGTTCCGGCACACCGCCACCTACGACATCGCCGTGGCGTCCTGGATGGGTAACGTGCTCGCCCCCGACCCCGACGGCGAGACCTTCCCGTCGTGGGTGGGCGCCTCGTGGGAGCGTGCCACGACCCTGCGTTACGGCGAGAACCCGCACCAGGCGGCCGCGCTGTACGTCTCGGGGCAGCCCGGCCTCGCCGAAGCCGAGCAGCTGCACGGCAAGGAGATGTCCTACAACAACTACACCGATGCCGACGCCGCCTGGCGCGCGGCACACGACCACGACGCCCCGTGCGTCGCGATCATCAAGCACGCCAACCCGTGCGGTATCGCCGTCGGCACCGACATCGCCGACGCGCACCGCAAGGCCCACGCCACCGACCCGGTCAGCGCCTACGGCGGCGTGATCGCGGTCAACCGCGAGGTGAGCGTGGAGATGGCCGAGCAGGTCGCCGAGGTGTTCACCGAGGTCGTGCTGGCGCCGTCCTACGCCGACGGCGCGCTCGAGGTGCTCACCCGCAAGAAGAACATCCGCGTGCTGCGGATGCCGTCGGAGGTGCAGCGAACCGGAGCCGAGATGCGTGCGATCTCCGGTGGGCTGCTCCTGCAGCAGCGCGACACCATCGACGCCCCGGGCGACGACCCCACCTCCTGGCAGCTGGCCACCGGCGACCCCGTGCCCGCCGACGTGCTGGCCGACCTGGCGTTCGCCTGGCGCACCTGCCGCGCGGTGAAGTCCAACGCGATCCTCCTGGCCTCGGGCGGCGCCGCCGTCGGGGTCGGGATGGGCCAGGTCAACCGGGTCGACGCGGCCCGGCTCGCGGTCGCCAGGGCCGGTGACCGGGCCCGCGGCTCCGTGGCGGCGTCTGACGCGTTCTTCCCGTTCCCCGACGGGTTGGAGGTGCTGCTCGACGCCGGCGTCCGCGCGGTCGTGCAGCCGGGTGGCTCGGTGCGCGACGACGTGGTGACCGCCGCTGCTGCCGCCGCGGGCGTCCCCCTGTACCTGACGGGCACCCGCCACTTCGCCCACTGACCCACCC
>NZ_JAAXKY010000122.1 GCF_012911925.1 Pseudonocardia xinjiangensis | reverse complement strand
CAATTCATGATAAAGCTCGACACACTGTTGAGTTCTCAAAAGACACCCGCACACCATCCACCACCACAAAGGGCCATGATCTGGGGCGTGTTCCCACAGTACACCCACCCAACCTAGCTAGATCAGGGGGCCCCTGTGAGGGGCGGTCAGCGAGCCCTGTTGACCGGGGCCTCTAGGGCCTTCGTTCTGTCCGGCGTCTCGCTGACAGGGAGAAAGTTACGCGAGGCCTTGACACGTCGTCAAATCGCCCCCCCCATTTGGGTCTTGACCTGCACAAACGGCCCATCGAACGTCACTCAGCGTGGCACCGGAAGGCCGCCCGCACGACGAACGGTCAGCCGTTTTTGGGCGGTTCCGCACTGTCCACAGTGGTGCGAGATGACCCTTGATCTGCAGTTATGGGTAGGTCTGCAGCAGCACTCGACCCGGCTGGCTCGTCCGAGGCGTTCGGCGCTACCTCTTTCGTGTGACCCCGGCCATAGTCGTTTTCGTCGCTTTCCGCGACGAGTGGCGCCCCTGCCGTCGCCAGACGGCGCAGCATGGCGTTGTAGGCCTCGAGGTCGGCACCGCCGTCGGCATCGGCCCGGCGATCATCGCGCCGGGCCGACCGTTCGTCCTGGCGCGACCACTGGATGAGCAGCGCGATCACCACGAGCAGCAGCGGCACCTCGCCCGCAGCCCAGGCGAGACCGCCACCCAGGTGCTGGTCGACGAGCGGATCCGGCACCCAGGGCAGGGCGAGGCCGCGGTAGTAGTCCCCTCCCAGCGCCGTGTTCGCGCTCATCACCGCCAGGCCGAAGAACGCGTGGAACGGCACGGACGCGAAGACCAAGCCCATCCGCGCAGCGGGCGGCAGGCGGCGAGGCGCGGGATCGACACCGACGATCGGCCAGAAGAAGATCGCTCCGACCAGCAGGAAGTGCAGGTTCATCAGCTTGTGCGCCCAGTGCTCGGGCAGGGCGGCCGGGAACAGTCCGGAGAAGTACAGGACGTAGTAGCTCCCCACGAACAGCGCCAGTGCCACCAGCGGGTGCGTCAGCCAGCGGGCGACCGGCGAATGCACCGCCGCGAGCAACCACTCGCGCGGGCCGGGCGGCCCGGCCCGGCCGGACGGCGGCAGTGCCCGCAGCGCGAGCGTCACCGGGGCGCCCAGCACGAGCAGGATCGGGACGAGCATCCCGAGGATCATGTGCTGACCCATGTGCACGCTGAACATCGCCGGAGCGAAGCGGCCGATCCCCGAGCTGGTGGCCACCAGCAGCGCCGCACAGCCCACGAGCCAGGCCGCCGTGCGGCCTGCGCCCCACGCGTCCCCCCGCCTGCGGAGCCTGTGCACACCCAGCAGGTAGGTCAGGGCCAGCACTATCGCGGCCGTGCCGAAGACCAGGTCGAACCGCCAGTCCAACGCCAGCCGCCCGAACGTCGGTGGTCCGGCGAGGTCGTACCCGATCACCGCCTCGGTGCGGGACGGCACCGCACCGGTGTCCGGCGGAGCGCTCCGTCCGAGTGCCACCGCGAGCCCGATCGTCCCGAGCATCAGCAGCACCTCGACGCCCCCGAGGCGGAGCAGGGCCAGGGTCTCACCCCGGGACGCCGGCCCGACCGACGACCGTCGATGGGCTGCCCCCAGCGCGCCGAGCAGGATCAGTGCGGCCGCCTTCGCGAACACGAGCGCCCCGTACCCGGAGCCGACGAGTGCGTTGAACGGGATCCGGACGAGCGCGTTCACCACCCCGGTGGCGGCGAGTACGAGCCAGCAGACCAGCGCCAGCCGGGAGAACCGCGGCACGGCCGTCGCCAGGGCAGCGGAGCGATCGGGACCGCGCATGGTGGCCACGCCGATCACCGCCACCAGCCCGCCCACCCACAGGGAGGCGGCGAGGACGTGCAGCACCAGGCTGTCGCTCGCGAGGTCGTGCGCGCCGCCTCCCGCCGAGTGCCCGGTCAGCGCGACCGGTAAGGGGCCGAGCAGGGCGATCCCGAACAGCACCGCACTCCAGCCCCAGGTCAGGACCGTGCGGCAGCCGGCGAGCACGACGATCGCGACGAGAGCGGTCAGCGACCAAGCCGATGCGTCGGACAAGCGGGGAACCAGGTCGAGCAGCAGCCCGGGGTCGAGCACGTCGCCGGCCGGGCGGCCGAGCGCGTCGGCCACGCTCAGCGGCACCATCAGGATGGCGCCCGCCGTCCAGCCGGCCGCGGACCACGAGGCCGCGCGCAGCGCCCGGTACCCGGCCACGTCGAGGTAGCCGCCCCGCTGCGGGGCGACGAGGAACGCCGCGAGCAGGAGCGCACCGATCGTCAGGACCATGCAGACCTCGGTGGCCGCCCGGACGGCGGGGAGGCCGACGGTGGTCATCGTCCCCGGGTCGGGGAGCCCCAGCGAGGTCGCCGGCCGAGCGTTGGTGAGGGCCGTCAGGCCTCCCGCCACCAGAACCGCAACTGCCGTCCCGAGCGCAACGACGCCGGCCACGCCGGACGGCGGCTTGGTCTGCGGTGGCGGGGCGGCGGGCTCGACTGTCGCGTGCGCCATGTGCTCAGGCTATGCCCGTTGTGTCTGATCGTGCCCGACGGTCGGGACGCCGGAACCGGTGCTGCCACACTGCGCGCGTGACGGACGGGGCGAGGCTCGTGGACGGCGGCGATGTCACCGAGCGGGTGCTGCGGGCCGCTGAGGGTCCACACGGCAGCAAGCCCGTGCCGTGGGCGGCGGCGCCCCTGCTCACCGCCGAGCGGGTCCTCGACCTGTGCTGCGGCTCCGGCCCGCTGGCCGACGCGCTCCCCACCGGCCGCTGGCTCGGCGTCGACCCGCGTGCGCCCCTCGGGGGGAGGCGGCCCGTGCTGCGCGGCGCTGCCGACGCGATCCCGCTGCGCTCGCGTGCGGTGGACGGTGTCGCGCTGATGCTCGCCCTCCCCCGGCTACCCGACCTGGACCGGCTCTTCGCCGAGGTCCGGCGGGTGCTGCGGCCCAGCGGCACGCTCGTGATCCTGGTTCCGTCGGCGGTGCCGGGGTCGGCCGCTGAGCTGCGGCTCGCGCCGCTGCTCTCCGCCGTGCACCGCTCCGGCTGGCTGCACCGCTCCGCCCTCGACCGGACGGGATGGCTGCTCGCCGCTGCCGACTACGCCGTGCTCAGCGACGACCGGGTGTGCTTCAGCCTCCCGCTCCCCGACGCGGACGCCGCGCACGCCCTGGTGGCGGATCTCCCCCGCGCCGGGCTGTGGCCGCCGGACCTGCCCGACGCCGTCCGGGCGCGCGCTGCGGCGCGGCTGGCGCGCCGGGCCGGACCGGGCCGCACGCTGCCCCTGCCCCTGCGACGGCTCGTGGCGCGCCGCTGACCGGAGCCGGGGTCAGGCGTCGTGGGAGTGGGCGGCGCCCACCACCACCGGGGCGTCGTCGGGTTGTGGGGTCTCGTCCACGAGGTCGGCGACGACGCAGGTGATGTTGTCCGGTCCGCCGCCCTCGTTGGCGAGCTCGATGAGCCGGGCGACCACGTCGACCGGTTCCTCGATCTCCGCGAGGACCTCCTTGAGCTGCGAGTCCGCGAGCACGGCCGTGACCCCGTCCGAACAGACCAGGTACCGGTCGCCGATGAGGCCGTCGACGGGGAACAGGTCCGGTTCGGCCGGGGTGCCCTCCTGCAAGGTGCGGATCAGCCAGGACCGGCGGGGATGGGTGGCCGCCTCCTCCGGGGAGATGCGCCCTTCGTCGAGCAGGCTCTGGACGAGGGTGTGGTCGCGGGTGAGCCGGTGCAGCTCGCCGTCGCGCAGGAGGTAGGCCCGCGAGTCGCCGATGTGTGCCACACCGATCCGCGTGCCGTGCACCAGGAAGGCGACGACGGTGGTGCCGGTGCCCCGCAGTTCGGGGTTGTGTTCGCTCAGTTCGGTGAGCCGGGCGGCCGCATCGGCGATGGCCTCGTCGAGCGCGGCCAGCAGGTCGACCTCGTCGAGGTCCATGCCGCGGAGTCGGGCGTCCAGGTCGAGGAGCGCGGAGACGGCGACCGAGCTGGCCACCTCCCCGTGGGCGTGACCGCCCATTCCGTCCGCCACGGCGAGCAGCCGGGGGCTGATGGCCGCCGAGTCCTGGTTCATCGACCTTCGGCGCCCGACGTCGGAGCCTGCCGCGGAGCGCAGCGTCGGTGACATGGCGCTCACCCTCTCACGCTAGGTACGAGTCGATCCTCGAGCGGCACGCCCGCGTGCGCCGGATGACCTGAACGGCACGTCGCACGCCGTCCACGATCGACGAGTGGCCCGCGGCTGCGGGCCCTCGGTACGCTCAGGAGCTACCGCTCGACTCCGCCGCCGACGCCGAGGCGGCCACGGCCACCGCCACGCTGGTCTGCACCGCCTGTACGGCCTTGCGCACCGCCGGACCGGCCCAGTCGCCCTGCGCGACCTGGTCCGCACGGGCCCTGAGCTGCCGGCGCGGCCCGTCCACCAGCTTGTGCTCGGCCTTGACGGCATGCACCAGGGAGATCAACAGGGCGGTGTGCTGATCGGGCGGGGCACCGTCCCGCAGTACCTCGGCGATCCTCCTGCGGAGCTCGGTGACCGGTCCGGCGTCGGCGGCAGGCCAGGTGGTGACGGGGAAGACACCGAGGATCCGGCCACGGTCGCGCCGCACCAGCCCGCGCTCGACCAGCCGCTGTAGCACCGGTTCCCGGGTCTTGCGCGCCAGCCGTTCCACCGCCTTCTGGGCGCGGAGCGGGTGCCGCCCCTCCAGCCGGGCCAGTGCGGTGTCGAGCAGCGGGTCCCCGGTGGTGGAGGAGTCGGCGACGGTGAGCCGCGCCCTGGCGCCCGTCCCGTCGGCGGTGAGCCGGTCGCGCGTCGACAGGTCGAGCAGCAGTGCGCCGCCGACGGCGCGGTCGAGAGACGTGCTGTCGACGATCGCGCGTCCCGACTCCGGATCCAGCAGGAGGAGGACGAGATCCTCGGTGATGGTCGCCATCGTGCTTCCTTCCGTTCAGGCCGTCAGGGCAGACCGGGCGTCGACCTCACGCACGACGTGCAGCACGCGCGCGTTCACCGCGCCGGCGAACGACCGGGCCCTGCATGATCAACGCGTGGCCTGCGGCGCGCGAGCACGACACCCCGCTACGCTCATCGTGGCGGTCGGGACGACCGCCCCGGCCCTCGTAGCTCAGCTGGATAGAGCAAGAGCCTTCTAATCTCTAGGTCGCAGGTTCGAGTCCTGCCGGGGGCGCCATGTCAGAGCGATGGCCGGGTTCGGCCCGCACACCGGACCGTCCGTGAGAAGTTTTCCCGCACGATGCTTTTCTGGACTTGATCCAGTCAGGTCTTCGTGCTGAAATGCGTGTCGTGCAGAACCACCCGCAGGTCGAGCGTCTCCTGCGCGACGCCTCGCTACGCATCACCGCGCCGCGCAAGGCCGTGCTGTCGGCAGTGCACGACCACCCGCACGCAGACACCGAGACCCTGCTCACGGCGACCCGGGCGAGGCTCGGGTCGGTGTCGCACCAGGCCGTCTACGACGTCCTGCGCGCCCTCACCGACGCGGGCCTGGTCCGCCGCTTCCAGCCGGCGGGTTCGGTCGCGCGTTATGAGGCGCGGGTGGGCGACAACCACCACCACCTCGTGTGCCGCTCCTGCGGCGCGGTGAGCGACGTCGACTGCGCCATCGGTGAGACCCCGTGTCTGACCGCATCCAGCGACTCCGGCTTCACCATCGACGAGGCCGAGGTCGTGTACTGGGGCCTCTGCCCCGCCTGCCAGTCCCCACCGCCGGGCCGCTGAGCGCGGCCGCCACAAATCAGACGCACCCCACCAGGCCGGCCGACCTCCAGGGCCGGCGTTCCCCTGAGGAAGGACTGACGTGCCCACCGATAGCGAGAACCCGGCCACGGCCGACCCGAAGCCCCGCGACTCGTCCGCGAGCCCGCAGGGCACCGACGACACCGCGAGCAGGAGCGAGAGCGAGAACCCGGCCCTCGCCGGTCCCAGCTTCCACCCGGAGACCCGGCCGCGGAGCAACCGCGACTGGTGGCCCAACCAGGTCGACCTGGGCATCCTCAACAGGACCGCCCCGGACTCCGACCCGCTCGGCGAGGACTTCGACTACAAGAAGGCCGTCTCCCAGCTGGACTTCGAGGCCGTCAAGGCCGACATCGTCCAGGTCATGCGCACCTCGCAGGACTGGTGGCCCGCCGACTGGGGTCACTACGGCCCGCTGTTCATCCGCATGTCCTGGCACGCCGCCGGTACCTACCGCCAGGTCGACGGCCGCGGCGGTGGCGGCTCCGGCGCCCAGCGCTTCGCACCGCTCAACAGCTGGCCGGACAACGGCAACCTCGACAAGGCCCGCCGCCTGCTGCTGCCGGTGAAGCAGAAGTACGGCCGCAGCCTGTCCTGGGCCGACCTGCTGGTGCTCGCCGGCAACGTGGCCCACGAGGACATGGGCTTCGAGACCTTCGGCTTCGCCTTCGGCCGCGAGGACACCTGGCAGCCGGAGGAGGTCTTCTGGGGTCCGGAGGACACCTGGCTCGGGGACGAGCGGTACAGCAGCGACGCCCCGCTCGAGCTCGAGGGCGCCCTCGGCGCCGTCACCATGGGCCTCATCTACGTCAACCCGGAGGGCGCGAAGGGCGAGGCCGACCCGGTCGCGACGGCCCACGACATCCGCGTCACCTTCGGCCGGATGGCGATGAACGACGAGGAGACCGTCGCCCTCATCGCCGGTGGCCACACCTTCGGCAAGGCGCACGGCGCCGGGAACCCGGACCTCGTCGGCCCGGAGCCGGAAGGCTGCCCGGTGTTCTCCGGCGGACTCGGCTGGAAGAACCAGTACGGCACCGGCAAGGGCGCGGACACCATCACCAGCGGCCTCGAGGGCGCCTGGACCCCGACCCCCACGACGTGGGACAACAGCTTCTGGGACACGCTGTTCGGCTTCGAGTGGGAGCTCACCCGCAGCCCCGCGGGCGCCAAGCAGTGGAAGCCCAAGGAGGCCGAGGGCCAGGAGCTCGTGCCCGACGCGCACGTCGCGGGCAAGAAGAACCCGCCGATGATGGCGACGAGTGACCTGTCGCTGCTCGCCGACCCGGAGTACCGCAGGATCTCCGAGCGGTTCCGGGACAACCCCGAGGAGTTCGCCGAGGCCTACCGCCGGGCCTGGTTCAAGCTGCTGCACCGCGACATGGGCCCGGTCTCGCGCTACCTCGGCCCGTGGGTGCCGCAGGAGGAGCTGCTCTGGCAGGACCCGGTCCCGCCGGTCTCCCACGAGCTGCTCTCGGAGTCCGACGCGGCCGAGCTCAAGAAGCAGATCCTCGCCTCCGGCCTGTCGGTCTCCCAGCTGGTGCACACCGCCTGGTCGGCCGCCGCGTCCTACCGCGGCACGGACAAGCGGGGCGGCGCGAACGGCGGCCGGCTGCGCCTCGAGCCGCAGGCGAGCTGGGCGGTCAACGCCGGCACGCAGGAGGTCATCGCCAAGCTGGAGGAGGTCCGGGCCGCCTTCGGCAAGCCCGTCTCGATCGCGGACACGATCGTGCTGGCCGGCGCCGCCGGCGTCGAGAAGGCCGCCGCGGACGCGGGCGTGGACGTCACCGTCCCGGTCGCCCTCGGCCGCACCGACGCCTCCCAGGAGCAGACGGACGTCGAGACGTTCCAGTACCTGGAGCCGCGCGCCGACGGGTTCCGCAACTGGATCGCCCCGGACGTGAAGCTGGACCCGGAGACGCTGCTGATCGACCGCGCCTACATGCTCGAGCTCACCGCCAAGGAGCTGACCCTCCTGGTCGGTGGCCTGCGGGTGCTGGGCGCGAACACCGACGGCGCACAGCACGGCGTCTTCACCGACCGGCCGGGAGTCCTGTCGCAGGACTTCTTCCGCAACCTGCTCGACCTCAGCGTCGACTGGAGCACCTCGGCCGACCAGGAGGGCGTCTACGAGGCCCGCGACGCCCAGGGCAACGTGGTGCGCACCGCCACCGCGGTCGACCTGGTCTTCGGCTCGAACTCGATCCTGCGCGGCATCGTCGAGGTGTACTCCGCCGACGACGCCAAGGAGAAGTTCGTCCGTGACTTCGTCAAGGCCTGGGACAAGGTCATGAACCTGGACCGGTACGACCTGCGGTAGTCGCTCCGTCCGACAACGCCCCGGTCCGCCGCACCCGCGGTGGACCGGGGCGTCGGTCGTACGAAGGCAGTTCGCGTCCGGCAGGACGCGGGTACCACGCGTATGGAGGTCGAGACATGACGAACGCCGATCTCGAGACCCGCTACCGCGCGTACCTCGAGGCTCTCAACGGGCGACGCCTCGATGACCTCGTCCACTACGTGCAGGACGAGCTGTCGTACAACGGCGAGACGATGACGCGCCGGCAGTACCGGGACATGATCGCCGCCGACATCACCGCGGTCCCCGACCTCTACTTCGACGCACGGATCGTCGTCGTCAACGGCGACGAGGTGGCCTGCCGCCTCGTCTTCGACTGCACGCCGGAGCACGAGTTCCTCGGCTTCCCACCGAACGGCAGGCGGGTCCACTTCGCGGAGCACGTCTTCTACCGGTTCCGTGACGGTCGCATCGCGGCGGTATCGTCCCTGATCGACCGCGCGGCCATCGTGGCCCAACTCCGCTCCGACACAGCACGCTGACCTGGAAACGTACGCCGGCAACCGGGCCGGTCCGGAGGAGAGCCGATGCGGGTCGCCTGTGCAGGCGTGGTGCGAGCGACATGCTCGGCACTGGTCATCGCGTCGGTGGCAACGCTCCCGATCGGGTGCTCGACGGCTCCGCCGGCAGCGAGTGAACCGCCCGTCCGCCCACCGGTGACGACGACCTCCGCACCGGTCGACGGGTGTCCGGACGTCACCACGCCGACCGCAACACAGGGGCAGACGCGCGCGGTCATCATCGACTACGTGGACTTCATCCGCCTCGACGGCCGCGAGTACCTGGCCGGCTTCACACCCACTCCCCCGGTCAGCCGCGCCGATCTGGGCGAGGTGGTCGCCGAGTCGCGATGTTCGCTGAGTGCCTTCAACGAGCGCACCCGTACGGACCCGGGGTCGCCGAGGGACGGCGACACCGGCTTCCTGCCTCCCGGCACGGACATCCACGCCGTTCACGGCTGGGACCCGGCCTGTCGCGTCGCCGCGGAACGGGACGGCAGGCTGTACGTCTATCTCGCTCAGGAAACGGGCGCGGACCACGCTCGGCCTGCCGCGTGCGCGGTGGGTTGAGTCGGACTTCCATCTGCACCGATTCTCGCCACACTCGTGGGCTTCGACGCCGCAGCGAACCTGGCCGAAGAGCCAAGGATCCTGTCGCGGCGTTCCGCGCGCCATCGTGGATCGGTAGGTCTGAGTCCCGGCCCGGTCGTGCGCGGGGCATAGGCTCCCCGGGTGAGCGCCCAACGGTCATCCCGGGGCCACGTCATCGTGGTGGCGCTGCTGGGCGTCGCCGCGGTGGCGCACGGCGGCCTCGCGCTGACCACGGGGTCAGCCGTCGTCGCCGGCCTCTCCGGACTGCTCGCCGTCGCAGCGATCGCGCTCGTGCTGGTCGGCCTGCTCGTCGGGGCGGCCCGGTTCGGCGGGGACCGTGAGGACCACTGGCTGCTCGCCTGCGCGGTCACGGGTGCGGTGGGGGTCGCGAGCGCGCTCGTCGTGACGTGGCTGTCGGTGTCCGGCCCCGGCGCGGGCGGCGGGTTCGACCCGTGGAGCCTCGGTGTGCTGCTGATCGACGCGCTCGCCGTGCGCGTTGCGGTCTTCACGCTCCGGCGGTCCCCGAGCGGGACGCCGCAGCGCCGCTCCTGACGGCCTGCTGGTTCACCCGCATCGCCCCGATCGACGTGGACGGACGATGACCCGCCCCGGGCGTGCGAACGCCGGATACCGGTGACGAACACGGACCGGGACCGCCCGCGTCCGGACGGGTAGAGAGCGTCACCCCCGCGGTGGGTTCGGTCCGCCGTCACTACAACGCGCGCTCGCCGGGACGCACGATGAGTTCCCACGCTGAGCGCTCCGTCCGGCAGCCCGGACCCTCCCTCCCACCGAACGGAGACGACCGTGCGAGTTGCCCGCCTCCTGACCGTCGCCGCGGCCGTGTTCGCCGCGGCAGCGGCCACGATGGTCCCGCTACCGGCGATGGCCGCCGCCGCGCAGGACCCGGGAGCCGGGGACACCACGTCGCAGCTGACGGGGGACCTCGCCGCCCACGATCCCTCGCTGGTGGCCGGTGGGCCGGGCGAGAACTGGTACGTGTTCTCCACCGGCGACCCGGCCGTGCGGGGCGGGACACTCCAGATCCGCACGTCCGCCAACGGGCGCGACTGGGTCTTCGCCGGAACCATCTGGGACGCGATTCCGGCGTGGCTCACCGAGGCCGTACCCGGCGTGAACAACCTGTGGGCGCCAGAGGTCTACCGGAAGCGCGGGATCTACTACCTCTACTACGTGGCGTCCACCTTCGGCTCCAACAGATCGGTGATCGCGCTGGCCACCAACACCACGCTCGACCCGGCGAACCCGAACTACAGGTGGGTGGATCGTGGACCGGTCGTCCGGTCGGTGCCCGAGGACGACTTCAACGCGATCGACCCGGGAATCGTGGAGGACGACTGGGGAACGCCGTGGATGGCGTTCGGGTCGTACTGGAGCGGGATCCGCATGGTGCCGTTGCAGTGGCCGTCCGGTCTCCCGGTCCCCGCCACGGGCGAACCGCTGCGGTTGGCGGACCGGCAGGAGCCGCCCAACGCCATCGAGGCGCCGTACGTGGTGCGTCACGGCGGCTGGTACTACCTGTTCGTCTCCTTCGACACCTGCTGCCGCGGCGTGGAGAGCAACTACCGGGTCGTCGTAGGTCGCTCCCGTCAGGTGACCGGCCCGTACGTCGACCGCGACGGACGCAGGCTGCTCGAAGGCGGCGGCACCCCCGTCGTCTCGACGGTGGGTGACCGCGTCGGACCCGGCGGCCAGTCGGCGTCCGGCGGGATACTCGCCTTCCACTACTACGACGCGGCGGACGGCGGGCGCCCGCGGCTGGCCCTGCAGGGGATCTACTGGACCGCCGACGGCTGGCCAACGCTCAGCGCCACGGACTGACCACCGCGCCACTCGCACCGGCGCCGCAAGGCCGGCCGGCCGGGGAGGGAGGCGACTGACTCGTCCTGCCGGCCAGCAGACGCAGCGCCTGCTCGGAGGACGAGCCGGGCTCGGCCGTGTTGAGGCCGAGGATCAGCTCGGGATCGCCGCTCGGGGTGAGGGCCTCGAAGTTCAGGGTGAGCTCACCGACCACGGGGTGGCGGAAGCGTTTCGTGCCATGCGTGTGGAAGTGGACGTCGTGGTCGGCCCACCACCGGCGGAAGTCCTCGTCGAGGAGGGCGAGCTCGCCGATCAGCTCGGTGAGCCGGCGGTCGTGCGGGTGGCGGCCGGCGTGGAGGTGCAGCGTGGCGACGATGTCGCGGGCGGCCTGATCCCAGTCGACGTACAGCTCGCGGGCACCCTCGTCGAGGAAGATGTAGCGGGCCAGGTTGCGCTCCCGGTACGGGAGCGCGTCGAAGTCGGTGTACACGGCGCGGGCCAGGCGGTTGGTCCCCAGAATGTCCAGGCGGTGGCTGAGGATCATGGCCGGGCTGTCGGCCAGCGTCTCCAGCACCAGGTGCAGGCCCGGACGCACCCGCCGCACCGGTATCGGCCGCCGCTGGTGGCGGGTGGGCCGCGCCACCGCGAAGAGGTGGTCGCGCTCCGTGTCGTTGAGACGCAGGGCGCGGGCGAGTGCGGCGAGCACGGCCTCGGAGACGTTCACGGTCCGGCCGCGCTCCAGGCGGACGTAGTAGTCCACGCTCACACCGGCGAGCTGGGCCACCTCCTCGCGGCGCAGGCCCGGCACCCGACGGGCACCCGCCTGCGGTGGCAGGCCGGCCTCCTGCGGCGTGAGCCGGGCCCGGCGCGACCGCAGGAACTCCCGCAGCTCCGTGTTGCGCCCGGCGTCGACGAAGTTCCCACTCATGATGGCCAGGCTAGAACCGGGGCGAGAGCGACACGCGCCGTCAGGGGGTCTGGTGGACCCCCGGTGAGAGCAGCCCTCCCTCGTGGTCCTGGTCCGGTGGCCGACCGTGGTTGGCTCGGCAGGACAACCACCCGCGAGGGGATCATCAGATGGAGATCATGAGATCCAGCGATGTCGACGTCGAGCTGACCATCAACGGGCACAAGCGCGAGCTGCGGCTGGACAGCTCGGTGACCCTGCTCGACGCGCTGCGTGAGCACCTCGACATGACCGGCACGAAGAAGGGCTGCGACCAGGGGGCCTGCGGCGCGTGCACCGTCCTGCTCGACGGCAGGCGCGTGGTGTCGTGCCTGGTACTGGCAGCGCAGTGCGGCGGCCGGGAGGTGACGACGATCGAGGGCCTGGCGCCGGATGGGGCCCTGCATCCCGTGCAGCAGGCGTTCGTCCGGCACGACGGGCTGCAGTGCGGGTTCTGTACCGCGGGCCAGATCGTGTCGGCCGTTGCGCTGCTGGACGAAGGACGCACGGGCTCCGACGAGGAGATCCGCGAGTTCATGAGCGGCAACCTGTGTCGCTGCGGTGCGTACCCGAACATCCTCGCGGCGATCCGCGAGGTCGCCGGGACGGGAGGTGAGTGATGCCGACGTTCGACTACGTGCGTCCCGATGACGTAGCCGGCGCGGTGGCCCTGGTCAGCGGCGACCCGCGGGCCTCCTATCTGGCGGGCGGCACGACCCACCTCGACCTGCTCCTCAAGGACCGGGTGATCGAGACCGACCGGGTGGTCGACATCGGCCGCCTGCCCCTGCGCGGGGTCAGCAGCGACGACGGTGTGCTCCACGCGGGGCGCTGACGACCATGGAGGAACTGGCCGCCGACCCCGTGGTGATCGAGCGGCTGCCGGTCGTGCGCGAGGCACTGCTGCTGAGCGCCTCGACGCAGCTGCGCAACATGGCGACGATCGGCGGGAACATCCTGCAGCGCACGCGCTGCCGTTACTTCCGCGACGCGACCGTGGCAGCCTGCAACAAGCGCGCCCCGGGATCGGGATGCGCGGCGGTCACAGGTCCTGCGCGGATGCACGCGATCCTGGGTGCCGACGAGCACTGCATCGCCGTGCACGCGTCGGACCTGTGTGTGTCCCTCGTCGCGCTCGACGCCGACGTGCACATCCAAGGCACTGGGGGGCGGCGCACCGTTCCGCTGACCGGGTTCCACGTCCGGCCCGGCGACCGCCCCGACATCGAGAACGTCCTCGGGCACGGCGAGATCATCACCGAGGTCGACGTGCCGCTGCTGCCCGTAGGCACGCGGTCGGGCTACCTGAAGGTGCGCGACCGGGCCTCCTACGAGTTCGCCCTCACCTCGGCCGCCGCCGCACTCAGGGTGGAGGACGGCGTCGTCGCGGAGGCCCGCCTCGCGCTCGGCGGCGTCGGGACGGTGCCATGGCGCGCCCGGGAGGCCGAGGAGATCCTCACCGGGGCGCCCGTGGACGACGAGACCTTCCGGGCCGCGGCCGAGGCCGCGGTCCGCGACCCGTTCACCGTTCCCGGCACGGAGTTCAAGGTCGAGCTCGCCAAGCGCACCGTCGTCCGGATCCTGCAGACCGTCTCGGGGGTGCGGTCATGACCGCTGTCACCGGTTCCCAGCTCGTCGGCGACCCCGTCGACCGGGTCGACGGGCCACTCAAGGTGAGAGGCGCGGCCCCCTATCCGTCCGACGTCCGCTATCCGGGGATGGCCTACGCCGCGCTGGTGCAGTCCACGATCGCCGCCGGCACCATCAGCAGCATCGACACCGCGGAGGCGGAGGCGGCGCCCGGGGTGCTGGCCGTGCTGACCCACGAGAACATCCCCGACCTCGCGGAGGCGCCGCTGACCGCGCTCGGCTCCCCACCGCGGTTCCCGCTCCAGGACGACCGCATCGTGCACCACGGCCAGCACGTGGCCCTTGTCGTCGCGGGGACCTCCGGGCAGGCAGCCGCGGCCGCCCGGCTCATCCGGATCGGCTACCAGGAGACGCCTGCGATCCTGGACATCGCCGATCCCGACGCACCGGTTGTGACCAACCCCTGGGGGCTCGAATCGGAGCGCGGGGACGTCGCAGCTGGGCTGGCCTCCGCCGACGTGGTCTGCGACGAGACGTTCACCATCGCAGCGGAGACCAACAACCCGCTCGGGTTGTTCGCCACTGTTGCCCGCTGGGACGGCGACCGGCTGGTGGTGCACGACTCGACCCAGTGGCCGATGATGGAGCGCCGGACGCTCGCCGACGTGTTCGGGATCCCGGAGGACGACGTACGGGTGCTCGTTCCGTACCTGGGTGGCGCGTTCGGGGCCGGCCTGCGCACCTGGCCGCACACGATCCTGACCGCGCTCGCGGCGCGGATCGTGAACCGCCCGGTCAAGCTGGTGCTCACCAGGCCGCAGATGTTCACCTCCGTCGGCCATCGGCCGGAGACCGTGCAGCGCGTGCGGCTCGGCGCCACCCGGGAGGGCCGTCTGGTGGCGCTCGATCACGAAGGCACCTCGACCATCGGCACCGAGGAGGCCAACCTCGAGCCCATCACCATGGGCACACCCAGCCTGTACGCCTGTCCGAACGTCGCGACGCACGACCGGCAGGTGCGGCTCAACATCCCGAACCCGGGGCCGATGCGGGCGCCCGGCACGGCACAGGGCAACTTCGCGATCGAGTCGGCACTCGACGAGCTGTCCTACGCCGTGGGTGTCGATCCGATCGAGCTGCGACTGCGCAACCACGCCGAGGTGCAGCCGGGCTCGGGGTTGCCCTGGTCGAGCAACGCCCTTCGCGAGTGCTACCTCGTCGGGGCCGATCGGTTCGGCTGGGCGGAGCGCAGTGCCGAGCCCCGCTCGATGCGCGACGGCACCGAGCTGGTCGGCTACGGGATGGCGGGTGCCGCCTACCACTGGTACCAGACGCCGTGCCGGGTCCGGATCTCGATCGGCCGTGACGGCACCGCCCACGTGCGCAGCGCTGCCACCGACCTCGGAACCGGCACCTACACGGTCACCACGCAGCTCGCGGCCGAGCTGCTCGGCCTCGACGTCGGCCGGGTGCGCGTCGAGATCGGGGACAGCGACCTGCCGCCGGCACCGCAGTCCGGCGGTTCCGGCCTGATGATCTCGCTGGGCAACGCCGTCCACGACGCAGCGGCCACCATGCTGCAGGCCTTCATCGACGCCGTCGCCGGCGACGAGGCCTCGCCACTGCGGGGCAGGCGACCGAACGAGGTCGCGGTGCACGAGGGTCGCATCCACCTGGTGGCGGACCCGTCGGCCGGGGAGACCTACGCCGAGATCCTGGCCCGCCACGGACTCGACGAGATCACCGTGGACGGCGAGGTGCAGCCGCAGCCGCCGGCCGGCATGGCGCCGGCCGGGGCGTTCGCTGCGCACTTCGTGGAGGTCCGGGTCGATGAGGACCTCGGGCTGCTGCGCATCGCCCGGGTCGTGTCGGCCGTCGACGGAGGCCGCATCCTCAACGAGAAGACCGCCCGGAGCCAGATCACCGGAGCCACGGTGATGGGCATCGGCATGGCGATGCTCGAGGAGACCGTGTTCGATCCGTCGGGCCGCATCGCCAACGCGACGTTCGGCGACTACCTGATCCCCGTCAACGCCGACGTCCCCACCCTCGATGCCGTGTTCGTCGGCGAGCCGGACAAGTCCACTCCCATCGGGATCAAGGGCCTCGGCGAGGTCGGGATCGTCGGCGTGCCCGCCGCCATCGCCAACGCGGTGCACCACGCCACCGGGCGACGCATCCGGTCTCTACCGATCACGATGGACCGGCTCCTGTAGCAGCCATTGCCGCGGCGGGGCGCTGCCGGGTTCGGTACCGGCGGCGCGCCGTCGTCCCCTCGAATCAGGACAGGGGTCGTTCCTGTCGGACCGGTTGCGTACGGTGTGTCACTGATCGACCGGATCTCAACACCCCGGTCGTCTACAAGGGCGTAAGCGGGAGGGGGCTCCGTCGCGTGTCCGAAACCGGCGACGGCTCCCCACCCGGCGGCCCCCTGCCGCGCCCGACCGCACCATGGCGGGCGGTGGGGTTCGTCCTCGCGGTGCTCGGCATCGTCCTCGTGGCGATCACGCCCAACCCTCCCGAGACAGCCCAGCACTGGATCCAGATCGTCGCCGGTGCGTCCCTCACCGCCTTCCTCACCACCTACGCGGGCTGGCACGAGGTGGCGCGGCTCCGGTTGCAGGGTCGCCCGACCTTGCTCCTGCGCTGGCTGCAGCGCAGGAGGGTGGCCGTCGGGGTGGCCGTCGGGCTCGCCGTGGCGCTCGCGCTCGGTGTCCCGCCGGCCTGGGACCTCGCCCGCGGCGTCTCGATGGGCATCGCCGGCTGCGCACCGGTCACGCAGCTCCGCATGGTCGCCGATCCGGAGACCGTCACCACCGCCCGCGGGCTCGCCGACTCCTACGAGCAGTGGACGGCCACCGACAACCACCACTGCCCCACCGTCGACGTCTACGTCTACTCCGGAGCCGGCGACGAGATCCGCGAGCGGGTCGCGAAGGGGACGGGATGGCTGGACGAGTCCACCGCGCTGCGCGACATCGGGCCGCAGCCCGACGTCTGGCTGGCCGCCACCAGCCATGAGCTCGCCGACCTGCCACAGCCGACCGCCCAGGGCTCGGCGATCGCCGAGGTCACGCCCGTCGCCGTGTCGCCCGTGGTCCTCGCTGTTCCCGACGCCGTGGCGGCCCGGGAGAAGTACGAGCACAGCCGGTGGGCCGACCTGTACCGCAGGCTCACCGACGAGGACGTCGACGTCGTCCGTGCCGACCCCGACTCCACCCAGCTCGGCCTCCTCGCCACGGCGCTGCTGTACGGCGTGCCCGGTCAGGACGGCGCGGCGAGCCCACAGCAGCTCCCTCCGGCCGAGGTCGAGCACCGCATCGCGGCGGCCCTCGACAGGGGCGGGTTCCCGCTCACCGACACCCCCGGGCTCCTGTGCCGCCATCGGACACTCGGGGCGCAGGCCGCCGTCATCGCATCCGAGCAGCAGATCGTGCGGTTCAACCTGGGCGAGCCGCTCGGCAGCTCGTGCCTGTCCGGCACCGACCGGCCGGGGCGGCTCACGGCGCTGTACCCGACGGACACCCGGGCCCTCGACCACCAGTTCGTGCGCCTCGCGTGGAGCGACCCGCCGCAGGAGCAGGCCGCCGCCCGGTTCGGCGCGTGGCTGCGCAGCGATCCCGGCCGGGAAGCGATCGTGGGCACCGGGTTGCGCCCGGTCGGCCCGTACACCGTCGGGCCCACGCTCACCACGGTCGGCATCGACCCGGGCGCCGTGCCGGCCACGGAGCCGATCCCTCCGGGTCAGTGGGGCAGGACGGCTGCGGCGCACGACGTCGCCCAGCGCCGCGGCCGCGTGCTCTTCGCCCTGGACACCTCCGGGTCGATGGCCACGGAGGCCCCGGAGGGGAGACGAGCGGACTTCGCCGTGGCCGCCGTACTGGCCGCGCTGGGCGGCATGGGCCCCGGCGACGAGTTCGGCCTCTGGTTCTTCCCCGACGCACCGGGCACCGGCCACGTGGAGGCGGTGCCGCTGGGGTCGTCCGGGCCGGACCGGCTGGCCGCCGCCCGCCAGGCGCTCGCCGGCGTGCGGCCCGCGGGGAACACCCCGCTCTTCCGCACCATGACCGACGGTGCCGCAGCCCTCGGTCCCGCGGATCCGGGCCGCGTGGACGCGGTCGTGGTCCTGACCGACGGCGAGGACACCAGCAGCGGCCTCACCGCCGATGCCGTCAGCGCGTCGCTCGCAGGCAGCGGGGTCCGGCTCGTCGTCGTCACCATCGGCGAGATCCGCTGCTCCGACCCGGGTCTCGTCGCGATCACCACGGCGACGGCCGGGGAGTGCCGCGACGCCGACCTGTCGAACCTCAGCACGGTGCTGCGCACGGCCATCGCCGGGCTGTGGGGTGGCCGCTGATGGCTCGCTCACCCCAGTGGCACCCGCTCGCCTGGTCGTCCGCCGGCGTCGTCGTCGGCATCGTCGCCGTACTTCTCACCACGACGATCACGGGGCTCGTCTCCAACCCGGATGATCTCGAGGACGGTCCGATCGTCGTCCTCTCCGGGCGCGACGACAGCATCGACGGTCAACGCCAGAAGCTGATCAGCCAGTGGAACCAGCTCCATCCGCGGAGCCCCGCCCGCATCGTCGAGGCGTCCCCGATCGCCGATGCCACGCGCAGCGAGATGCTGGCGCGGGCGCAGTCCGGGCGGGGCGAGGTCGATGTGTTCAACCTCGACGTCACCTGGACCGCCGAGTTCGCCGACGCCGGCTACATCCGCAGCCTCGACGAGTCGCGGGTCTCCACGAGCGGTTTCCTCGCCGGGCCACTGGCCACCTGCCGCTACGGCGGCAAGCTGTGGGCACTGCCCTTCAACACCGACGTGGGGCTGCTGTACTACCGGTCCGACCTCCTCGACGCGCCGCCGCGCACGTGGGACGAGCTCGAGGACAAGGTCCAGGAGATGCGGGCGCGCAGTGGTAACGACGTCGACGGCTACGCCGGTCAGCTGGCCGACTACGAAGGCCTCACCGTCACCGCGCTCGAGGCCATCCGGGGCGCCGGGGGGTCGGTCGTCGACGAGGACGGGAACCTCGTCGTGGAGAACCAGCGGGCCGCGATCGCGGCGGGCATCGAACGCCTGCGGGTGATCGCTCCTGCCGGGATCCCCGAGCTCGACGAGACGAGCAGCGTCCGGCTCTTCCAGTCGGGCCGGGCGTTGTTCATGCGCAACTGGCCCGTGACCGTCCGGTCACTCCCCCAGGGGCTGGAGGGCACACCGGCGGTGGCGTTCGGCGTCGCTCCGCTGCCCGGTGGCGCAGGTGTGCTCGGGGGGCAGAACCTCGCCGTGTCCGCCGACTCCACCCGGCCCCGTGCCGCGCAGGCTCTGATCGAGTTCCTCACCGGTGAGCGCAGCCAGCAGATCCTGTTCGAGCGTGGCGGACTGCCCGCCACCCGCCAGGTCGTCTACTTCGACCAGGCCGTCCGCGACCGCTACCCGTACATCGCCACGCTGGAGGAGGCGATCAGCAGTGCCGAACTGCGACCCGCCCAACCCCACTACGCGCGGTTCAGCGACGTGTTCCGCGCCGCCGTCAACGGTTACCTGCGCCACGACGCCCCGCTTCCCGACGATCTCCAGGACCAGTTGGTGGACGCGCTGAAAGGCTGGCTGGCACCCGCCGACGACGGCTAGCTCCTGTCCCGGTCAGGAGGCGGCTCGGGCGGTGGACCGCATGTGCTCCTGTGCCCAGGCGTCGAAGCTGGTGAGCGGGATGCCGAGGTCCCTCGCGTACTGGGGGCGGCCCGGCTGGCCTACCACGTTCAGCCACTCGTGCGTGGCGCCCATCGCCGGCATCCCGGCGGCGAGGGCCTCCTCCTCGGTCATGTCCGGCGCGGCGAGGGGCGTGCCCGTGGCGCGGGTGAGGATCTCGGCGATCTCCGTCATCGAGAGGTAGTCGCTCGCCAGTTCGAGCTCGACCCCGTGGAACCGCTCCGGCGCGGCGAAGGCCGCGGCCGCCGCCCTCCCGATGTCGTCGACGGCGACCAGAGACAGCCGGGTCTCGGGGCGCAGGACGCTCACCAGGCCGCCCTCGATGCCGCGCGGGAACAGGAACGCCATGGACGGGAGGAAGTTCTCCATGAAGAAGCCCGGCTTGAGCAGCGTCCAGCGGGGGAAGCCGGCTGCGCGGACCCGGTCCTGGATCGCGCTCTTGGCACCCAGGGTGGGTTCCATCGACGCCCAACGGCCGTCGGCCCACCCGGGAGCTTCCGTGTGCTGTCCGGCGCCGGTGACGGACGTGTGCACGAACTGCGGCACCCCGGCGGCCCTCGCTCCCTCGACGAGGTTGACGCCCTGGGCGACCTCCCCCGCGAAGTCGAAGCCCGCTGCGCTCATGGCGGGCATCTGCACGGAGAAGACGGCCCGGGCGCCCTCGGCGGCCCGGATCACGGAGTCGCGGTCGTGCAGGTCGCCGGTGACCAGTTCGGCGCCGAGCGCCTCGACGGCCTCGGCCCGGCCGGTGGTCCGGTCGCGCACCAGGGCGCGGACCGGAACGCCTGCCGCCAGCAGGGCACGGGCGGTGGCACCGCCCTGCCTGCCGGTGGCGCCGGTGACGAGGACGGGTGCGGAACCTGTGGACATGGCGCTCCTCGAATGCTCGGCCATTTAAACGGCGGGGCCCGCCGTTTCAGCTCCGGTACGATATGGCGGGGCCCGCCACTTACGCAAGCTCGGAGATGACGCATGCCCGACCGCCAGCGCGCCGACGCCCGGCGCAACTACGCGCGCATCCTCTCCGTGGCCGAGGAGGAGGTCGCCGCCCACGGCGCAGGTGCCTCGCTGGAACAGGTCGCCCGCACCGCGGGAGTCGGTTCGGCGACCGTCCGCCGGCACTTCCCCACCCGCCGCGCGCTGCTGGAGGCGGTCTCCCGGGAACGGATCGAGGCCCTGCGCGTCCGCGCCCACGAGCTGACCGGCGCGGGCGACAGCCGCGACGCGCTCCTGGAATGGCTGGGGGACGTCGTCGCGTACTGCGTCTCCGCCCGCGGGCTGGCGGCCGCGCTGGCCTACGACGGCACCGCGGCCGACCCGGTGCACGAGAACGCCTGCTCGGCCGCGCTGGAAGAGGCGGCGGGCCCGCTGCTGCGCCGCGCCGTGCAGGACGGCGCGGTGGCGACCGGCGTCACCGTCACGGACCTGATCACCCTGGCCGTCGGCATCGTCCTGGCCACGGAGCACCACCCCGACCCCGGCGGCCGGGCGGACCGGCTGTTCCGGCTGGCCGTGGCCGGCCTCAGCCCACAGCGCTGACCAGGAGCTCAGATCGGCCGTCGTGGCGGACCGGGACGCGCATGAGGTCCTGCGCCACCACGATCTCCCCGTCGAACTCCGCGGCGGCCTCCGCGTGGAACCGCGCCGGGTCCGGGTAGCGCTGGGAGAAGTGGGTGAGCACGAGCCGGCGCACCCCGCCCGCGGCGGCCACCGCTCCGGCGTGGCGCGCCGTGAGATGACCGTACGAGGCGGCGAGCGCGGCGTCCTCGTCGAGGAAGGTCGACTCGATCACGAGCATGTCCACCCCGTCGGCGAGCGCGTACACCGCGTCGCACAGGCGGGTGTCCATCACGAACGCGAAACGCTGTCCACACCGGGGGACGCTGACCTCCTCCAGCCCGACGGTGCGCCCGTCCACCTCGAGGAATCCGGCGCGCTGGAGGCGGCCCACGTCCTGACCTGCGATGCCGTACCGGGCCAGCCGGTCGGGCAGGAACCGTCGCCCGTTCGGCTCGACGAGCCGGTAGCCGAACGCCTCCACCCCGTGGTCCAGCCGGCGTGCCTCCAACGTCCAGTTCGCGGTGACCGCCACCGTGCCGTCCCGCTCGATCGGCTCCTCCCGCAGGTCGGCGACGTCTCGGAAGACGCTGGCGTGGCGCAGCCGCTCGAAGTAGGGCCGCCCGGACGCCGGGAAGTGCGCGTGCACCGGATGCGCCACGCGGTCCAGCGAGAGCCGTTGCACGACACCCGGCACGCCGAGGCAGTGGTCGCCGTGGAAGTGGGTGACACACAGCCGGCTGATGGCACTGCTCGCCACGCCGGCGAGCAGCAGTTGCCGCTGGGTGCCCTCGCCGGGGTCGAACAGGAACCCGTCGCCGTCCCAGCGCAGCAGATAGCCGTTGTGGTTGCGGTGCCGCGTCGGCGCCTGGCTCGCGGTGCCCAGCACGACGAGTTCGCGGCCCGTCACCCGGAGCACGCTACCCGTACCGCCGAGTTCACACCGGCGAACAGTCCGGCCACCCATCCGGGAGGCGCGGTGCCCGCGCCCGGGCAGCGACGGCGCTCTAGCCTCCGATTCGGCGTGCACCGCAGGCGCAACCGCGACCAGCGGTGCTCACGTCGCCGCCGGGCGGACCGGGAGCGCACCAGGTGAACGTCGAGCAGGTCATCGCCAGGGTCATGCCGGCACTCGCGGCACTGACCCTGGTCGTCGTGCCGGTCACCGTCCCGACGACCGGGTGTGCCGGGCCACCGGCCCTCCCGCCCGCCGGCTGGTTCACGAACCCGACCACGACTCCGCCGCCCGCACCCGTGGTCGTACCCCCGGTCGTACTCCCCGCGATACCTCTCGTCGTGCTCCCCGCCGTACCTCTCGTCGTGCTCCCCGCTCCGGCACCGGCCCCGCAGGCGCCCGCATACCCGGTGCGCGGCCGGTATCCGGGCGAGGTGCTCGACCTGTCGAACTGGTACCTGACCCTCCCCACCGGAGAGGAACGCGATCCGGACGACATCTACCAGCCGAGGCTCACCACCTACCTGGGATCGCACTTCTACCCGAACAGCACCGGGGACGGGGTGGTCTTCAGGGCCAACGCGGGCGGGGTGACCACGTCGGGCAGCAGCTATCCGCGCTCCGAACTGCGGGAGATGACCGGGGACCGGAAGGCCGGCTGGTCCAACCGCAGCGGCACCCACACCCTCTGCGTCCGGCAGGCCGTCACCCGCCTGCCCCAGGTGAGACCGCACCTCGTGGCGGCCCAGATCCACGACGCCCATGACGACGTGATGCTGGTGCGCCTGGAGGGTGAGCGGTTGCTCGTCGAGTACCAGGACGGGGACCGCGAGGTGGTGATCGACCCGGCCTACCGCCTGGGCACCCCGTACGACCTCCGGATCGTGGCGGCCGGGAGCCGCGTGCAGGTCTACTACAACGGTCGACTCAGAGCCGAGATCCCGGAGAGCGGGTCCGGCTGGTACTTCAAGGCCGGCAGCTACCTGCAGTCCAACCCGGACAAGGGCGACGACCCCGATGCCGTTGGCGAGGTGGTCATCTACTCCCTGCAGGTCACGCACACCTGATGAACGGACCGGAGCCCGGGACCGATCCACCTGCGGGCAGCCACGGACGAGTGACCGATCGGGGAACCGTCGCCGGAATGCGGTGACGGAAAGAAGCCGCGCCGCCCGGTCAGGGGTGTCCGCTCACTAAATCGTGTGCACTTGATTGTGGTCAGAATCGCACCGATTGCCACTATCGGCGGGATTGACAGTCGGCCGGAACTGTGGCGGCGGCCCGGATGGACGGCCACGAACCAGCCCGCGAGCTGGCAATTCATGGCGATTTAACTCCGCCGCGATCATCACTGCCGTGACCCATCGTCACAACTGCCGTGGGTAACCGGCGATTTACCGTCTGCGATACTCGGCCCGGCCCGTCGGACCGGATTTACCGTGCAATTGGAAGGGCGCACATCAGATGCAGGCGTCGCGGATCTTCATCGTCGGTTCAGGTGTGGTCGGGGTGGCGACAGGAAGAGGTTTCCTGGCCGCCGGTCACGACGTGACCTTCATCGACACGGACACCTCTCGGTTGGATGAGCTGAGGTCGGTCTACGGGTTGGATGCGCGTGCGGAGTTGGATCTCCGTGACGAGCTGGACTCGT
>NZ_JAAXKY010000121.1 GCF_012911925.1 Pseudonocardia xinjiangensis | reverse complement strand
CCCGAAATCCGTCCGCGAGTCGCCCGTTCCCGGCCCGCGAGTCGCCCCTTCCCACCCGCCGGTTGCAGGTCAGCAGGTGAGGCGGGCGAGCATCCGTCCGACGGACTCCGGCCAGCCGAACTGCTCGGCCCGGGCGCGCGCCGCCGCCCGCCGCGCTCCCTCGTCGGCCGCGAGCAGCGTCGTGACGCACGCGGCGAAGGCCTCGGGGCGGTCCAGGGCCGCGGCACCGGACGGCCCGACGATCTCCGGCAGCGCCGACGACGCCGACACGACGACGGGCGTGCCGCTGGCCAGGGCCTCCAGTGCCGACAACCCGAACGTCTCGTGCGGACCGGGCGCGAGCGAGACGTCCGCGGACGCGAGGAGCCGCGCCAACCGGCTGCGGTCGGGCACGAAGCCGATGAACGTCACGGGTAGCCCGCTCGCGCGCCGCTCCAGCACCGGGCGGCGCGGACCGTCACCGGCGACGACCAGCCGGACCCGGTGGCCGGCGGCGCGCAACGCCGCGACGGTGTCGATGCTCCGCTCCGGGTGCTTCTCCGGGGAGAGCCGCCCGCAGTGGACGAGCAGGGTGTCGGCGCCGTCGGCGAGTGCACTCCGCAGCGCCGGGTCGCGGTGCAACGGGGAGAAGGTCGCGAGATCGACCCCCAGCGGTATCTGCGCGACGTTGGCCACGCCGATCCGGTCGAACTCGGCGCGGGCGAACGAGGTGGTGCACACGACGGTGTCGTAGGCGGCGGCCATCCGCGCGTTCGCGGCGTCGGCGACCCTTCTGGCGGCCGGCTCGGGCAGCAGGAACTGCGAGAGCAGCCGGTCGAGGCGCTCGTGGGAGATCACGATGCTCGGCACGCCCCGCCGGGACGCCCACCGACCGAGGCCGCGCAGCGTCAGCCGGTCGGACACCTCGATGGCGTCCGGACGCAGCCGGTCGAGCAGCCGCTCGACCCGCCAGGGGTCCACGGCGCGGTACCCGCCGGTGCCGGGCAGCCGGGGTGCGGCGATGGTGATCCGGCGGATGCCACCGGGCAGCACCTCGGCGGCGGACCTCGCGCCGGGCACCACGAGCACCACCTCGTGACCCCGGCCCGCGTAGCCCGCGCCGAGGTGGTGGAGCGCGGTGCGCAGGCCGCCGGAGCGGGGACCGTAGAAGTTGGCGAGCTGGACGATGCGCACAGTCAGGCTGCCGCCGCCGTGGCCCCGATGACCTCCGCGTAGTGCGCGAGCAGCTCGTCGCCCACCGCCGACCACGTACGCCGCAGCACCGACTGCCGGGCAGCGGCGCCGAACCGGGCCCTCGTCCCGGCATCGGTGAGCGCCTCGACGGCCGCACGCAGCTGCGCATCCGCCGCGACCGACCTCGGGTCGTGCGTCTCCGCGCCGTCGGGATGCGGGGGCACGAGGTAGCCGGTGCGACCGGGGAGCACCAGGTCGCGCGGGCCACCCGCATCCGGCGCGACGACGGGCAGCCCCGACGCGAGCGCTTCCTGGACGGCCTGGCAGAAGGTCTCCGACGGGCCCGTGTGGACGAAGACGTCCAGCGACGCGTAGATCCGGGCCAGCTCGTCGCCACCGCGGAAGCCGAGGAACGCCGCCGTGGGCAACGCGGCCGCCAGCCTCTCCCGGCTCGGGCCGGAGCCGACCACCACGAGCCGGGTGCCGGGCACGTCGGCCAGCGCGGTGAGCCGCTCGACCTGCTTCTCCGGTGCCAGCCTGCCCACGTAGCCGACCAGCAGCTCACCATCGGGCGCCAGCGACGCCCGCAGCCGGTCGTCGCGCTTGTGCGGGGTGAACCTGCGGGTGTCGACGCCGCGCGCCCACTGGTGCACCCGCGGCACCCCGCGGGCCCGCAGCGCCTCGGTGGCCCAGCTCGACGGGGCGAGCGTGCGGTCGGCCTGGCCGTGCAGCCGGCACGTCCAGCGCCACGCCGCGCGCGCCGTCAGCCCCAGGCCGTACGAGGAGGCGAACCCGGCCACGTCCGTCTGGTAGACCGCGACGGTCGGGATGCCCAGCCGGCGCGCCGCGGCGAGCCCGCGGTAGCCGACGACGAACGGCGCAGCCAGGTGGACGACGTCGGGGGCGAACTCCCGCAGCGCCGTCAGCACCCGCCGGCTCGGCACGCCCACCGGCATCGACGACACGACCGGCAGGTCCACCGCCGGAATCCGCACGACACGGGCGCCCGCGTACTCCATCGGGCCGTCCATCCCCGGTGCGATCACCAACGCCTCGTGCCCGGCGGCCGTCAGGTGCTCGACGACCCGCAGCACGGAGTTCGTCACGCCGTTGACCACGGGAAGGAAGCACTCGGAGACGATGGCGACACGCACAGGGGAACCGTCGCGCGTCCGGAGGGCGGGGTGCTGACGAGCCATCGAACACGCGGCCAACAGCCCGTGTCGGGCACACAGTTGGCCGGGTGATCCTTGACACGTCATCTGGGCGACGCACCCGGGACACCGGAGCCGGTGACGCTCGGACCACATGACCGTCCAGCAGCACCCGAGCGCACTCCCGTCACCGCTCCCGGTGGAGCCGGGGCTGCTTTCCAGGGCCTTGGAGGTGGCCGGACGCCTGGCCAACGACGCCGCGGAGGTCATCACGGCCACCGCGGGTCGCGGGCAGCAGCCGGGCGCCACGCACAAGGCGAACCCCTTCGACTGGGTCACCGACACCGACCGCACGCTGGAGCGGCACACCCGCCGCGTGCTGGCCTCGGAGTTCCCGGGGATCCCGGTCGTCGGCGAGGAGTTCGGCAGCCCCACGGACGCCGCCGACGCGCCCTACCGCTGGGTGGTCGACCCGGTCGACGGCACCGCCAACTACGTCGCCGGCTTCCCCTGGTGCGCCTACAGCCTCGCGTTGGTGGACGGCTCAGGACCGGTCGTCGGGGTGATCGCCGATCCCAGCCGGGCCCAGATCTACGCGGCCGCCCGCGGACGAGGGGTACGGGCGAACGGCGTGGCCGTCACCGTCACACCGCGGTCGCCCACCGGGGGCCTGGTGTGCGCTGAGCTCTCACTGGAACGCGCACCCGCGTTCGCCCGGCACGCTGCCGCCGGTCACGTGGGGGTCCGTGTGCTGGGGTCGTCGGCGCTCGCGATCACCCAGGTGGCCCTCGGCCACGCCGTCGCCGCCGTGCTCGACGGCTACCGCGAGTGGGACGTGGCAGGCGCCGCGTGCCTCGCGGCGGAGGCCGGCGCGCTGGTCGTCGACGGGGAGGGGCGGCCGAACCCGCTGCCCACCGGTGCGATGGTGGTCGCCGTCCCGGGGTCGCTCGACGAGGTGCTCGGCTGGTGGCACGCAGACCGGTAGGAACACCGGGCGACTCGCGCGCGGGAATCGGGCGACTCGCGCGGCGGGATCGGGCGACTCGCGGGCGGGTGGGGTGAGGCGGCCCGATCCGTCAGGATCCGGCGCGGCGGCGGCGCAGCCACACGGCGAGGGGGCCGAGCACCGCCCACATCACGACGACGCCGAGCCCCAGCGGAACCAGCCCGTCGAGCGCGGAGCGGCCGGCCACCCGCACGAGCTCGGGCTCGGTGACGTCGTACTCGACCGCGATCGTGTCGCCTTCCTGCAGGCCACGGGGGTAGAAGACCCCGTGCTCGGGCACGACCGCCTCCCCGTTGGCCACCGTGAACCGGACGAGCGTGCGGGAGAACGTCGAGCCGCGGAGCACCTCGGCCTGGGCGACGGCGGGGTTGGCGGCGATCGCCCGGTCGTCGAGTGCGGCGCCCACGAGTGCGAGGAAGGCCAGCGCGGTGACCACCACCGCGAGACCGGCGACGATCTCGGGGAGACGCCGCGCGATCCCGCGTGCCGCCGGACGAACCAGCGCAGCCAGGTCGTCGACGGCGCGGGTCCCGGTACGCCCCGTGCCAGTCGCCACGACACGGGAGTCTATGCGCGGCGGCCGGCGGGTGTGGGCGGCACCTCTCGGACCCGGCGCGCATCGGACAGCGCGGCCTCCTACGCTCGGTTACGTGACAATCGCCCCGCTGCCGGGCGGGTTAGCCGTGCGAACGAGGCTCATCGACGACCCGGGCCGCCTCATCGACCTGCTTCCCGACGCCCAGAATCCCTTGGCCTGGGTACGCGGTCCCGATGGTCTCGTCGGCTGGGGCGAGGTCGCCCGCTTCACCGGCACGGGGCCGGAGCGGTTCACCGAGGCGGACACCTGGTGGCGGTCGTTCACCGAGCGGCTCGACGTGACCGACGAGGTGGGGACGCCCGGGGCGGGACCCGTGGCCTTCGCCAGCTTCACGTTCGACGACACGTCGCCCGGCTCCGCGCTCGTCGTTCCCCGGGTCCTGGTGGGGCGCCGCGACGGGCGGTCCTGGGTCACCGAGTTCTCGGGGGACGGGCCGCCCGCGGTCCGCGCGGTGAGCCCCGTCCGGCCGACGGGGACGCTGCGCTTCGCCGACGGCATGCTCCCCGTGGCCGGCTACCGCAAGGCCGTGGCCGAGGCGGTGCGGCGGATGCGGGCGGGCGAGCTCGAGAAGGCCTGCCTCGCCCACGACCTGCTGGCCGTCAGCGACTCCCCCCTCGATCCGCGGTTCCTCCTCGACGGGCTGGCCGAGCGATACCCGACCTGCTGGTCCTACGCCGTGGACAGGCTGGTCGGAGCCACGCCCGAACTGCTGATGCGGCGCACCGCCGGCATCGTGGAGTCCCGGGTGCTGGCCGGGACGATCTGGCCGGGGTCGGGCGACGACCTGCCGGGACAGCTGATGGGTTCGGCGAAGGACCGGCACGAGCACGCGCTGGCCGTCGACTCGCTGGCCGCCGCGCTCCGCCCGCTCTGCGAGTCGCTCGACGTGCCGGAGACGCCGGGAGTGATCGCCCTGCACAACGTGTCCCACCTGGCGAGCGACGTGCGCGGCACCCTCCGCCCCGGCGCCCCGGCATCGCTGCTCGAACTCGCCGAGGCCGTGCACCCGACAGCCGCCGTGGGCGGTACGCCCCGCGACACCGCGCTCCGCGTGATCAGCGAGCTCGAGGGCATGGACCGGGGCCGCTACGCCGGTCCGGTCGGCTGGGTCGACGGCAACGGCGACGGCGAGCTCGGCATCGCACTGCGGTGCGCCCAGCTCGACGGATCGGTGGCACGGCTGTTCGCCGGATGCGGGATCGTGGCCGACTCCGATCCGGAGAAGGAGGCGCGGGAGGCCGCGGCGAAGATGGTGGCCGTGCGCGACGCGCTGGAAGCCGAGGCCTGAGGGCGAGGCCCGGCCGGCGGCCACGGACCCGGCTGCCGCCGGGCCGGTGATGTCAGCCCGCGTCGTGCAGCGCGGCGGCCACCGCCGCGTCCACGGCGGTCCGCACGGCCGCGTGGCCCGCGCGCAACGACGGGCGATCCGCCAGCACCTCCACCACCCGCAGGCCCGGGGCGGGGACCACGGCGGCCGCGACGTCGGCGACGTCCACCCGGAGGTGGCCGACCCCGGTGGCGGCACACAGCGCGGCGAGGTCGACGCGGTGCGGCGTCCCGAAGATCCGCTCGAACGCCGCGGCGTGCTCGGGCGCCCCCTGCTCCAGCAGCCCGAAGATGCCACCGCCTCCGTCGTTGAGGACGACGACGGTGAGGTCGGGCCGCGGCTCGTCCGGACCGATGACGAAGCCGGTGGTGTCGTGCAGCAGCGTGAGGTCGCCGAGCAGCGCGTACGCCGGGCCGTCGTGCGCGAGCGCAGCTCCCAGCGCCGTCGACACGCTGCCGTCGATCCCGGCGACACCCCGGTTGGTGAGCACGGTGAGCCCCCGGCGGGGGACCGCGGCGAGCGAGACGTCCCGGACGGGGTTGGACGAGCCGAGCAGCAGCTGCCCGCCGTCGGGCAGACCGGCCAGCACCGAGCGGGCGAGCCGGAGCCCGATCGGCGCCGTGCCGTCGTCCATGACCTGGTCCAGCGCCTTCGCCGCGGCGGTGTCGGCGGTGCGCCAGCGGTGCGTCCAGGACGGGTCGGGGGTCAGCGGTGGCAGCGAGCCGACCGCCTGGGCGGTGCCGGCCACGTCCGTCCACGGGAGACCGTTCGGATCGGCCAGCACGTAGGTGGCGACGGACGGGTCGGCGAGCAGCCGCTGGACCGCCCGGTGCAGCGTGGGGCGGCCCGCCACCACCACCTGGGCCGGCTTCAACGACGCGGCCGCCGGGGCGCCGAGCAGCCACGGACCGGTACGCACGGCCGTCGACCACGGCGCCGACGCCGGCTCCGCGACCACCGGCACCGGCAGGTCGTGCAGACCGGCCGGTGCGTTGCCGCCGGCGATCACGAGCGTGGGCGCGGAGGGGTCCAGCGGCAGCACCGGAGCGTCCCGCCCGATCGGGGGCACGGACGTCCACGGCCCGCCGTCAGCACGCCCGGCCGGCGCGGCCCCGGTGCCGTCGGGCACGAGCGGCTCCGCGAAGGGGAGGTTGAGCTGGACCGGCCCCGGGGGTCCGCCGAGTGCGCCGGTCGCCGCGGCCACGGCCCGGTCGGTGAGGGAGCGCCAGCGTCCGTTGTCGGCCGCGCTCCCTCCGGCGGGTCCGGTGAGCGTGAGCCGCACGGCCGTGCCGAAGATCCCGGCCTGGGCGATCGTCTGGTTGGCTCCGGTGCCGACCATCTCCTGGGGACGGTCGGCACTGAGCACGAGCAGCGGCACCCCCGCGAAGGACGCCTCGAGAACGGCGGGGTGCAGGTTGGCCACCGCCGTGCCCGAGGTGGTGCACACCGGCACCGGACGCCCGGAGCGCAAGGCGAGCCCGAGCGCCAGGAACCCGGCCGTCCGCTCGTCGATCCGCACGTGCAACCGGAGCCGGCCCGCGACGTCCGCTGCGTGCAGCGCGAACGAGAGCGGGGCGTTGCGGGAGCCGGCACACAGCACCGCGTCGGTGACGCCGCAGCGCACCAGTTCGTCGACGATCACCTGGGCCTGCAGCGTCGACGGGTTCACAAGTCGAGCCTAGGCGCGCCGCGGAGCACTCGTCGGTCCGGTATCTACGCGACCGGCGTGGTCTGCGCCGATGTGGTCTGTGCCGGCGCGGGCTCGGGCCGGTAGAACGGCTCGTGCTGCGGCGGCGGCGGAGTGCGGCCGAGAATCAGGTCGGCGGCCTTCTCCGCGATCATCACGACCGGGGCGAAGGTGTTGGCGTTGGTGACGTGCGGCATGACCGACGCGTCGACCACGCGCAGGCCCTCGGTGCCGTGCACCCGCATCGACGCGGGGTCGACGACGGCGTCCCCGCCCGTGCCCATCCGGCAGCTGCCCGCGTAGTGCATCGCCGAGACAGCGTGCTCGGCGACCCACGCCAGGATCTGCTCGTCGGTACGGACCGCCGGGCCCGGGGCCGCCTCGCCGCCGTCGTACTGCTCGAACGCGGGCTGCGCGAGGATCTCCCTGGCGATCCTGATGGAGTCGAGCCACTCCCGGCGGTCCTGCTCGGTGGACAGGAAGTTGAACCGGATCGCCGGGGGCGCCGCAGGGTTCGCGGACCTGATCCGGACGTGCCCGCGGGCGTCGGAGGAGACGGGGCCGACGTGCAGCTGGTACCCGTGGCGGTCCGACGGCGAGGACTCGTAGCTCCTCGAGGCGATCGGCAGGAACTGGAACATGATGTTCGGGTAGGCGACGTCGGAGTTGCTCCGCACGAAGCCGCCCGCCTCGAAGTGGTTGGTGGCACCCGGGCCGCTGCGCAGGAACAGCCACTGGAAACCGATCGACGGCGCGTTCTTCAGCGAGGACGTGGGGCCGAGGGACACCGGCTGGGTGCAGGAGTGCTGCACCATCACCTCGAGGTGGTCCTGCAGGTTCTCGCCGACGCCCGGCAGGTGGTGCACCACCGGCACGCCGAGTGCGGAGAGCCGGTCGGCGTCGCCGATCCCCGACAGCTGCAGGATCTGGGGCGACTTGATCGTGCCGCCGCTGACGACGGTCTCGCCGCCCATGACCTGCTCACGGTTGCCGTGCCGGTCGGTGTACTCGACGCCCACGGCGCGGGTGCCGTCGAACAGCACGCGCGTGACGTTGACGCCGGTGCGCACCTCGAGGTTGGGCCGCGACATCGCCGGATGCAGGTAGGCCCGTGCCGCCGACCACCGGCGGGTGGAGCGGATGTTGCGGTCGAAGCGGCCGAAGCCCTCCTGCCGGTGGCCGTTGACGTCCTCGGTGGTCGGGTACCCGGCCTCCACCGTGGCCTGCAGGAACGCCCCGAACAGCGGGTTGGCCGCGCGGCCGCGCTCCAGCGTGATGGGGCCGCCGCGACCGCGGTAGGGGGTGTCGGTGAGGGAGTCCTCGCTGCGCCGGAAGTAGGGCAGGACGTTGGCGTAGGCCCACTCGTCCATGCCGGGCTCGGCCGCCCAGCGCTCGTAGTCCATCGGGTTGCCCCGCTGGAAGATCATCCCGTTCATGCTGCTCGAGCCGCCGAGCAGCCGTCCGGCCGGCACCTTCAGGCGGCGTCCTCGCAGGTGGGGCTCCGGCTCGCTCTGGTGGCGCCAGTCGTAGAAGGACCGGCCCATCGGGAACGGGAGAGCGGCCGGCATGTGGATGAGCACGTCGAACCGGTAGTCCGGGCGCCCCGCCTCCAGCACCAGTACCCGGATGCCGGGATCTGCGCTGAGCCGGTTCGCCAGCACGCAGCCGGCGGAACCGGCGCCCACGATGATGTAGTCGTACGGGGCCTGCATGTGCCACTCCTGTCGGGGGCCGTCCGAACGCTGGGGAGGCCGCGAGGCTAACCCATTCGGGCAGACCCGAGGAACGTGTGATCGACGCTCCGCAACGGTCTCGATGGTGCGGAAAGCGGAAGGAGAACGGTACTACTCCAACCAGTACCGTCGGACCACGAACCGCACGCCCGTGCCCAGGTGGGCAGACCGGATGACCGCGTCGGCACGTCGACGTGCCCGGGACTCCGGGGGTCCCGCCACCGTGGCGGCCCGATCCGGGCCTGTCGTCCCTGATGAGAGCGCTCGTCCGGCTTCGGGTGGTCGACCGGTCACGGCCCGCTCGGTCCGCACCGCGAGGTCACACGGCGGAACGGCGAACCTTTCCGATTTGCTGTTGATCGGACGTGCGCACAACTGCACGTCGGCGTTCCGCTGGGTCGGAGACTCCTTCTCACGGGTCGGCGAACGGGGCAGATGGTGCTGCATACGGTCGTCGCAATGGGGGTGCTCGCGGGGTCGAGGCCGCACCCCACGACTTCCCCGGAAGCACGGAACGGCCATCACGGGTTAGGTTGACGATGAGCCATGGGGCACGCCGGTGCCCTCCCGGGAGCATCGCATGAGGCGTCCGCACGCCCCGTCGGACCGACCAGGACAAGCCACCCTCGACCAGTTGCTCACGGTGCTCGCTGCACCCGCCGTACTGCTCTCCGATCCGGACGGTCAGGTCCGGCCCGACGGCGCCCAGGGCCTGTACGTCGGCGACACGCGGTACGGGAGCCGCCTGGAGATCGGCGTCGACGGCGCGGACCTGCACGCCCGGTCCGTCCCGCTCGACGACGCCGCCACGGCCCGGTTCGACGGTGAGCTGCGCGGCGACCGGGGGCTGGTGCGGCTGCGCCGGGAACGCACGCTGGCCGACGGGCACGTGGTCGACCACGTGGAGCTGCACAATGTCGAGCTGCCCGACTCGGAGGCGAGCGGGACGGTCGACGGGGTGTCCCTGCGGGTGGTGGTGCGGGCCCGCAGCGACCTCGCGGCCACGGCGGTGGTGAAGTCGGGCGCCCCGCTGGACGTCGTGGTGCCGCAGGTCGGCGGGGGCGGCGCCCGGTGGTCCCGCAACGGGACCGGTGCTGAGCTGGTCGTCGAGCCCGCGGCGGGTGAGGCCACCACCGTCGGCCCGGACGCGGTGCTCGCCTGGCCGGTGCACCTGGAGCCGGGCGAACGCTGGTCGGTGCGGCTCACCGTCGGCCCGGCGGGCGGCAGGCCCGCGGGCTTCACCCCCGCGGCCCCGATCCCGTGGACGCTCCCGGCGGCCGGGGCCGGGCACCTCGACGCGCTGCTGCACCGCAGCCTCGCCGACCTCGACGGGCTCATGCTCGCCGATCCCCACGCCCCCGACGGCCGCCACGACCGGTTCACCGCCGCCGGGAGCCCCTGGTTCTGCACGCTCTTCGGCCGCGACTCGCTGTGGACGGCCCGGCTGCTGCTGCCGCTGGGCACCGAGCTCGCCGCGAGCACCCTGCGGGTCCTCGCGCGGCGGCAGGGCCGCAGGCACGACGCCCGCTCCGAGGAGGAGCCCGGCAAGATCCTCCACGAGGTGCGCCCCGGTGGTCTGCGGGCGGGAGGGCTGGACCTGCCCCCGCACTACTACGGGACGATCGACGCCACCTCCCTGTGGTGCTGCCTGCTGCACGACGCATGGCGCGCCGGGATGGCCGAGGACGAGGTGGCCGCGCTGCTGCCGAACCTGGAGTCGGCGCTGGACTGGATCGCCCGGACCGCAGGGCCGACGGGTTTCCTCACCTACCGCGGTTCGTCCGGCGGTGGCCTGGCCAACCAGGGCTGGAAGGACTCCGCCGGTGGCGTGCGCTGGGCCGACGGCTCGATCGCCGAGCGTCCGCTGGCGCTCTGTGAGGTGCAGGGCTACGCCTACTCGGCGGCGCGGGGCGGGGCGGCGGTGCTCGAGGCGTTCGGTCACGGGGGCACCCGCGAGTGGCTGCGGTGGGCCGACGAGCTCGCCGTGCGGTTCCGGTCGGCCTTCTGGATCGACGACCCGGCCGGGGCCTACCCCGCCATCGCGCTCGACGCCGGTGGCCGCGCCGTCACCGGACCCGCATCGAACATGGGCCACCTGCTGTCCACCGGCCTGCTGACGGCGGCGGAGGCCGACCTGGTCGCCGACCGGCTCGCCCGCCCGGACCTGGACGGCGGCCGCGGCCTGCGCACCCTGTCGAGCACGAGCGCGGGGTTCGATCCGCTGACCTACCACTGCGGGTCGGTGTGGCCGCACGACACGGCCGTCGCGGTGCTCGGGCTGGCCGGGGTCGGGCGCCACGACGTGGCCCGGTCGCTCGGCGAGGGACTCGTCGCCGCGGCGGCCGAGTTCGACGACCGGCTGCCGGAGCTCTACGCCGAGGTGGACGGGGAGACGTCGAGCTACCCGACGGCATGCCGGCCCCAGGCGTGGGCCGCGGCGGGCGCCGTCGCCGTGGTGGGCTACCTCAGCGGATGGCCGCTCCCGGAGTGGACGCGGGGCGCCTGACCGGCGGCGCCGGACTCAGCCGGCGCGCGCTCGGTGGTGTCAGCCCTTCTCCGCACCGGCGGTGAGCCCCTCGGTGAGGAGCCGCTCGCTGGCGAAGAAGACGACGATGATCGGGATCGTCACGATCACCGAGCCCGCCATCAGGACCGTGGTGGGGATCTCGATGCCGCCTGCCAGCTGGGAGAGCCCGAGCGACACCGTCCAGCGGTCCCGGTCCTCCACGAGGAACAGCAGCGCGAACAGGAACTCGTTCCACGCGATCATGAACACGAACAGGGCGTTGGCGATGATCGCCGGCATGGCCAGCGGCAGGCTGATCCGCCGCATGACGCCGAGCCTGCTGCACCCGTCGATCGCGGCGGCCTCCTCCAGGCTGACCGGGACGGTGTCGAAGTAGTTGCGCAGCATGTAGATCGACACGGCCACGATCTGGGAGACGTAGACGATCAGCAGGCCGGCCAGCGAGCCCCGCAGGCCGATCCGTGTGAAGAACACGAACAGCGGGACGGCCAGCAGGATGCTGGGGAACAGGTAGACGGCGAGGAAGAGCACGCTGACCTGCCGCCTGCCGAAGAACCGCAGCCTGCTCACGGCGTAGGCGCCGGGCAGCGCGATCAGCAGAGTGAGCACCACCGTGCCGAACGCGACGATCGCGCTGTTGGCCATGAACTGCAGGAAGCCCTGTCCCCCGGCCCCGCCCGGCGTGAGCACCGTGAGGTAGCTGCCGAGGTCCCATTCGGACGGCCCGACCCACAGCGCGCCGGGGTCCTGCAATACCCGGTCGAGCGGCCGCAGCGACAGCAGCCCCATGTAGTAGAAGGGGAACAGCGTGACGATCAGCAGCCCGACGATGACCACGACGCGCAGCACCGCGAACAGCCGGTTCTCCAGCTCGTCGCGGCTGAACCGGCGCGGCGCGGGCGGCGGCTTCGGAGGCGTGGCGGCGGGCGGCGCCACGCCCACCTCGGTGCCGGCCATCAGGACTGCTCCTCGCGCGGCGCGAGCCGCCACAGGTAGAGACCGATGAGGACCGCCAGGATCGCGGCGAGCACCAGCGCCTGGGCCGCTGCCCCGCCGATGTCGCCGCGGGCGGTGAGGGAGTTGAAGACCGAGACGCTGATGACCTCGGTGCCCGCGCCACCGCCCGTCAGCAGCCAGATGTCGTCGAAGCTGTTGAACGTCCAGATGAACCGCAGTACCGAGAGCACCGCGATCGTCGGCAGCAACTGCGGCAGCACGATGTAGCGGAAGCGCTGCGTGAGCGTGGCGCCGTCCACCCTGGCCGCCTCCTCGAGGGTGGACGGCACGGCCTGCAGCCGCGCGGTCAGGAACAGGAACGCGAACGGGAACGACCGCCACGCCTCGAAGGCGATCACCGTGAGCAGTGCGGTGGGGACGCCGACGTGCCAGCCGAAGACGGAAACCTCGCTGCTGCGCTGGCTCAGGAACGCGATCGGCTCGTCCCAGCCCAGCAGCCGGGTGCCCCAGTGGTTGGCCACCCCGAACTGCGGGCTGAGCATGGTCTTCCAGGCGTAGGTGACCGCCACGATGGGGGCCACGTAGGGCAGCAGCATCGCCGCGCGGACGAGTCCGCGGAAGCGGAACCTGCGCCGCAGCGCGAGCGCCGCGACCAGGCCGACACCGATCGCCGCTGCCGTGCCGAACACCGAGTACGCCAGCGTCGTCGCCAGGTTGCCCCAGAAGGCGGACGAGCCGAACACCTTCTCGAAGTTGGCGAGGGTGAAGTTGCCGAACAGGCCGGAGCTGCGCAGGTTCAGCAGCCGCAGCCGCTGGAAGGCCAGCAGCACCGTCCAGAGGATCGGCAGCACCACCATCACCACCACGATGACCACCGTCGGGGAGATCAGCGCGAGCCCGGCGCGCGCCTCCGCACGCTGCAGCGTGCGTCCGCTCCCGGAACGGCGGTCCGACCGGGGCGCCCCGCCGGATCCGGACGACGGCGCAGGCGCGCCGACATCCACGCTCACCGCAAGCTGTCCTGGATCGACCGCAGTGTGGCGGCGGCCTGGTCGGCGGCTCCGCGGGCGTCGGCGCCTCCGCTCGTGACCGCCGCGACGGCGGCCGGCACCGGGAGCTCCCCGAGCGAGGCCCCGATCAGGTCACCCTGCCCCTGGGTGATCCCCCACCGAGTGAAGGCCTCGGGGCCGGTGGACAGGACGTCCAGCACCTCCGGTGGGTAGAACTGCGTCAGCGGGCCCTCGGTGTCGACGCCGACGGGCAGCGTCTTCCACCTGTCGACGAACTCCGTGCCGCCGGGCGTGCTGCCGGACCGGGCGGGGAACTTGCCCTCGGGCGCGAAGGCCAGCCAGTCGACGTACCCGTCGCTCATCATGAACCGGACGAACTGCTGCGCGGGGTCGACGGCCGCCTCCGAGGTGATCGCCCAGTTGACGACCTCACCGAACTGCGCGGGCGCCGTGCCGTCTGGACCACGGAGGGACGTGACGACGCCGGTGTTCCTCGCGAGGAAGGTCGGGTCGGCCACGCACTCCGGGCAGCTGGGCTTGGCGTCGTTGCGCAGTCCGGCCAGCTCGTCGAGCAGGAACGTGGACCACACGGCCATGGCCGCCTGGCCGGAGAAGTAGGCGGCGCGCACCGTGTCGACGTCCTGGGTGCCGGGCACGGAGTAGTTCGTGATCAGGTCACGGTAGAAGTCGAACGCGGCGACGCACTGCGGGCTCGCGATGGTGATCTCACCGGCGCTGTTCACCATCTCGCACCCGTTGGCGAGCGCGATGTGCTCGAAGGTCTGCTGGGTGAAGGCGTCGCCCGGCGCGGTGGCCCCCACGAACCCCACACGGCCGTCGCGGGTGAGCGTGCGTGCCGCGGTCAGGATGTCGGCGTAGGTGGCGGGGGCGGGCAGCCCCGCGGCGTCGAACAGGTCGCGCCGGTAGTAGAGAAGCTGCGACCACGCCTCGCTGGGCACCGCGAGCTGCCGGTCGCCGTCCCTGGTGAGCTCGAGGGCCCGCTGGTCGAAGGTGCCGGCGCCCAGCGCGTCCACCACGGCGGCGGTGGCGTCGGTGTTCACGAGGTCGTTGGTCGCGAGCGTGCGCACCGACGACAGCGGGATCGACCCGATCACGTCCGGCAGCTCACCGGCCGCGGCCGAACTGGTGAGGAGCTGGTTGAACTGGTCCTCGTCGACCCCGACGAGGTCCACCTGCACCCCGGTCTGCTGCGTGAAACGGGCGATGATGGCCTGCGTGGCGGCCACGCGGTCGGGGAGGGTGTCGGCCGTCCACACCGTGATGCGCTGGGCGTCGCCGCCGCCGTCCTCACCCCCACCGGCGCAGGCGGACAGCAGCAGCGCGGTCACGAGACCCAGGGCCGCGACGATGCGGCGGGTCGCACTTCTCATTCGACGTCTCCCCATGGGCCGGTTCGAAGTGCGGCAAGTCAACCCCGGCGGCATCCTGATCCACAAGCCTCGTTTGAGCATCGCTTTGCGTGGCTATTACCTGCACGGAGCAACCTCGACCGCTCCGGTCGACGGCGGGATCCGCCAGTTCTGGACAACGGTTGAAGCGGTCGCATCCGGGCATCGGAGTTCCGGGGGTGGGGCGCTCCCCACCCCGGGCTCGGGGGCGCAGGGCACTGCCCATGAGGACGCCGGGCGCTGAGATCGTCGTATGACCCAGACGATGACTCCGCCGGCCACCGCGGCGGTGGCGCTGCGCGGCGTGAGCCGCACCTACGGCACCGGACCGGCGGCGGTGCGGGCCGTCGACCGCGTGGACCTCGACTTCCGCCGCGGCACCTGGACCGCCGTGATGGGCCCGTCGGGATCCGGGAAGTCGACGCTGCTGCACTGCGCGGCCGGGCTCGAACGTGTCGACGCCGGGCAGGTGCTGCTCGGCGACACCGACATCGGTACGGCAGGCGACGCGGAGCTCACCGCGCTGCGCCGCGAGCGCATCGGCTTCGTGTTCCAGAGCTTCAACCTGCTCGGCGCGCTCACTGCCGAACAGAACGTGGCGCTCCCGCTGCGGCTGGCCGGACGGCGGCCGTCGCGGTCGGAGGTCCGCGCCGTGCTCGCGGCCGTCGGGCTGGCCGACCGCGCCCGGCACCGGCCGCGCGAGCTGTCCGGCGGCCAGCAGCAGCGGGTCGCGATCGCCCGCGCGATGGTGACCCGCCCCGACGTGCTCTTCGCCGACGAGCCCACCGGAGCGCTCGACTCCACCACCGCACGCACGGTGCTCGGGCTCCTGCGCGCAGTGGTGGACGGCGGGCAGACCATCGTCATGGTCACGCACGACCCGGCTGCTGCCGCCCACGCGGACGGCGTCGTGTTCCTGCGGGACGGGCGCGTCGTCGACCGGCTCGCCGGCGCGAGCGCCCGCGACGTGGCCGACCGCCTCGTGACCCTGGAGCGCTGACCCGTGCTGCGTCTGTCCTGGTCCACGTTCACCGAGCGCTGGCCGCTCTTCGTCGGAGCCGCGCTGACCGTCTGTCTCGGCGTCGCGCTCGTCCAGTCGTCGCTGCTCGTGCTGATCTCCGTGGCCACTCTCGACGCCCCGGCCGGGCTCAGCACCACCGAGCTCGCCGGCTTCGCCGAGAGCGTCGAGGTCGGCGTGACGCTCTCCGCACTGACCCTGGCCTTCTCGGCCTTCCTGACGGTGTTCATCGTCGGGTCGACGTTCGCGTTCACCGTCGCCCAGCGCCGCCGCGACCTCGCACTGCTGCGGCTGGCGGGCGGCGGGCGCGGACAGCTGCGCAGGCTGCTCCTCAGCGAGGCCGTGCTGCTCGGGGGGATCGGCACGGCCGCCGGAGTCCCGGTGGGGCTGGCGGTGATGGCGTTCCAGTCGTGGCTGCTCGGGGCGCTCGGCTTCGTGCCGCCCGGGTTCACCCCGCAGTGGCGCACGTGGATCCTCGGCGTCTCCGTGGGCGTCGGCCTCGCCGTCGCGGTGGCCGGGGTCCTCGTCGCGGCGCGCAGGGCGTCGCGGGTGCAGCCCCTGGAGGCGCTGCGGGACAGCGGCGAGGCCGCCCGGGTGATGACGGCGGGCCGATGGGGCGCCGGCGGGCTCTTCGGGGCCGGGGCTGTCGCGCTGGTCGTCCTGTCGCCGCTGGGTGGCGCAGGAGGCGGCCAGGCGATGGCGGTGAACGCGGCGCTGTGCGCTGCGGTGGCGTTCAGCGCGCTGAGCCCGCTGCTGGTGCCGGGGATCGCCCGGCTGCTGCCGGCGCAGGCGGGCGGCGTGCTCGCCGAGCTGGCCGGGGCCAACCTGCGCGACGGGGTCCGGCGCAGCGCGTCGATCGCCGCGCCGCTGATCGTGCTGGTCGGGCTGCTGCTGGGGCAGACGGCGGCGCTCACCTCCTTCGCCACGGCCGCTGCGGCCGAGCAGCGCCGCGGCACCAGCGGCGATCTCGTGGTGGAGGCGACCGGAGCGGCGGCCGGACCGTGGGTCAGCGGTGTCCCCGGGGTGGCCGCCACCTCCACCGAGCTCACGGTGCCGATCTCGGTCACCCGCGGCACCGGCGAGGACGCCGAGACCGAGCGGGGCGCCGCGCTCGTGGTGGACCCGGCGGCCTACGAACGGTTCCACCCCGGCACCGCGGGGCTGGCCGGGCTGCGCGGGCGGGCCGCAGCCGCCGGACCCGGCGGCGACGCCGGCAGCCCCGGTGAGACGGTCGCCGTCCGAGCGGGGGGTGCCGACCTCGGGCCGCTGCTCGTGGTCGCCGCGGCTCCCGCCCGGATCGGTGGCGGGGCGAACCTGCTGCTCCCGGCGGGCCTCGTACCCGAGCACGAGCTCGCGGACGCTCCCTCCCGGACCTTCGTCGCGCTGCATCCCGGGGCCGACGGGATGGCGGTGGCCGCCGCGGTCGCCGCCGTCGGTGAGGTGCACACCGTGGACGAGTGGAGCGCGCGCGACGCCGCGGCGCGTGATGCGATGAGCACGAGCGTGCTCCTGGTGATCATGGGCCTGGGCGGGGTGTACGCGCTGATCGGCGTCATCAACGCCGTGGTGGTGGGAGCCTCGGCGCGGCGGCCGGAGTTCGCGGCCGCGCGGGCCGCCGGCCTCTCCCGCGGCCAGGTCGTGCGCTCGGCGCTGCTGGAGTCGTGGGCGGTCACCGTGATCGGGCTCCTGCTCGGTGTGCTCGCCGCGGGCACGACCTTCCTCGCGGTGCTGGCCACGACGGCCGTGGTCACCGGCGCGGCCACGCTCGCAGTGCCGTGGCCGTTCGTGCTCACCGTCTGCGTCGGCGCGTTCCTCGTGACGGGTGCGACGAGCGTCATCACCTCGATGTCGGCCACCCGCACGCTGCCGGTCGCTCTCCTGGGCAGCCGCGAGTAGGCCGTGCTGCAGAGCGGTCCTGGACGTGGTGACACCCACACCGGGGTGGGTTCGCCGAGCGGCCGCCGGATGCCATATTTGAAAAATCAAGCGATCATCGACACCGCCTGGAGTCACCGTGCCGGAATCTCCCGCCGCCACCTTCGAACGGCTCAGCGGGCTCCTGCAGCCGCTTGACACAGAGGTCCTCTTCGACCGGGCACACGTGCTCGGGGGGAGCATCGCCGGGCTGCTCGCCGCCCGCGTCCTCGCCGACCACGCCAGAAGCGTGGTCATCGTCGAGCGGGACGGCACCGACACCGCGGCCGACACGCGGCCCGGCGTGCCCCAGGGCTACCAGGTGCACACCCTGCTGCCCGGCGGGCGGGAGCAGATCGAACGCTGGTTCCCCGGGCTCACCCAGGAGGCGATCGACCGGGGCGCTGAGCTGTCCGATCCGGAGAGGTCCGTCGGCTACCTCGACGGCGTCCAGCAGATGAGCACCCCCAACACCCGGCTCGTCACCAGCAGCCGCCCCTTCCTCGAGTCGCTGATCAGGCGCCGCACCCTCGCCCTGCCCAACGTCGAGATCGTCACCGGGCGGGCGACCGGCCTCGCCTACGAGGGCGACGCGGTGAGCGCGGTGCGCTACCTCACCGACGACGGGGAACGGGAGGAGAACACCGACTTCGTGGTGGACGCCACCGGCCGCGCCAGCAGACTCACCGAGTGGCTGGAGCAGGGCGGCTGGCCGCGACCCGAGCTGGAACGCCTGGCCGTCGACGTCCGGTACCTGTCCGCCCGGTTCAAGCGCTCCCCCGACCGGACCGGCCCCCTGAGCGGCATCGCCCGCTACAGCCCGGGCTTCCCGTCGAAGGGTGCGGCGGGCGCGGCGGTCAACGCGATCGAGGACAGCCAGTGGACGATCATGCTCGCCTGGCACGGCGACGCGGGGCGCGGCACGACGAAGGACGGCTTCCTCGCCGAGTGCGCCGACCTGCCCCCGATCTTCCAGGAGGCAGCCGCCGGGCAGATGGTCGGTGACGTCGTCCCGTACCGGCATCCCGACAGCCGCAGGCGCCACTTCGCCGACCTCGATCGCTTCCCGGCCCGGCTGGTCGCCGTCGGCGACGCCGTGGCGTCGTTCAACCCGGTGTTCGGCCAGGGCATGTCGTCGGCCGCCCTGCACGCGTCGTGCCTGTCGGAGTACCTGCGCTCCGACGTCGACCGGACCGCCGCGGCGCGGGAGTTCTTCGCACTGCAGAAGGTGGTCGTCGACGCGGCGTGGGACGTCTCCACCGCGGGCGACGCCGCCCGGCTCGGTATCCGGCCGCCGCAGACCGCGAAGGCCCGGGTCCAGCGGTGGGTGCTCGGGCAGGTCTTCGCCGCGGCAGACCGGGACGTCGAGGTCGCCACTGCCGTGCGTGCCGTGGGCTTCATGACCGCCCACCCGCGGTCGCTGGCCGCGCCGCACGTCGTGGCCCGGGCCGTGCTCGCCAACCGGCGCGCCCGCCGGGCGGCAGCCACGGGCTGAGGGCCGGCCACCCGCGCCGATGGCGGGTGCGCCGAGCAGTAGCGTGGACGGCGCCATGAGCGCCACCCTGCAGGCCACCGATCTCGCCGCCGGCCACGGCGCCCGCGTCCTCTTCTCCGGTCTCGATGTCGTCGTCGCCCCTGGTGACGTCGTCGGGCTCGTCGGGGCCAACGGCGCGGGCAAGTCCACCCTCCTGCGTCTGCTCGCAGGAGAGCTCGAACCGGAGGACGGCAAGATCGTCCTCAGCCCGCCGGACGCGACCGTCGGGCACCTCCCGCAGGAGCCCGAACGGCGCCCCGGCGAGACGGTCACCGCGTTTCTCGCTCGCCGCACGGGTGTCGCAGCGGCCCAGGCGGCGATGGACTCGGCGGCAGAGGCTCTCGGCACCGGCGCACCCGGTGCCGACGACGCGTACGCCGCCGCCCTGGACCGGTGGCTCGCCCTCGGTGGCGCCGACCTGGAGGAGCGGGCGGGCGGCGTCACCGCCGACGTCGGGCTGGCGATCGACCTCACCACGCCGATGACGGCCCTCTCCGGAGGGCAGGCGGCCCGCGCCGGGCTCGCCGCGCTGCTGCTCTCGCGCTACGACGTCCTCCTGCTCGACGAGCCGACCAACGACCTCGACCTCGACGGCCTGGAGCGGCTGGAGCGGTTCGTGCAGGGGCTGCGGTCGCCTGCTGTGATCGTCAGCCACGACCGGGAGTTCCTCGCCCGCACCGTCAACCGGGTGGTCGAGCTCGACCTCGCCCAGCAGCAGGTGGGCGTCTACGACGGCGGCTACGACAGCTACCTCGCCGAGCGCGAGGTGGCCAGGCGGCACGCCCGCGAGGCCTACGAGGAGTACGACGACAAGCTGGGCGGGCTCAAGGACCGGGCCCAGATGCAGCGCAACTGGATGGCCCAGGGCGTGCGCAACGCGCGGCGCAAGGCCACCGACAACGACAAGATCAGCCGCAAGACCCGCACGGAGGCGAGCGAGAAGCAGGCCGCGAAGGCGCGCCAGACGCAACGGATGATCGAACGGCTCGACGTGGTCGAGGAGCCGCGCAAGGAGTGGGAGCTCCGCATGACGATCGCGGCGGCACCCCGTTCGGGCACGGTCGTCGCGTCGATGTCCGGGGCGGTGGTGCGCCGCGGGTCGTTCACGCTCGGGCCGATCGACGCGCGCGTCGACTGGGCCGACCGGATCGTGATCACCGGGGCGAACGGGTCGGGCAAGACCACGCTGCTCGGCGCGCTGCTGGGCCGCATTCCCGTCGACTCCGGGACGGCGGGGCTCGGCTCGGGCGTGCGCCTCGGAGAGATCGACCAGGCCCGCGGCCTCTTCCTGGGACCACAGCCGCTCGCCCGCGCGTTCGGCGACGCGGTGCCGGACTGGGCGGAGTCGGACGTGCGCACCCTGCTGGCGAAGTTCGGGCTCACCAACGACCACGCCCCGCGCCCCGCGGTGGAGCTCTCCCCCGGCGAGCGAACCCGCGCGGCACTCGCGCTCCTGCAGGCCCGCGAGGTGAACCTGCTGGTGCTCGACGAACCCACCAACCACCTCGACCTGCCCGCGATCGAGCAGCTCGAACAGGCGTTGGACTCCTTCGGCGGCACCGTGCTGCTGGTGACCCACGACCGGCGGATGCTCGACACCGTGCGGACCACCCGCCACTGGACAGTGGCGGGTGGCCGGCTCACCGAGTCCTAGCCGCCGGTGAGGCCGCCCCGGTCAGACGGGGCGGGTCTTCGGGGCGTTCGCCGCGGTGCGGGCGGGGTCGCGCTCCACGATGTCGCCCAGCGCCTCGTCGATGCGCTTCATGACGTCGAGCTCCAGCGTCACACCGGAGGCCTTGACGTTCTCGGCCACCTGCTCGGGCCGGCTGGCCCCGATGATCGCTGCCGCGACGTTGTCGTTCTGCAGGACCCACGCCACCCCGAGCTGAGCCATCGACAGTCCCAGGTCCGCGGCGATCGGCTCGAGCTGCTGCACCCGGCTGAGCGTCTCGTCGTTCAGGAAGCGCCTGATCATGTTGGCGCCCCCCTTCTCGTCCGTGGCCCGCGAGCCGGCAGGCAGCTCGGCGCCCGGCTTGTACTTGCCGGTGAGCACCCCCTGCGCGATCGGGGAGAAGACGATCTGGCTGACGCCGAGCTCGGCCGAGGCGGGCACGACCTGCTCCTCGATCACCCGCCACAGCATGGAGTACTGCGGCTGGCTGGAGATGAGCTTGATCCCGAGGTCGGTCGCGAGGGCGTGGCCGGCCCGCAGCTGTTCGGCCGTCCACTCGCTGACGCCGATGTAGTGCGCCTTGCCGGCGCGCACCACGTCGGCGAACGCCTGCATCGTCTCCTCGAGCGGCGTCTCGGTGTCGTACCGGTGGGCCTGGTAGACGTCGACGTAGTCGGTCTGCAGCCGCGAGAGACTCGCGTCGATCGACTCCATGATGTGCTTGCGCGACAGCCCGCAGTCGTTGTGCCCCTTCGGGCCGGTGGGCCAGTAGACCTTCGTGAGGATCTCCAGCGACGCCCTGCGCTCGCCCTTCAGCGCCTCTCCGAGCACCGTTTCGGCGGCCCCGTTGGCGTACACGTCGGCGGTGTCGAAGGTGGTGATTCCCGCGTCGAGAGCCGCGCGGACGCACGCCGTCGCGGCGTCGTTCTCGATCTGCGAACCATGAGTGAGCCAGTTGCCGTATGTGATCTCCGAGATCTTCAGCCCGGAGTCACCCAAATACCGAAATTCCACGGTGCTGACAGTAGGTCGCGGACATCCACGACACCACCGGACCTCAGGCCGCGGGCACGCCACCGCGGCACCGTGGGCCGGCGGGCGGCCATGATCGCTCTGGTCCACCCGGTATCGACGCAGGTAGCGTCCCCGCGGGGACTGAACCGGGTCAACCGGATCAGTGGGAGTACCGCAACCAGGACGGGGGAGCAATGCAGCTCGAGGGGGCGCGGACAGTGGTGTTCGCAGGCGACAGCGTCACCGACTGCGGGCACACCGGTGACCCGCCACGACATCTGGGCCACGGCTACGTCCGGCTGGTCGACGACGCGCTCGCGACGGTGCTCGGGGCCTCCGCACCCCGGGTGGTGAACTCCGGGACCAGCGGCAACCGGCTCGTCGACCTCGAACGCAGGTGGCAGGCGGACGTGATCGACCAGCGCCCCGACGTCGTGTCCGTGCTCATCGGCGTGAACGACACCTGGCGCCGCTACGACCGGGGCATGCTCTCGCTGACCACCGAGTTCGAGGCCCGCTACGACCGCATGCTCGGCGCACTCGTCGAGGCCACGCACGCGCGTCTGGTGCTGGTGGAACCGTTCCTGGTGCCCGTGGACGACGACCAGCCGGCGTGGCGTGCCGACCTCGACCCGAAGATCGACGCCGTCCACCGGCTCGCCGAGAAATGGTCCGCCACGCTCGTGTCCGCCGACCGGGAGATGCGCGAACGCGCCCGCGTCGTCGGGGCCGCGGCGCTCGCCGACGACGGGGTGCACCCGACCGACCTCGGCCACAAGGTGCTCGCGGACCTGTGGCTCGACACGGTGCTGGGGTAGCCGCCGCTCCCCATCCCGCATTGCAGCAAAGCCACTTTCCCGCAACGTCGTTGCGGGAAAGTGGCTTTGCCGACTTGGGTCGAGGTCGGTAGGACGAGCGGGTCAGGCCTCCGGGAGCTCCTCCTGCAACCCGATGGCGAAGCGGAGCTCCTGCTCGCCGTCGGCGCCGGGCACCGGCTGGACGTCGAGCACCTTGTCGTCGAGAACCTCGGCCGCCACCGGCTCGAGGAACACGCTCACACCCTCCCCGGCGAGGACGACGTCGTCGGCGTCCGGCTGGCCGGCGAGCGACAGCTCGAGGCCCTGATCCGGGTCGGGTGCGGAGATCCGCAGCCCGCCCCCGTCAGGCAGCTCCGCATCGGTGGTCAGCGACTTGATCGCTTCGGCCGCGTTGTCGGTGATTGCCAACATGCGGCGCAACGCTAGGGGTGCGGCGCCGCATCCGCAGCGTGGAGCCGACGATCGCTGCCCGATCAGCCGAAGTTCGAGGGGTCCGGACCCGTGCGGGTGCCGTTCTCGAGCTCCGCGAACGTGGCCAGGTCGTCGTCGGACAGCTCGACGTCGAACACGTCGAGGTTCTCCCGCACCCGCGTCGGCGTCACCGACTTCGGGATCACGATGTTGCCGAGCTGCAGGTGCCACGCCAGCACGATCTGCGCCGGGGTCTTGCCGTACTTCTCCGCGAGCCCCACGATCCGCTCGTCGGACAGCAGGTCCCCGCCCTTGGCGAGCGGGCTCCAGGCCTCGGTCGCGATCCCGTGCTCCCGGTGGTAGGCGCGCAGCTCGTCCTGCGGGAGCCACGGGTGCAGCTCGATCTGGTTCAGCGCGGGCACCGTGCTGGTCTCCGCGGCGAGCCGGTCGAGGTCGGGGACCCGGAAGTTCGAGACCCCGATCGCGCGCGCCTTGCCGTCGGACGCGATCTTCTCGAACGCCTTCCACGTCTCGACGAAGCGGTCACTCTTCGGCCGCGGCCAGTGGATCAGGAAGAGGTCCACGTGGTCGAGCCCGAGCCGCTGCAGGCTCTCGTCCAGCGCGGTGATCGCCTCGTCGTAGCCGTGGCGGTCGTTGTTCAGCTTCGTGGTGACGAAGACCTCGTCGCGGGACAGCCCGCAGTCGCGCAGGGCCTGCCCCACGCCCTCCTCGTTGCCGTAGCCCTGCGCCGTGTCGATGTGCCGGTAACCGGCCTCCAAGGCGTCGCGCACGGCATCGGCTGTCCGGTCCGGCTCGATCTGGAACACCCCGTAGCCGATCTGCGGGATCTCGACGCCGTTGTTCAGACGGATATTCGGTACGTGCGACATGCCCGCAGGCTACCCACGGCGCGCCGTGGCGTAACGGCGGCGAAACCCAGCCCACACCACCCCCCACG
>NZ_JAAXKY010000120.1 GCF_012911925.1 Pseudonocardia xinjiangensis | reverse complement strand
CGCCAACCCCGACCGCACCCCCACCGTCGTCGCCTACCCCGCGGCCGGCACCGCCAACGCGCACGTCTCGCTGCGGATCCACACGCTCGACGGCGGGAGCACCCAGGTCGACTGGGACGGCGTCCGCGACGAGTACCTCGTGACCGCCGTGTGGGACGCCCACGACCTCCTGATCGTCGTGCAGCCGCGGGACCAGCGGGCGCTGCGGGTGCTGCGGGTCGACCCGGACACGGGCACGACCTCCCCCGTGCACGAGCAGACCGACGCCGCGTGGGTCGAGATCGTCCCGGGCGTCCCGGCGCACACGGAGTCCGGCGGGCTGGTGACCGTGGCGGACACGGACGGCGCGCGCCGGCTCGTCGTCGACGGCGAGCCGGTGACCCCACCGTCGCTGCAGGTCCGCGACGTGCTGGACGTCGAAGGCGACGCCGTGTTCTTCCGGGCGGGTGAGGACCCGACGTCCATCGGGCTGTGGACCTGGGGCCCGGACGGGCTGGCCGCGGTCACCTCGGAGGCCGGTGTGCACTCCGGGCGGCTCGTCGCCGGCACGCTCGTCGTCGCCCGGCAGAGCCTCGACGGCGACGGCACGACCACCACCGTGCACCGGAACGGCTCCGAGTGGACCATCGCGTCGTTCGCCGACCCGTCCGGGCTGACGCCGCGGGTCACCCTGCTGACCGCGGGAGAGCGCGGGCTGCGCACGGCGGTGCTGCTGCCGACCGGGCACGAGCCGGGCACGCCGCTGCCCGTCCTCATGGACCCCTACGGCGGCCCGCACGCCCAGCGCGTGCTCGCGGCCCGTGGCGCGTACCTGACCAGTCAGTGGTTCGCCGACCAGGGCTTCGCGGTGGTCGTGGTCGACGGGCGGGGCACACCCGGGCGGGGACCGGAGTTCGAGCGTGCGGTCCGCGGGGACCTCGCCGCGCCCGTGCTCGACGACCAGGTCGACGCGCTGCACGCCGCCGCGGAGCAGTACCCCGACCTGGACCTCACGCGGGTGGGCATCCGCGGCTGGTCGTTCGGCGGGTACCTGGCAGCACTCGCCGTGCTGCGGCGGCCCGACGTCTTCCACGCGGCCGTCGCCGGGGCGCCCGTCACCGACTGGGCGCTCTACGACACGCACTACACCGAGCGCTACCTCGGGCACCCCGAGCAGGCCCCGGACGCGTACGCGCGCTCGTCACTCATCGAGGACGCGGCGAAGCTCACCCGGCCGCTGCTGCTGGTGCACGGGCTCGCCGACGACAACGTGGTGGCCGCCCACACCCTGCGGCTGAGCTCGGCACTGCTGGCCGCGGGCCGCCCGCACAGCGTGCTGCCGCTCTCGGGCGTCACGCACATGACGCCGCAGGAGGTCGTGGCGGAGAACCTGCTCCTGCTGCAGGTGCGGTTCCTCAAGGACGCCCTGGGGGTCTGACCCCGCCAGGCGGCGCTGCTCAGTGCAGGTCCGGGGGGATGTGGTCGCCGGACCCGGTCTCCTCCGGGAGGCCGGCATGCCTGCGGGCCGTCCGCCACTCGAGGATGCCGACGACCAGCGCGACCACGGTCCCCAGCGTCGCGGCGCCCACCGCGACCGCCACCGCCATGCGGAAGTCGTTCCCGTTGCCCATCAGCTCCGAGTAGAAGATGCCGGTCAGCGCGGCGGTGCCGATCGCGGCGCCGATGCGCTGCCCGGTCTGCAGTGCGCCCCCCGCCGAGCCCGCGCTGCTCACGGGCACGTAGCGCAACGTCATCGTCGTGTTCGGCGCGACGACCCAGCCGCCGCCGATGCCGGCGACCAGCAGCGGGGCGGCCACGGCGAGCCCGGCCGACCCGGCAGGCGCGAGCGCGAGCACCACCCCCGTGACCGCGAGCCCGAGCACGACGAGGACCAGGCCCATCACCGTCAGCACCCGCCCGAGGCGCGCGACGAGCCGGCCCCCCACCACCGCCGAGGCCGCCGAGCCGAGTGCGAACGGCGTGACCGCGAGGCCCGACTCGAGCGGCGTGTAACCGAGACCGGTCTGGAAGTACAGCGCGAACACCAGCCAGACCCCGCTGAAGCCGATGAAGTAGATGGTGCCGAGCGCCACCCCGGACGCGTACCCGGGTCTGCTCGTGAGCAGCCGGATGTCGAGCAGCGGCTCACGGTGGTGACGCACCGCCCGCCGCTCCCACGCGACGAATGCGGCCACGAGCAGAGCGGCCACCGGGAAGAGCCACCACAACCGGACGAGCCCACCCGAGTCGGCCTCGACCAGCGGCAGCAGGACGGCGAGCACCGCTCCACCGAGGAGCGCCGTCCCGATCAGGTCGATGTGCCCGCGCGGGCCGCTCTCGGTGCGCGGGATCAGCCGGGCGGCCAGCAGCAGGGCGACCACCCCGATCGGGACGTTGACGTAGAAGATCCACCGCCAGCCGTCCGCTCCGCCGGCCAGCGCCAGGATCACGCCTCCCACGATCGGGCCGACGGCCGTCGAGATGCCGAGGACGGCACCGAAGAGACCGAACGCCCTGGCGCGCTCGTCACCCCGGAACAGCTGCTGGATGAGCGCGGAGTTCTGCGGCGCGAGCGCGCCCGCGGCCAGCCCCTGCGCGAGGCGGGCGAGAATGAGCGTCTCGGCTGTCGGTGCGGCCCCGGCGAGCGCGCTGAACAGGACGAACGCGGCGAGCGCGAACAGGAACATGCGCCGGCGGCCCATGGCGTCCCCCAGGCGCCCGGCCGGCACCAGCGCGAGCCCGAACGTCAGCGCGTACCCCGACACCACCCACTGCACCTGCGCCGGGTCGGTGCCGAGACCGCGCTGGATCGACGGCAGCGCGACCGCCACGATGCTGACGTCGAGCAGGCTCATGAACCCGGCGACGAGCGTCACCCACAGGGCCTGCCACCGCTTCGGGTCGAGCTCGCCGTCATCCTCGCCAGGCCGGCCCGTTGCGGCGTCGGTGCTGGTCATGCCTCCTGTGTACCTCCCGCTCCGGGCTCTGGCACTCTGAACGGTCAACCGAACCGGAGGACTCCCTGTGGCACTGCAGCGACCCGAAGTCGACCCCATCGACGGGCCCGCCCCCGCCGACCTGGTCGTAGAGGACATTCAGACCGGCGACGGCGCAGAGGCCGCACCCGGCAACACCGTCGAAGTGCACTACGTGGGTGTGGCGCATTCCACCGGCGAGGAGTTCGACGCCTCCTGGAACCGCGGCTCGACGCTCCGGTTCCCGCTCGGCACGGGCCGCGTCATCGCGGGCTGGGACCGGGGGGTGGCCGGGATGAAGGTCGGCGGCCGCCGCCGGCTCGTGATCCCCCCGCACCTGGGCTACGGCGACCGGGGCGCCGGCGGCGCCATCAAGCCCGGCGAGACGTTGATCTTCGTCGTCGACCTCGTGGGTGTGAGCTGACCTGCGTCTGCTGCTGATCTCCGACACCCACCTCCCGGTACGGGCGAAGGACCTGCCCGTACCGGTGTGGGACGCGGTCGACGCCGCCGACGTGGTGGTGCACGCGGGCGACTGGGTGTCGGTGGACCTGCTCGACGCGCTCGAGGCGCGGGCGCGGCGGCTCGTCGGCGTCTACGGCAACAACGACGGGCCGCCGCTGCGGGCGCGGCTGCCCGAGGTCGCGAGGGTCGAGCTCGGCGGCGTCCGGTTCGCGGTGGTGCACGAGACCGGTGCCGCCGCGGGCCGGGAGCGCCGCTGCGCCGCCGCGTACCCGGACGCCGACGTGCTGGTCTTCGGGCACAGCCACATCCCGTGGGACACCGTCGCCCCCGGCGGCCTGCGGCTGCTGAACCCGGGCTCCCCCACCGACCGCCGCCGGCAGCCCACCTTCACCTGGATCACCGCCGAGGCCGTCGACGGCCGGCTCACCGCCGTGGACCTGCACCATCTCGCCCCCGCACGGTCGGGGCGCTGATCGCCGCCGGCCTGGCCACGGCGCGGTCCAGCTGGTAGGAGGTGACGATGAGCCGCACGAAGGCCGACGAGATCCGCGACGGTGTGGAGCTCACGAGCCTCGACAAACCGCTGTTCGACGGGGCCGGGGCCACCAAGCGGGACCTGGTGGACTACCTGGACGCCGTGGCCGACCGCATCCTCCCCGAGCTGCGTGACCGGCCGCTGTCGGTGATCCGCGTGCGGCCGGGCCAGGAGCCGTTCATGCAGAAGAACGTGCCGAAGTACACCCCGGACTTCGTGCGGACCACCACCGTGTGGGCGGAGGCGTCGCGGCGCGAGGTGTCCTACGCCCTCTGCAACGACCGCCGGACCCTGCTGTGGTTCGCCAACCAGCGGGCCGTGGAGTACCACCCGACCCTGATGCACGCCGGCGAGACCCACCCGACGTACCTGGTGCTCGACCTCGACCCCCCGGCCGACGACGCGTTCCCGCACGTCGTCGCGGCGGCCCGGCTCGTGCGGCAGGCACTGGACGACGCGGGCCTCGCTGGCGTGGTGAAGACCAGCGGCGCGAAGGGGCTGCACGTCTTCGTGCCGCTCGACGAGCGCACCGGGATCGAGGACGCGGCGGCGGCGACCCGGGCGCTCGCCGCACGGGCCGCCCGGCTCGACCCGGACGTCGCCACCACCGCCTACATCAAGGACGACCGCGGCGGCCGGGTCTTCGTCGACTCCACCCGCTCGGCCGGAGCCACCATCGTCGCGGCCTACAGCCCGCGCGCGCGGCCCGGCGTGCCCGTGTCGTTCCCCGTGACGTGGGACGAGCTCGACGACGTCGCACCGGCCGACTTCACCGTCCGCACCGCCGTCGAGCTGCTGGGCGACGGTGACCCGTGGCACGACCGGATGCCGGCGCCGCAGCAGCTCCCCGCCGACCTGGTCGAGGAGGGGCACACCATTCCCATCGCCCGCGTGCAGGCCATGCACGAGGGGAAGCGGCGCGCCCGCGCCCGCCGGCAGTAGCGGGCGGCTGCTGCCGGCGGGGGCGGAACCGGGCGACTCGCGGGGCGGAACCGGGCGACTCGCGGGTGGGGCGGGTGCGGTTACTTCGGGGGCTCGTCCTGGCCCGACTCCTCGGCCTCGTCGGCCTCCTCCTTGGTCTTGTGCACGACGCCGTCGGCGTGCTCCGGCGGTCCGTAGACCGTGTAGAGGACCAGCGGGTTCGGGCCGGTGTTGACGAAGTTGTGCTTCTTGCCCGCGGGCACGACGACGAGGTCGCCCGCGGCGACCGCCTTCGTCCTGCCACTCACCTTCGCCTCGCCCGTGCCGCTGACGAAGGTGAGGATCTGGTCGGTGTCGTCGTGCACCTCCTCGCCGATCTCCCCACCCGGCGGGATCGTCATGATGACGAGCTGGGTGTGCTCGCCGGTCCACAGGACCCGGCGGAAGTCGGCGCTCTGCTCGGCGACAGTGGCGATCGTGAAGTGCTCCATGCCGGTGATGTGCCCAAAATGGCCTGACGGCACTCCTCCCGTCCCGCGGCCGTGCGAGGATGCCGCCATGGTGTTGGAGATCGCCGATTTCGCGGTGCAGCCGGGCACGGAAGATCAGTTCAGCGCGGCCGTGCGGGAGGGCGTGAAGTTCGTGTCCGACACGCCGGGCTTCCGCGAGGCGCGGCTCACCCACAGCGTGGAGACACCCACCCGGTTCGTCCTGCTGATCGAGTGGGACAGCATCGAGGCGCACACCGTCGGGTTCCGCCAGTCGGAGAACTACAACCGGTGGCGCGCCCTGATCGGCCCGTTCTTCGACGGAGCTCCGCGCGTGGAGCACTTCGACGACGTGCTCTGAGCCGTCCCGTCAGGTCGCTGAGAGACGGCTGAGGGGGCCGTCCCGACCTTCGCATAACGTCAACCTGTGCACCGGACCCTCCGCGCGCTCGCCGCGGCCCTCACGCTCGCCATGGTCGCGCTGGTGGTCCCGACCGGCACCGCGTCCGCCGCCCCGGCGTCCGCGGTCCGCACGCAGGAACAGCGCATCGAGGTGGCGGGCGGCCCGGGCACCACCGGCCCGGTGAGCCTGGACACCACGCTCTACCTGCCCGCCGTCACCCCGGCCCCGGCCGTGCTCGTCGCGCACGGGTTCGGGGGGAGCAAGGCCTCGGTCGACCCCGACGCCCGCGACCTGGCCGCCCGTGGGTTCGTCGTGCTCACCTGGTCGGCCCGCGGCTTCGGGGCCAGCACCGGCCAGATCTCCCTCGACGACCCCGACCACGAGGTCGCCGACGCGCGGGCACTGGTCGACTGGCTGGCCGCGCGCCCCGACGTGACCCAGGACGGGCCCGGCGACCCCCGCGTCGGGGTCACGGGCGGTTCCTACGGCGGCGCGCTCGCTCTGCTGCTCGCCGGCTACGACCGTCGGATCGACGCCATCGCCCCCGTGATCACCTGGAACGACCTCGGCCAGGCCCTCTTCCCGAACGCGGCGACCACCGCCCCGCTCCCCTCCGGCACCCCGGCGCGGGGCGCGTTCGCCCCGGACGGGGTGTTCAAGCGCGGGTGGGCCGGGCTCTTCTTCTCCGCCGGGCTCGGCCCGGCCGACCCGGCCCCGAACGGCCCTGACCCGGGCGCGGCGCCGGCCGGGGCAGCCGGTCCAGTCGGCGGGTCCGCACAGGGCGGCCCGGCTCTGCCCGGCGGCCCGGCCCCGGCAGGCGAACCCCTCACCTGCGGCCGGTTCACCACCCAGGTGTGCGCCGCGTACACCGAGTCCGCCACCACGGGCCGCCTCTCCCCCGCCACCGCGGCTCTCCTGCAGCGCTCGTCGCCGTCAACGGTGACGAACCGGATCACCGCGCCGACGCTGCTCGTGCAGGGCGAGCAGGACACGCTGTTCGGGCTCGACCAGGCCGACGCGAACGCGCGCCAGATCGCCGCGACGGGCACGCCCGTGAAGGTCCTCTGGTACGGGGGCGGACACGACGGCGGCGCGCCCGACGCAGCGGTGCGCGAGGCGATCGGGGACTGGTTCGACTTCCACCTCGCCCACACCGGCACCGACCCCGGCACCGGGTTCGGCTACACCGTCCAGAGCGGTGTGCGCACCAACGGCAGCGCCCCGAACAGCCGCACCGTCGAGGCCACCGGTTACCCCGGGATCTCCGGTGCGGCACCGGTGGAGTCCCGGCGGCTCGGGCTGGAGGGCCCCGAGCAGGTCGCGCTCAACCCGGCAGGGGGCAACCCCGCCGCGATCACGTCGTTGCCGGGGATCGGTGGTGCGCTCGGCAGCCTGGCCGGCCGGCTCACCTCGGCCACCGCCGAGGTCCCCGGCCAGTCCGCGCAGTTCCGCACCGCGGCTCTCGGGGAGCCGGTGCTGGTCGCCGGCGCTCCCCGGGTCGACGTGTCGGTCGCCCGCGTCCCCGGCCAGCCCGCGCCCGCCGAGGCGATCCTCTTCGCCAGGACGTTCGAGGTGGCGCCGGACGGTCTGCGCACGCTGCTGGGCAACGCGGTGGCCCCGTTCCGGGTGGCCGTCCCCGCCGACGGTTCCCCGGCCCGCGCCACGGTCACCCTGCCGGGAGTCGTGGCGCCGGTGGAGGCCGGGAACCACCTGGTGGTGTCGGTCGGCACCACCGACCAGGCCTACGCGAGCGGCACCGAGCCCGCGGTGTGGCGGATCGGGCTCTCGGGTGACGCGGCGCTCACCGTGCCGGTGGTGCCGGGCGAGGCCGTCACCGCGAACACCGTGCCGCTCCTGCCCCTGATCGGCATCGCGGTCGTGCTGGCGCTGGCCCTGCTGGCGTGGATCGTCGCCCGGATCGTGGGCCGCCGCTCCGCGGCAGGCACCGTGGCGGCCGCCGACCCGGGCGCCCCGCCGCTGGAGATCCACACGCTGGCCAAGACCTACCGCGGCGGGTTCAGCGCGGTGAAGGACGTGTCGTTCACCGTCCGGAAGGGCATGGTGCTGGGGCTGCTCGGCCCGAACGGCGCGGGCAAGACCACCGTGCTGCGGATGCTCATGGGTCTGATCAGGCCCACCGCAGGCACGATCACGGCGTTCGGGGAGCCGGTCGCGCCGGGTGCGCCGGTGCTGGCGCGGATCGGGGCGTTCGTCGAGGGGCCGGGATTCCTGCCCCACCTGTCCGGGGTGGACAACCTCCGCCTCTACTGGGCCGCGACGGGCCGTCCCGCCGCCGAGGCGCATCTCGACGAGGCACTGCGGATCGCCGGTCTCGGCGCGTCGGTGCAGCGGCGGGTGGGCACCTACAGCCAGGGCATGCGGCAGCGCCTGGCCATCGCGCAGGCCATGCTGGGCCTCCCGGAGCTTCTCGTGCTCGACGAGCCCACCAACGGGCTCGACCCGCCCCAGATCCACGCGATGCGTGAGGTGCTGCACCGGTACGCGGCCGGCGGGCGGACGGTGCTGATCTCGAGCCACCTGCTCGCCGAGGTGGAGCAGACCTGCACGCACGTCGTCGTGATGCACCACGGCGAGGTGGTCGCGGACGGCACGGTCGACGACATCATCGCCGGCGGCGGGGCCGCCACGTTCGGCGTGGACGCCCCCGACCGCGCGGCCGCCGTGCTCAGCGGGCTCGCCGGGGTGCACGCCGTGTCGGTCGACGGCGGCTCCGTGCACGCCGAGCTCAACGGCACCCCGCGCGCGTCCGCGGTGCGGGCGCTCGTCACGGCCGGGGTCGACGTCGCGTCGGCCGGCCCGCGGCGGCGTCTCGAGGACGCGTTCCTGCAGCTCGTCGAAGAGGACGCCGGAACAATGGATGCAGCCCCGTGACCACGAACGACGGTCCGTCCACCTGGAAGGGCACGGTCGGCGACCTCGCCGACGACGTCCGGCCCGCCCGGTACCGCCCCGGCCACACGCTGCCGCTGCGCGTCGAGCTGCGGCGCCAGCTCCTGCGCCGCCGGACGCAGGTGACGTTCGCCCTGGTCACGCTGCTCCCCGTGATCCTTTGGATCGCGTTCGAGCTGGCCGACAACGGCACTCCCACCGGGTCGGTGAACCTCGTCGACCTCGCGAAGGGCAGCGGGGCGAACTTCGCGGTGTTCGCGCTGTTCGCCTCGTCGTCGTTCCTGCTGGTCGTGGTGGTGGCGCTGTTCTTCGGCGACACGGTGGCCGCGGAGGCGTCGTGGTCGAGCCTGCGCTACCTGCTCGCCGCGCCGATCCCCCGGGCCCGGTTGCTGCGGCAGAAGGCGGTCGTGTCGGGAGTGCTGTCGGTGGCGGCGCTGCTGCTGCTCCCTGTGGTGTCGCTGGTCGTCGGCGCGCTGGCGTACGGCACCGGCGACCTGGTGAGCCCCACGGGTGAGTCCCTGACCTTCTGGACGGGCGTGGGCCGGGTGCTGCTGGCGGCGCTGTACATCGCGGTGCAGCTGAGCTGGGTGGCCGCGCTCGCGCTCCTGCTGTCGGTGAGCACGGACGCACCGCTCGGGGCGGTCGGGGGCGCGGTGACGGTGTCGATCGTGTCGCAGATCCTCGACCAGATCACCGCGCTGGAGGACCTCCGCAACTACCTGCCCACCCACTACGACGGCGCGTGGGCCGGGCTGCTCGCTGGGCAGGTCGACTGGGGGGACATGACCCGGGGCGTCTTCTCCGCCGTCTGCTACGCCGCCGTGCTCGGCGGCCTGGCCGTGTGGCAGTTCCGGCGCAAGGACGTCACGAGCTAGTGCGGACGAGAGCCACGTCGGTGACGGGGCGGGGCGGACGCGGGGTCCCGAGCAACACCCCGCCGATGATCACCACCCCGGCCACCAGCTCCACCACGCTGGGCCGTTCACCCAGGGCGGCCGCGGCGAGCCCGATCCCGACCACCGGCACCAGCAACGAGTAGGGCGCGACGACCCCGGCCGGGTAGCGGCGCATCAGCGCCGTCCAGATGTCGGAGCCCAGCACGGTGGCGAGGACGGCGAGGTAGGCGATCGCCAGCAACCCGGGCACCCCGGCCGGGGTGACGGCGGCGCGCACCGCCGCCCAGTCCGCGGCCGGGCCCTCGGTCAGGAAAGAGGCCGCGAGCAGCGGGATCGGCGGCACCACCGACATCCACAGCGTCAGGTGCAGCGGGTTCGGTGCGTCGGCGAGCCGGGCGGCCAGGTTGCCGAACGCCCAGCCCAACGCCCCGATCAGGGTGAGCACGAGCGGGATCAGGGCCGCGGCATGCGCCTGCGCCACGGCGATGGCCAGCAGGCCCACCACCGCCAGGCTGATCCCGGCGACCTGCCGGACGGCCATCCGTTCCCGCAGCAGCAACGCCCCGAGCAGCACCGTGAACGGGGCCGAGGCCTGCAACACCAGCGACGCGAGCCCGGTGGGCATGCCGACGTCCATCGCGACGAACAGGAACAGGAACTGCACCGTGCCGAAGCCGAGCCCGTAACCGATCAGCCAGCGCAGCGGCACCCGCGGCCGGGGCACCAGCAGCACCGTCGGAATCGCGAGCACCAGGAACCGCAGCGCGGCGAGGAACAGCGGCGGGAAGTGCTCCAGCCCGACGTGGATCGCGAGGAAGTTGGCGCCCCAGAGCACGGCGACGACAGCGGCGAGCAGGCGGTCGCGGGTGGTCACGCCCCACGATCTGTCCCGGTGGAGACGAAGACCAGCGAATGTGGCCGTCCTCGCCCTGCTGCGGCTGCGTCAGGTGGCCTGCGGGCGCAGCCGCTTGGGCAGCTTCGCGACAACCGCGGCGTAGGAGTCGTCGACGAGCTCGCACAGCTCGTCGTCGGGGATCGTCCCGTCGACCGTGACGCGGTTCCAGCCGTGCCGCCCGATGTAGGCCATCACCTCGACGGTGCCGGGGTAGCGCAGGCGCGGCTCGGCCGCCTCGTCGGCGTCGCGGCCGCACTTGACTCCCAGACCGTCTCCGCCGAGGAACGCGAAGATCTTGCCGCCCACCTTCGCGACGAGGTCGCCCTCCCACGGCTCGTCGGGCGTGGCGCCGGGCTTGGCCAGGCAGTAGGCGACGAGCTCCTCGTGGTTCACAGCCAGCGTTGCGGGGCCGACCGGTCGCGCCGCATCGCCACGAACAGCAGCACGAAGAGCAGCACGGTGAACCATACGTAGGTGCTGCCGATGAACTGCTGGAGCGGGGTCCACGACAGCTCCCGGTTGTCGGCCCGGGGCAACCCCTGCTGGTGCGGCGCGATCACGAACACGGCCGCCATCGCGAGGGTGACCACCGCCCACGTCCAGGACCGCAAGCGCCACGCCGTGGCCGCGGCGACCAGCAGCGCCGGCGCCACCCACACCCAGTGGTGCGACCACGAGGTGGGCGAGACCAGCAGCGCGACACCCGCCGTGGCGACGAGCGCGAGCGGCGCCGAACCCCGCCGGATCGCCGGTATCGCGAGCGCCAGCAGCCCCGCGGACAGCAGCAGCCAGCAGACCGTGCGCGGGGTGCCGTCGATCCCCATCCGGACGAGCACGGCCTGGAACGTCTGGTTGGTGAAGAACGGTGATCCGCTGACGCCACCCGCCGGGTTGTCGAGCCAGAAGGTCCACGACTGGCTCGGCGCGACGACGAACCCGATCGCCGTGGCCACGGCCCCCGAGATCGCGGCGGTGGCGGCGGCCCGGTAGTCCCGGCGCAGCAGGAAGTACAGGACGAACGCCGCGGGCGTCAGCTTGATGGCGGCAGCGATCCCGATGAGGACGCCGCGGGGCCAGCGCGGCCGCGCGACCAGGCAGTCGAGCGCCACCAACGCCATGAGCAGCAGGTTGATCTGGCCGAACTGGATGGTCTGCGACACCGGTTCGAGGCTCAGCGGCGGACGGGGGTCGGACGGGACGTCGAAGTCGATGACCTTGCCGGGCTGGACCGCGAGCGCCAGCGGCAGCGCGATCGACGCCACGGACAGCGCCCCACCCCGGCCACCGGCCTCCCAGAGCCGGCGCGCGACCACGTAGAGCGTGGCGCCCAGCGACAACGTCGAGAGCGCGAGCAGCCCGGTCCAGGCCACGACCCACGGCACGACGGCCAGCGGCACCATCGCCAGCGCCGCGAACGGCGGGTAGATGAACGGCAGCGCGATGTGGCCCGCCGTCTCCGGCAGGGGCCCGTACAGGTCACCGCCGGACAGCCACGCCTGCACCCCGAAGCGGTACACCTGCAGGTCGATGTGCCGGCCGCCGGTGTAGATCACGACCCCGACCAGCACCAGGACGAGGAACGGAACGGTGACCGGCAGGATGCGCCGGGGCGACCGGAGCACGTCGAGGATGCGCCGCTCGGCCGAGGTGCGGGCGGTCGACGCGCCGACAACCGTCACACTGGTGCCCTCTCCTCGGCCGATAGATCGCCCGCCACGGTAACTCGCCCCTGCCCCGTGCCGCCGGGCCCCCCTCCGCAGCGAGCTGCGCCGTCACCGCGCACACGAGTTGGCCACCGCACACACGTCAGGCCGTGTGCACCGTGGCCGACAGGTGTGCGCGGTGACCGTGGATCCGTGCCGCCCTGTCGGCGTGGCAGGAGGGCGGTCAGCGGATGCCGGCCGCGTCCATCCCGCGCAGTTCCTTCTTGAGGTCGGCGATCTCGTCGCGGAGGCGGGCGGCCAGCTCGAACTGCAGATCGCGCGCCGCGGCGAGCATCTGGTCGGAGAGCTGCTGCACGAGGTCGGCCAGCTCGGCGCGGGGCATCGTGGAGGTGTCGCGGCCGGCGATCACACCGGAGCTGGCACTGGCCCGGCCCGGCTCCCCCGCCGCGCGCTTGCCGCGGGACTGGTTGCGGCCCGATCCACCGACCGGGACCTCGGTGTCCTCGGCCTCCCGGTACACCTGGTCGAGGATGTCGGCGATCTTCTTGCGCAGCGGCTGCGGATCGAGCCCGCGCTCCTCGTTGTAGGCGACCTGCTTGGCCCGGCGCCGGTCGGTCTCGTCGATGGCGAACTGCATCGAGTCGGTGATCTTGTCGGCGTACATGTGCACCTCGCCCGACACGTTGCGCGCCGCGCGCCCGATGGTCTGGATCAGGGAGGTGCCGGACCGGAGGAAGCCCTCCTTGTCGGCGTCGAGGATCGCCACCAGCGAGACCTCGGGCAGGTCGAGGCCCTCCCGGAGCAGGTTGATGCCGACCAGCACGTCGTACTCGCCGAGCCGCAGCTGCCGCAGCAGCTCCACCCGCCGCAGCGTGTCGACCTCCGAGTGCAGGTAGCGCACCCGGATGCCCAGCTCCAGCAGGTAGTCGGTGAGGTCCTCGGCCATCTTCTTGGTGAGTGTGGTGACCAGGACGCGCTCGTCCCGTTCGGAGCGCTCGCGGATCTCGTGGACCAGGTCGTCGATCTGGCCCTTCGTCGGCTTGACGACGACCTTCGGGTCGACCAGGCCGGTGGGCCGGATGACCTGCTCGACGAACTCGCCACCGGTGCGGCTGAGCTCGTACGGACCGGGCGTGGCCGACAGGTAGACCGTCTGCCCGATCCGGTCGGCGAACTCCTCCCACGTCAGCGGCCGGTTGTCGACAGCCGACGGCAGCCGGAACCCGAACTCCACGAGGTTGCGCTTGCGGGACATGTCGCCCTCGTACATGCCGCCGATCTGCGGGACCGTCTGGTGGGACTCGTCGATGACCAGCAGGAAGTCGTCGGGGAAGTAGTCGATCAACGTGGCGGGCGCCGAGCCCGGCCCACGGCCGTCGATGTGGCGGGAGTAGTTCTCGATGCCCGAGCAGAACCCGACCTGGCGGATCATCTCGATGTCGTACTGCGTGCGCATCCGCAGCCGCTGCGCCTCCAGCAGCTTGCCCTGGCGCTCCAGCTCGGCGAGCCGCTCCTCGAGCTCCTTCTCGATCTCGCGGACCGCCCGCTCCATGCGCTCCGGACCGGCGACGTAGTGCGTGGCGGGGAAGATGCGCAGCTCGTCGACCTGGCGGACGACGTCGCCCGTGAGCGGGTGGAGGTAGTAGAGAGCCTCGATCTCGTCGCCGAAGAACTCGATGCGGATCGCGAGCTCCTCGTACGCCGGGATGATCTCCACGGTGTCGCCGCGGACCCGGAACGTGCCGCGGTTGAAGGCCATGTCGTTGCGGGTGTACTGCACGTCGACCAGCGCCCGGAGCAGCACGTCACGTTCGACGCTGCCGCCGACCTCGAGCTTCACCGACCGGTCGAGGTAGGACTGCGGCGTGCCCAGGCCGTAGATGCACGACACGGACGCGACCACGACGACGTCGCGCCGCGACAGCAGGTTGTGCGTGGCGGAGTGGCGCAGCCGCTCGACGTCCTCGTTGATCGAGGAGTCCTTCTCGATGTAGGTGTCGGTCTGCGCGATGTACGCCTCGGGTTGGTAGTAGTCGTAGTACGAGACGAAGTACTCGACCGCGTTGTTGGGCAGCATCTCGCGAAGCTCGTTGGCCAGCTGCGCCGCGAGCGTCTTGTTGGGCGCCATCACCAGCGTGGGCCGCTGCAGCCGCTCGACCAGCCAGGCCGTGGTGGCCGACTTGCCCGTGCCGGTGGCGCCGAGGAGCACGACGTCCTGCTCGCCCGCGCGGATGCGCTTCTCCAGCTCCTCGATCGCCGCGGGCTGGTCGCCGGCAGGCGTGAACTCACTGACGACCTCGAACCGGCCGCCCGCGCGGGGGATCTCCCCGACCGGGCGGAACTCGGAGTGGGCGACCGGCACGTCCTGCTTCGCCGCGCTGCCGGGAACCTCTGTCGCGAATGCCACGGTTCCAGGGTACGAGCCACCACCGACATTTCGCGGAGCGGACATCCGCGCAGGTCCCGGAGGCGCGGTGGGAGTGACCCACGCACACGGGCATGTCGACCGGATCTGGTCAGCTCCGGCAGGGGCGATCCACGGGACGAACGCGAGATGCGGTGCCGAGCGAACCTCGGCGGGACCTGACAGGATCGGGGCGGTGCACCCGCCGAAGATCTCCACCTTCGACGTCCCGGCCGCCCTCAACATCGACACCAAGGGCGTCCCCCGCCCGGTGGACGAGTACCGGATCACGCCCTTCGGCCTGTACATGAGCCGTCCGATGATCGACCGGCCCACCGCGCACTGGGTGCAGTCGTGGCTGCTGCCCGACATCGGCCTGTGCGTCACCGACTGGTGCTGGAACCCCGGCCACCACCGGGACCAGGACTTCTACCTCGATGTGTGCGACATCGTGCGTGACGGCGAACGCTGGGTGCTCACCGACTACTACCTCGACATTGTGGTGCAGCACGGGCGCAGTGCCCTGGTGGTCGACACGGACGAGTTCGTGGCCGCCGTGGCTCTCGGACTCCTCGAGCCGCCCGCGGCCGAGAAGGCGATGGAGCGGGCCTTCCGCGCCGTGGACGGCCTCGCCGCCCACGGCCACGACCTCGACGCCTGGCTCGGCGAGCGGGGCGTCGCGCTCACCTGGAAGCGCTGCCGCGACGTCCGGCAGTGCCCCGGAGAGGCACCGGCCCCGTAGCGGCGGCGGACGGGTTCGCGTCCGCCGCCCGAGTGGAGCCGGCTCTCTCAGGCGATGCCCGAGGTCGGCGAGACCGGCGAGGTGGACGGCCTCGGCGAGGTGCTGTGTTGTGTCGTGGTCGCCGGGGTCGACGGGCTGGCCTGAGCCGTGCTGGTCGTCGGATCCGGTTGAGTCGTCGGATCCGGACGCGTCGTCGGGTCCGGACGGGTCGTCGGATCCGGGCGCGTGGTCGGATCCGGACGGGTCGTCGGATTCGGGCGCGTGGTCGGATTCGGGCGCGTGGTCGGATCCGGGCGCGTCGTCGGGTGCCACGGGGGCGGCTGCGTGCGTGTCGTTGTCACAGGCGCCGGTGGGTCCACCGGGGGTGGCGGTGGTGGCGGCGGGCCACCCACCGGCCCCGGCGGGACGGGCCCGGATCCCGGGAGCCCGGGAGCCGGAGCACCCGGCACCACCCGGCCCTGATCTGTCGCCGCCTGATCACGCTGGATCCGCGCCCGCTCCTCCTCCGAGGCGCCCGGGGCCGCCACCGGAGCGTTGGGGTGGACGGCCGACAGCGGGTCGGACGGCGACTCGGGTGCGGCAGCGGGCGCGGGGTCGGCCCCGCCCAGGCTGCCGGCGGGCGCTGAGCCCGGCGACACGGCGGTGGCGGCGTCCGCGACCGCCGCGGGCGCGGCGATCTGCGCGATCGCCGTGGTCGCGCCGAGCGCACCGACGGTGAGCACCGCGGCGGCGGCGGCCGTGCTGGCGCGGTTGAGCGTGCCGGCCCGGCGGATCACCGAGTCCACGGCGGGCAGCGTGACGGCGGCGGCGAGCTCGTTGTCGAGCCGCCGGAACTCCTCGGTCACTCGATCCAACGGCTCGTTCACCGGTGTTCCCCCCTGTAGTCGTCGCCGGCCCGGTCGCCCTCGCCGCCGTATGGCGTGCCGTATCCCTCGGCGTCGAAATCGCCGGGGCGGTAGTTCCCCGGCCCGTATGCCGGGCCGTAGCCGTCGGACCCGCGCTCGCCGGACCCGAAGACGTCGAAGCCGTCGTCGGCGTTGTAGCCGTCGCCGACCGCGCCCTCCAGAACCAGGGGCAGGACCTCGGCCATGCCCTCGGACACGACCTGTCGCGCGCGGGACAGCCGTGCCTGCACCGAACCGATGGAGACCTGTTCCAGCGCGGAGATCTCACCCAGCGAGATACCCGCCATGTGGGTGAGGACGACGGCCCGGCGCTCCGCCGCCGACAGCTTGCCGAGCGCGGTGAGCAGCGCGCCGGTGCGCGAGTCGACGCCGTCACCGATCGGACGGGGCCGGCCGATGCCGATGCGGGCGAGCATGCGCCGCCAGCTCCGGATGGTGGACCGCACGGCCACCCGCCGGATCCAGGCGCTCGGGTCGGGCGAGCGGCTGATCACCGCCCAGTTGCGCCATGCACGGGAGTAGGCGTCCTGGACGACGTCGTGGGCCTCGCCCGGATCGAGCGTGATCGCGTAGAGCTGCGCGACCAGCCGCTGGTAGTTCGCCTCGAGGTGCGCGCCGAAGTCGACCCGCAACTGTGCGGCGGACAGCGCCGGGCCGCCGCGCACGATCTTCGTGCGCCCGGAGCCGGGCGTGGCGCGAGCGGCGCCGCCGACGTCGTCGAGCCGGCCGTCGGAACCAGGAGGATTGTCGACCGGTGTGCCCACCGTCATGTCCCCCTGCTCGCCGGAGCCCGGCTGGTCACCCGGATGTGGATTTTCCTGTCCCTCCATCGTGGCACGGTGGCGCACCGTTACGACGGAGCAGCCCGATCACTCCAACGAGGGAGACCAGTCTGAGGATGCGGCCCATGCGTCGGCCCGTGGCGCTGCGGCGTCGAACCACGGTTCCTTGACCTGGACGTACCGATCCGCGTCGCTGTCGTCGCCGTAGCGCGCCTCCGCCTCGCGCTTCACCGCCAGGTACTCGTCCCGGGCTGCGGCATCGGCTCGCAGCCAGTCCCGGAAGAGCAGTGCATAGCGCCAGCCGGGAGAGCCCACCTCACGGACGTGCAGGTGGACGATGCGACCGGGGTCGGCGGAGCCGTGATAGCGCTTCGGCCAGGGCGGTGCGCCCGGGGGCTTCGCGTTGTCCCAGGCGATGTCGGAACGCCAGGGGAAGCCGGCGTCCTGCAACGCGTCGCGGACGGCGTCGGCGTCGGCCAGCGAGTCGACCCCGAGCTGCAGGTCGATCACGTCCTTGGCGGGCAGGCCCGGTACGGAGGTGGAGCCGGTGTGGGCCACACCACGTCCCCGCTCCCCCGCGGCCGCCGCCACGCGGGCACAGAGCCGGGCGCCCTCGGCCGGCCAGTCCGGGTCCGGGTCGGCGAGCTTGGGCGCGCCCGCACGGACCACCCGGCGCAGCCGCAGGTTCTCCTCGAACGGGACCAGCCGGGCCGTCCACAGCTCGTCGACAGCGGCCTCGAGGCCGGCGGGATCACCAGAGTTGTCCAGCCACACGTCGGCGGCGGCCCGGCGCGCGGCGTCGTCGGCCTGGCTGGCGATGCGGGCCCGCGCGTCGGACTCGGGCATCCCCCGCTGCTCGACGAGCCGCCGCACCCGCTCCTCCGCGTCGGCGTGCACCACCACGACCAGCGGGTACAACGGTGCCATCCGACCCTCGACGAGCAGCGGGACGTCCTGCACCACCACCGCATCGGGCGGCGCGGCGGCGATCAGCTCCTCGGAGCGCTGCCGGACGCGGGGGTGCACGATGGCGTTCAGGCGCTCGCGCGCGGCCGGATCCTGGAAGACCAGAGCCGCGAGCGCGGCCCGGTCCAGGGCGCCCTCCTCGGTGAGGACGCCGCCGCCGAACGCCGTGACTATCTCCGCGAGCCCTGCGGTGGCCGGCGCGACGACCTCCCGGGCGATGGCGTCGGAGTCGACCACCACCGCGCCCCGCTGGGCGAGCCGCCTGGCCACCGTCGACTTGCCCGAACCGATCCCGCCGGTCAGCCCCACCCTCAGCACGGCGTCACGCTACTCGGTCAGGAGACGGTCCCCGGGGGCTCGGTGGTGGTGCTGGCCGACGACGTGCCGCCCACCGTGCTGACCGCGGGAAGCACGCGCAGCGCGAGGTCCACCAGCACGTCGGCCGGAGCGCGGCCACCCGGCAGCGGCTGGCCCGGGAGCACGAGCGTCAGGTTGCTCACCTCGTGGACGACCATGAGAACGGCCTCGCCACGCCGCTCGACGAGCACGGCGGAGGCGCTCCCGATCGGCATCTCACGGCGTCCGCCGTCCTCGGCCTCGGAGTTGATCCGCCACTGCTTGCCGGCGGCGTCCGCGTCGGTGTAGGCGGACGCGTTGATGTTGAGCAGTGTCCGGCCACGCGCCGGACCGCCGGCCGTGCCGGTGTAGACGCACGCCACCCGCTCGGTGCGCCCGACGGACGGCTCCGCGACACCGATCGTGGTGCGCTGGGCGACCGAACCCAACGGCAGGCCCAGCAGGGCCTCCAGATCACCGACGGCGAGGATCCGGGCGCAGTCGTCGGGCAGCACTCCGTCGTCCGGGCCGGCCACAGCCGCCGCGGACGTCTCGGCCGACGTGGGGAACGTCGGCACTTCGGTCTGTTCGAGCGCGGAGGCGCCACACCCGCTCAACGCGAGCACCACGGCGACCAGTCCGGCACCGAAAGCTCCGTGTCGGCAGTTCGCCCCGCGCATGGACATACGGTAGAGCGAAATCTCCCCCACCTCCTCTTCGCCGCGCGATTAGCACCGAACGCAGCACAACCGTGACCCGGGCTTCCCCCGGACGCCGGACGGCCCCGGCGACCAATGGTCGCCGGGGCCGTCGAGTCGATCAGACCCTGCTGAGCCGTCAGGCTCCGCCGGAGAGCTTCTCGCGCAGTGCCGCAAGCTGCTCGTCGCTGGCGAGCGATCCACCGGACTCGGCCGGCTCACCGCCACCCTGCGAGGAGTAGTTGGTGCCGCCGCCGTCGGCAGCCGCCTCGGCCTCGGCCTCGGCCGACTTCTTGATCTGCGTGATGTGCTGCTCGTAGCGGGCGTGCGCCTCGGCGTACTCCTTCTCCCAGGCCTCGCGCTGAGCCTCGAAGCCCTCCTGCCAGTCGCCGGTCTCGACGTCGAAGCCCTCGGGGTAGATGTAGTTCCCCTGGTCGTCGTACTCGGCGGCCATGCCGTAGCGGGTGGGGTCGAACTCGGTGTCGACCGTCATGCCCTCGTTGGCCTGCTTGAGCGACAGCGAGATGCGGCGCCGGTCGAGGTCGATGTCGATGACCTTGACCATCGCGTCGTCGCCGACCTGCACGACCTGCTCCGGGATCTCCACGTGGCGCTCGGCCAGCTCGGAGATGTGCACCAGGCCCTCGATGCCCTCCTCGACACGGACGAACGCGCCGAAGGGAACGAGCTTGGTGACCTTGCCCGGCACGATCTGGCCGATCGCGTGCGTGCGGGCGTACAGGCGCCACGGGTCCTCCTGCGTCGCCTTCAGCGACAGGGAGACACGCTCGCGGTCCAGGTCGACGTCGAGGACCTCGACGGTGACCTCCTGGCCGACCTCGACGACCTCGCTCGGGTGGTCGATGTGCTTCCAGGACAGCTCGGAGACGTGCACCAGACCGTCGACCCCGCCCAGGTCGACGAAGGCACCGAAGTTGACCACCGAGGAGACGACACCCTTGCGCACCTGGCCGCGGGCCAGCTGGTTGAGGAACTCGCTGCGCACCTCGGACTGGGTCTGCTCCAGCCAGGCCCGGCGGGACAGGACCACGTTGTTGCGGTTCTTGTCCAGCTCGATGATCTTGGCCTCGATCTTGCGGCCGACGTACGGCTGCAGATCGCGGACGCGGCGCATCTCGACCAGCGAGGCCGGGAGGAAGCCGCGGAGCCCGATGTCCAGGATCAGGCCGCCCTTGACGACCTCGATGACGGTGCCCTCGACCGGCTCGTCGGCCTCCTTGAGAGCCTCGATCGTGCCCCAGGCGCGCTCGTACTGTGCGCGCTTCTTGGACAGGATCAGCCGGCCCTCCTTGTCCTCCTTCTGGAGAACCAGGGCCTCGACGTACTCACCGACCGACACGACCTCCGCCGGATCGACGTCGTGCTTGATCGAGAGCTCCCGCGAGGGGATGACGCCCTCGGTCTTGTAGCCGATGTCGAGCAGGACCTCGTCACGGTCGACCTTGACGATGGTGCCCTCGACGATGTCGCCATCATTGAAGTACTTGATCGTCTGGTCGATGGCGGCGAGGAAGTCCTCCTCCGACCCGATGTCGTTGACGGCGACCTGCGGGGTCGTGTGGGTCGGGGCGGCGGTGGTGTCGGTGGACATGTAGTGGGGTGCTCCGGTTATGGATGGATTGGTGGTGCGGACCAGGTGGTGTACGTCTCGTGACGTGGTGCTGTCACCCTTGCTCGTGGATCGTGGTGGAGAACGTGCGTTGAGAACATGCGTGACGTGGCCGGGCGAAGCGCGCGCAGAACCCGCGACGTTGACCACCGCGCTTCCATCATGCTACGCGCGACCCGATCAGCACGGCAATGAGGGTGGCCCCATCTCAGCTGCCACGATGGCCGCGTGAGCGCGGAAGAGCGGCTGGGAACCACCGGGGTGGCGCGGCGGAACGTCGACGCCACGGAGTCGGAACGCGCCAGCCGCATGTGGTGGGACGCCGATGCCGAGGACTACCTCGCCGAGCACGGCCGGGACATCGGCGACGCCGACTTCGTCTGGTGCCCCGAGGGTCTGCGCGAGGAAGACGCGCATCTGCTCGGCGATGTCGCGGGCCTGCGGGTGCTGGAGGTCGGGTGCGGATCCGCCCCGTGCTCGCGGTGGCTCGCCCGAGTCGGGGCCCGGCCCGTCGCGCTGGACCTGTCCGGGACGATGCTGAAGCACGCCGCAGCGCTCGGGCAGGCAACCGGGATCGCCGTACCGCTGGTGCAGGCCGGCGCCGAGCGCCTGCCGTTCGCCGACGGGTCCTTCGACGTGGCCTGCTCGGCGTTCGGGGCGGTGCCGTTCGTGGCGGAGCCGGAGCGGGTGATGCGCGAGGTGGCCCGCGTGCTGCGGCCCGGCGGACGCTGGGTCTTCGCGGTGAACCACCCCATGCGCTGGATGTTCTCCGACGACCCCGGCCCGGACGGGCTCACCGTGCAGCAGTCCTACTTCGATCGCACGCCCTACGTGGAGGTCGACGCCTCCGGCCGGGCCACCTACGTGGAGCACCACCGGACCCTGGGCGACCGGGTCCGCGACCTCGTGGCCGCAGGGCTCGTCCTCGACGACATCGTCGAGCCGGAGTGGCCCGAGGGCCGGGAGACCGTGTGGGGCCAGTGGTCCCCGCTCCGGGGCGCCCTCTTCCCCGGCACCGCGATCTTCGCGACCCACAAACCCTGACCCCACCCCCGCGAGTCGCCCGATCCGGGCGCGCGAGTCGCCCGATCCGGGCGCGCGAGTCGCCCGATCCGGGTGCGCGAGTCGCCCGATTTGGGTGCGCGAGTCGCCCGATCCCGGCGCGCGAGTCGCCCGATTTGGGTGCGCGAGTCGCCCGATCCCGGCCGCCCCCTGCTCCCACGCGCCCTTGATCGCCGCGAGATCCACGGTTCCGCCCTCCACGGGGCCGAAAGCCGCATCTCGCAGCCGCGGCATCATCCACCGAGCAGGGAGGTGTGCCGGGTCGCTGTCCTAAGGTGCGGATCGTGCCCGTCGATCCCGATCCGCTGCCGTCGTCGTCAGCCGTGGAGCAGCTCGCCGACCGGATGGGGATCGTGCTGGTGAAGGTCGGGCTGGACGAGGTGGTCGGGACGCTTCCGGTCGCGGGCAACCGCCAGCCCTTCGGGCTGCTGCACGGAGGCGCGAACGCGGTGCTCGCCGAGACGCTCGGCTCCACTCTCTCGGCACTGCACGCGATGCCCGAGCGGTTTCCCGTAGGGCTCGAGCTGTCGTGCACGCATCACGCCGCGGCCACCGAAGGCATCGTCACCGGGGTGGCCCGCCCACTTCACGTGGGCCGGACCACCTCCACCACGGAGATCGTGATCACCGACGCCCGGGGCAGGCGTACCTGCACCGCCAAGCTCACGTGCCTGCACCGCGACAGCAGGCCGTGACGGCCCGCTGTCGCGTGTGTCAGCTGGCCACGCCCTCGCCGAGGTAGGCCTCCTGCACGCGGGGATCGGCGAGCAGTTCCGGGCCGCTGCCCGACAGCGTGGTGCGGCCGAGGTCGATGACGTAGGCCTGGTCCGACAGGGCCAGCGCGGCGAGTGCGTTCTGCTCCACCAGCAGCACCGTGGTGCCTTCGGCCTGCAGCTCACGGACCGTCGCGAAGATCTTCTGCGTCATGATCGGCGACAGCCCCATCGACGGCTCATCCAGCATCAACAGCTTCGGCCGCGACATCAACGCCCGCCCGATCGCCAGCATCTGCTGCTCCCCACCGGAGAACAACCCCGCCTTGTTCGCCCGCCGCTCCCCCAACACCGGGAACAACGTGAAGATCCGATCCAGATCCTCCGCGATCCCCGCCTCATCCCGGCGGGTATACGCGCCGAGCAGCAGGTTCTCCTCCACCGTCATCCGCGCGAACAACCGCCGCCCCTCCGGGCTGTGCGCCACCCCGCGGGAGAGGATCTCGTGCGCCGGCAACCGGTGGATCGGCTCACCGTCGAGCAGCACCTCCCCCGACTCCGGCCGCAGCAGACCGGAGATCGTGCGCAGGGTGGTGGTCTTGCCCGCCCCGTTGCTCCCGATCAAGCTGACGATCTGACCCTGCTCCATCGAGAACGTCACTCCGCGCACGGCCTTGATCGCGCCGTAGGCGACCGTGAGGTCACGGACCTCGAGAAAACTCACTGCTGCCCCCCACCGTGGATCTGCGCATCGACCTCATCCGGCGGAGCCCCTAGATACGCCTCCACGACCCGCGGGTCGCCCCGCACCTCATCCGGGCTGCCCTCCACCAGCACCTCACCCTGCACCAGCACCAACACCCGGTCACACAGCGTGAAGATGAACTTGGTGTCGTGCTCGATCACCACCACCGAGATCCCCAACTCCCGGATCGCGAAGATCAGCTGCCGGGTCGCCTCGGTCTCCTGCGCGTTCATCCCCGCAGTCGGCTCATCCAGCAACAACACCGACGGATCCGTCGCCAACGCCCGCGCGATCTCCAGCCGGCGCTGATCCCCATAGGGCAGGTTGCGCGCGAGCTCGTCGGAGAACTGCGTCAACCCCACAAACCCCAGCAACTCCTCCGTCCGCGCCTGCGCCTCCGCCTCGCTGCGGCGGAAACCCGGGCCGTGCAGGAGCGAGGACAGCGGGCTCTGCCGCATCCGCACATGCCGCCCCACCAGCACGTTCTCCTGCGCAGTCATGCTCGGGAACAACCGGATGTTCTGGAAGGTCCGCGCCACCCCCTGCTCGGTGACCCGCGCCGGGTCCTGCGGCAACACCGTCCCCCGCAACGTCACCGACCCCGACGTCGGCGCATACAACCCCGTCAGACAGTTGAACAGAGTGGTCTTACCCGCCCCGTTCGGCCCGATCAACCCGATGATCTCGCCCTCGGCCAGACCGAACGACACATCGTTGAGGGCCCGCAGCCCGCCGAACTGCATCGTGACGCCGGACGCCTGCAGCATGGCCGGCTGGGCCTTCGCGTGCCGGGGCGCCATGTTGGCGGTCGGCCGGGTCATGACGCGCTCGCTTTCACAGTGCCCCCGCCGTCCGCGCCGGGTATCGGGGTCGTCACGGGCTCGGCATCCGGTGCCAGCTCAGCGCGGCGGTGCCGGTCGGGCACCAGCCCCTGCGGCCGGAACCGCATGATCAGAATCAGGGCGATACCGAACAGCAACAACCGGTAGTCGGAGAACTCCCGCAGCTTCTCCGGCAACACGAACAGGA
>NZ_JAAXKY010000011.1 GCF_012911925.1 Pseudonocardia xinjiangensis | reverse complement strand
TTCCCGCCCCGCGAGTCGCCCACTCCCACCCCGCGAGTCGCCCGTTCCCGCCGCGCGAGTCGCCCGTTCTCGGTCCGCGAGTCGGCCCCGCCGACCGGGTGCGGGTCTCAGGTGAGGTCGCGCAGGTGCGGGATCAGGGCGCGCAGGGCGCGGCCGCGGTGTGAGGCCGCGTCCTTCTCCTGGGGGCTCAGCTCGGCCGAGGTGCGCTGCTCCCCGTCGGGCACGAAGATCGGGTCGTAGCCGAACCCTCCGGAGCCCCGCGGCTCGCGGACGATCCGGCCGGTCCACTCGCCGTGCACCACGGTCTCGAGGCCGCCGGGCACCACGAGCGCCGCCGCGCAGACGAACGCCGCGCCCATCCGCTCGTCGGGGACGTCGGCGAGCTGGCCGAGCAGCAGCTTCAGGTTGGCCTCGTCGTCCCCGTGCCGGCCCGCCCAGCGGGCGGAGAGCACACCGGGCATGCCGTTCAGCGCGTCGACGGCGAGCCCCGAGTCGTCGGCGACGGACGGGAGCCCGATGGCCGTCGCGGCGTCGCGGGCCTTCGCGAGTGCGTTCTCCGCGAACGTCGCCCCGGTCTCGGGGGCGTCGGGGAACTCCGGGACGTCGGCGAGCCCGACCACCTCGACCGGTCCGTCCGCGAGCATCCGCCGCAGCTCGGCCAGCTTGCCGGCGTTGCGGGTGGCGACCAGTACCTTCACGACTGCTCCGGCAGCGTGCCGGGGTAGGGCTCGGCGAGGACGGCGGCCTGCAGGTCGGAGAGCTGCCGGATGCCGGCGAGCGCCACGTCGAGCATGGAGTCGAGCGTGCGCCGCGTGAACGTGGCGCCCTCGCCGGTGCCCTGCACCTCGATGAGGGTGCCGGTGTCGGTGGCGACGACGTTCGTGTCGACCTCGGCGCGGGAGTCCTCCTCGTAGGGCAGGTCCAGACGGACTCGCCCGTCGACCACACCCACGCTCACCGCGGCGACGCGGCAGGACAGCGGCTTGGGATCGGCGAGGCTGCCGCGTGCGCCGAGCCAGGTGATGGCGTCGGCCAGCGCCACGTAGGCGCCGGTGATCGCCGCGGTGCGCGTGCCGCCGTCGGCCTGCAGGACGTCGCAGTCGAGCGCGATGGTGTTCTCGCCGAGAGCGGCCAGGTCGATGCACGCCCGCAGCGAGCGGCCGATCAGCCTGCTGATCTCGTGGGTCCGCCCGCCGATGCGTCCCTTGACCGACTCACGGTCGCTGCGGGTGTTGGTGGCCGAGGGCAGCATCGCGTACTCCGCGGTGACCCAGCCGAGACCGGAGCCCTTGCGCCAGCGGGGCACCCCTTCGGTGACGCTCGCCGCGCACAGCACCTTGGTGTCGCCGAACTCGACGAGCACCGATCCCGCGGGATGCTTCTGGAACCCGCGGGTGATCGTCACCGGCCGTAGCTGGTCGTCCGACCGTCCATCTGCCCTGGTCCCGTCCTGGGGGGTGCCATCCGTTCGCGTCACCGGGCCAGCTTAGGTCGCCGGTCGGGTAACCCCGGCGTCAGATCGGACGAGGGTCAGATCGCGTAGGCGGCATCGGGCGCCACCAGCTCGACGGGCCCGCTGAACGCGGCCTTGGCCTCGGCGAGCAGCTGGTCGCCGTCGAACCAGGCCGGGACGTGCGTCAGCAGCAGCCGCCCGACGCCGGCCGCCTCCGCGTGCTCACCTGCCTGCCGTCCCGACAGGTGCACCCCGGGCGGCGGTTGCTCCCACCACTCGGTGACGTGGGGCCACGTGGCCTCGCAGAGCAGCACGTCGGCGCCGCGGGCGAGCTCGACGAGGCCGTCGCACGGGCCGGTGTCGCCGCTGTAGACGAGGCTGCGCTCGCCGTGCTCCAGCCGCAGCGCGTACGCCTCGCACGGGTGGTCCACCAGCCCGGACCGCACCGCGACCCCGGCCACCGTGACGTTCCCGCCGTCGGACAGCGGGTGGAAGGTGAAGACGTCACCGAGGTCGGTGGCGGCGCGCTCGGCCGCCGACGGCGCATAGGCCGCGGCGAACCGGTCGGGCGCCTCGGCGGGGGCGTGCACGGGCAGCGGCCGGGTGGTGGGGTCGAACGGCGGACGCGGATGGAAGCGGCGGTGCACGACGAGCGAGGCGAAGTCGGCGCAGTGGTCGGGGTGCAGGTGGCTGAACAGCACGCCGTCGAGTGCCCACGGGTCGAGGTGGCGTTGCAGCGCACTGAGCGTGCCGTTGCCGAGGTCCATCACCAGCCGCGTGTCGCCGGCCTCGAGGAGGTAGCCCGACGCCGGCGAGTCCGGGCCCGGGCCGCTCCCGGAGCAGCCCAACACGATCAACCTCATGGGCTGCACGCTAACGCGCGCGCGTGTGCCGCAGCCACCACAGCCCGATGAACGGGAGGACCAGCGGCACGAAGCCGTAGCCCCGCCCGTACACCGACCACACGGTGTCGTCGGGGAAGTCGGCGGCGTCGAGCACGGTGAGGGTGCCGACGATCAGCACCCCGGCCAGCTCGAACCCGACAGCTGCCCAGGCCAGCCTGCGGGCGCCTGGTCCACGGCCGTTGAGACCGATCGTCGCCAGGATGTAGACGATGCCCGCCACCAGGGAGAGCAGGAAGGCGAGCGGAGCCTCGTGGAACTTCGTGGCGATCTGCACGAGCGCACGTGCGGTGGCCGACAGGGCGAAGACGCCGTAGACGGCGATCAGCACCCGGCCAGGGCCGGACGAGGTGGCGCGGGCGGGCTCAGGCACCGGCGAGCCACAGTCCCTGCAGCCTCCACACGGCCACGGCGGTGGCGATCGCGCCGACGGCGATGACGGTGCCGCCCCAGCGGGTGGGCTCGGCCGTGGCGAACTGGGTGGCGATCGGCAGCACGCACACCGACACGACCAGATAGATCAGGAACGTCTGCGTCTCCGGCAGCGCGGTGCCGGAGAACACCCGGACGGCCGCGATGGCCGCCTGCACGACGAGCAGTACCTCGACGGCACCGACCGCGAGGCGCATCGTGCGGTCCGGGGGGCGGTTCAGGATCGTGAGCACCACTCCGAAGACCGCCAGGGCACCGGTCGCGACGAGCACCAGTATCTCCAGGGCGTCGATCACGGTGGGTGACGCTACCCGCCGGCCGGCCGCGGAACCTGGTCAGCCTCCCTCAGCCCGCGGTCGAAGCAGGCACGACGGCGGGGTGGGTGGCCAGCGCGGACACCGTGCCGATCTCCGGGCCGAGGAAGCGGCGCCCGAGCCTGCGGAACGGCTCCGGGTCGCCGGTGGCGAGGAACTGGTGCGGGCCGGGTCGCGGCCCGGCCGGGTCGCGGGCGAGGTCGCTGTCCATGAGCACGCGCACGAGGTCCTTGGCCGTCTCGTCGGCACTGGACACCAGCGTGACGTCGGGGCCCAGCACGATCTGCAACACGCCCGCGAGCAGCGGGTAGTGGGTGCAGCCGAGCACGACCGTGTCGACCTCGGCCCGCTGCAGCGGCTCGAGGTAGCTCTGGGCGAGGCCGAGGATCTGCCGCCCGCTGGTCATGCCGCGCTCGACGAAGTCGACGAAGCGCGGGCACGCCACGGCCGTGACCTCGACGTCGCGGGCCGCCGCGAACGAGTCGGTGTAGGCCCCGGACACGATGGTGGCGCGGGTGCCGATGACCCCGATCCGGCCGTTGCGCGTGGCCGCGACGGCCCGGCGGACGGCGGGACGCACGACCTCGACGACCGGCACCGGGTAGCGCTCGCGGATGTCGGGAAGGCAGGCCGCCGAGGCGGAGTTGCACGCCACGACCAGCGCCTTGACCCCGCGCTCCTGGAGCGCGTCGCCGACCTCGAGCGCGTAGCGGCGGATGTCGGCGATCCGCAGCGGGCCGTAGGGGCCGTGCGCGGTGTCACCGACGTAGACGACCTGCTCGGCGGGCAGCAGGTCGATCACCGCCCGCGTCACCGTCAGACCGCCGACGCCCGAGTCGAAGATGCCGATCGGCGCGTCGATCCCTGGGGTCACGGCGGGAATTCTAGGCGCCCAGGGCAGGGGCCGGCCGGGAGCGGCGGCGGTCGGCCTGCGCCACGAGCCGGGCGGCGAGCAGGCCGGCCAGCGCCCCGAACAGGTGGGCCTGCCAGGAGATGCCCGGCTGCCCGGGCAGGATCCCGAACAGGATGCCTCCCCAGATCACGAACAGCACCACACCCAGCACGATCTGGCGGCCGCTGCGGGCGAAGAACCCGCGGGCGAGCAGGAACACCAGCCACCCGAAGATCACCCCGGACGCCCCGATCGTGGACGTGTTCGGCGGCCCGATCAGCCACACGCCGAGCCCGCCCAGCAGCCAGATCGTGGCGGTCACGAACACGAACTGCCGGATCCCGCCCGCCATGGCGAGGAACCCGAAGACGAGGAACGGGATGGTGTTGGCCAGCAGGTGCGGCCACCCCGCGTGGAGCAGCGGGGCCCACAGGATCCCGTCGAGCCCGTCCACCGAACGCGGCACGATGCCGTCGTTGTCCAGACGCAGTCCCGAGAGCTGGTCGACGGCCTCGGACACGTAGAGCAGCCCGGCGAAGAAGAGCATCGTGAACAGCGCGAGCACCGGCGAGGGCGGGAGCACCCGGGCGATCGACCGGCGGGACGCGGGCGCAGGGACGACCATGTGACCGAGGCTACCCGCGGATCGCCGGTCTTCCAGGGCCTTTCAGGGTTCCTTCAGGGGGGCCGGCCGGCGGAACCCGCCGTCGGACGGCCGGCCGCCGCGCCGAGCGACGCGGCCACCGCACCATCCGGTGACCGCGCCGCGTCAGGTAGGCCTGACGGCCCGGATCAGGACTGCAGCCACTCCAGAAGATCGGCGTTGATCGTCGCGGCTTCGGTGGTCGGCATGCCGTGCGGGAACCCGGGGTAGCTCTTGAGGGTCCCGTTCTGCACGAGTTCCGCGGACAGCGGCCCGGAGTCGGCGTAGGGGACGATCTGGTCGTCCTCGCCGTGCATGACCAGGACGGGCACCGTGATCCGCTTCAGGTCCTCGGTGAAGTCGGTCTGGGAGAACGCGACGATGCCGTCGTAGTGGGCCTTCGCCCCGCCCATCATCCCCTGCCGCCACCAGTTCTCGATGATCGCTTCCGATGCCGTCGCGCCGGGACGGTTGTAGCCGTAGAACGGCCCCGTCGGGAGGGCCCGGTAGAACTCGGACCGGTTGGCGGCCAGCTGGGCCTGCAGGTCGTCGAACACGCTCTTGGGCAGGCCGCCCGGGTTGCTCTCGGTCTGCACCATGATCGGAGGCACCGCGCTGATGAGCACCGCCCGGCTGACGCGCTCCTCACCGTGCTGCCCGATGTAGTGGGCCACCTCGCCACCGCCGGTGGAGTGGCCGACGTGGATGGCGTCGCGCAGATCGAGGTGTTCGGTCAGGGCGGCCAGGTCGGCGGCGTAGTGGTCCATGTCGTGCCCGCCGCTGGTCTGGGTCGAGCGGCCGTGCCCACGCCGGTCGTGCGCGATCACGCGGTAGCCGTGCTCGAGGAAGAACAACATCTGGGTGTCCCAGTCGTCGGCCGAGAGCGGCCAGCCGTGGCTGAACACTATGGGTTGCCCGGACCCCCAGTCCTTGTAGTAGATCTCCGTGCCGTCCGTCGTGGTGATGGTGGTCATGGTTTCCTCCGAGGAATGTGGTGCCGTCGCTGCTGTGTCGGCTGCTGATCCCGGCTTCGCACGTCGCACACCGGGCGAAGCGGCTGCCCCGATCCTGCTCTCCGCACCGTTGCTTGTCAGGGTGAACCGCGCTGGTCAGCTGAGCGACGACGGTGTGAAGCGGTCGAGGAAGGCGAGCGAGACGTCGGCCACCTCGGCCCAGCCGTGGTCGATCGTGAGCGAGTGACCGCGGCCGGGGATCTCGGCGATCTCGGTGATGCCGTCGTTCTTCTGCTGCAGCTTCACCATCGCGTGGGTGATGGCGAGCGGAATGGTGTTGTCCGCCTGTCCGGCGATGATCAGGAGCGGCCCGCGGTCGGGGTTGTGCACGTCGACCTGCGCTTCTGTCCAGGGGTTGAGGTTCGCCGTGACAGCCTGGAAGAGCGGCGCGCCTGCCGCGGCCACGTGGTACTCGTCGTACAGTCGGCGCGCCTCGTCCTCGCCGAGGTTGTTCACCCAGGCGTAGGAGAACTGCTCGAAGGTGAGCGACACCGCCCGCCCGGCGTTGGCCGGGTTACCCAGGATCGGGGCCCCGGACCTCAACGCCGACCACGGGACGGGCACGACGCCGCGGAAGGGTGCGGGGTCGATGGCGACGGTTGCCGTGGCCGCGCCCTCCCCCGCGAGCTTCTGCGCGATGAGTCCGCCGAAGGAGTGGCCCACGAGGCCCGGCTTGCGCTCCAGCCGGCTCAGCGCGTCGAGGTAGTGGTCGGTGACGACGCCGATCATCTTGTGGGCGAAGACCGAGGGGTCCTGCCGCGCCTCGGCGACGGTCTCCGGGTCGTCCGGCCAGCCGGGTGCGATGGTGGCGTAGCCGCGCTCCTCGAAGTGGGCGCGCCACTTGTCCCAGCTGCTCGACAGCAGCCAGAGGCCGTGGACGAAGGCGACCGTCGGGCGGCCCGAGGCGTTGGCGCTCTCGATCTCGGCCAGTTCGCGCTCGGTGAGTGTCGGCATGGGGAAGCTCCTCTTGTCGGGACACGGAGACGGTAGGAGCGGTGGCGGCAGCCGGTCTTGCACCAGCGCGCACAGGGTGTCTCCACCCTGCGCAGCACCTCGTTCGCGCTAGGCGTCGTTCTCGACGCCTGCCCGCGTTCGCGCTGTCGCGCGGAGCCGCCACTCCCGCGGAGGGACGTCGAAGCGCCTGCCGAAGGTTCGCGAGAAGTGCGCCTGGTCGGCGAAGCCGGAACGGTAGGCGATCTCCGCGATGGACAGGTGCGCCGCGGCGGGGTCGCTCAGCAGCTTGGCGGCGTGGTCGAGCCGTCGGGAGCGGATGTGTTCGCCCAGGCTGACCTCGCGCCGGCGGAGGATCAGGTAGAGGTATCGCACGGAGATGCTGTGAGCTGCCGCGATGTGTGCGGCGTCGAGCGATCCGTCGAGGGCGTGCCGATCGATGTAGGCCACGATGCGCTCACCGAGGCTCTCCGCGAGCGGCCCGCTCGCGGCCCGCTCGTTCCCGGTGGTGAGGAGCACGAGCGCACGCATCAGCCCGATGACCGCCTGTTCCATCACCTCCCATGGCTGGTCGGGCGCGTCGGCCAGGTCGGTCGTCAGGCGGTCGACGAGGGCCACGACGGTGGCCGCGACGGGTTCGGAGTCGTCGAAGGGCCGGTTCAGGGCCGCGCGGATGACGGAGACCGGAAGCCGCAGCTCCTGGTACGGCACGGTGATCGTCGTCATCACGCACTCGTGGTCCTGAGTCATCCGCAGCGGCAGGTCCGCGCTGGTGAACGACATGGATCGAGGGGTGAGGGAGAACGCCTGATCGTCGTGGTGGATCGTGAGCGCCCCCCGGTGGAGCCAATGCAGGGTGACCGCCGGCTCGACAGCGGTGTCGTCGGTGGTGAGCTCACGAAGAGCCGTCCCGGTGACGCCCTGGACGTTGAAGCGTTCGACACGCACCCGGCCCAGTGCGGCGGTCGCGAACGCGGCCCGGACGTCGGTGGTCCGGCGGAACCGGACCTGGACGGGCATCGGGTTCTGCGCGAACGCATCACGTAGCGCCTGCGGCCGAAGCGGCGCCGGCACGGCGTCGAGTGAGAACCTCGAGAGCACGCCAGCTCCTGTCGGCCGTCCCTCACCGACGGTGAGTGCATCAGAGTGGCGAGATCATATCGGCGCCGGCGCGCCCACCCACAAGAGATCGTCGCTTGTTCAACCACTCGTCGGCGGCTAGGCCCAGAGCTGGCCCTCGATGCCCTCAGCGGCCTCGTCGAGCTCGCCGGAGTAGGCGCCCGTGGACAGGTACTTCCATCCCGCGTCGCACACGACGATGACGATGTCGGCCATGTCGCCCACGCCCGCGGCCTTCTCCGCGACGGCGAGGGCGGCGTGCAGGATGCCGCCGGTGGAGATGCCCGCGAAGATGCCCTCCTTCTCCACGAGCAGGCGGGTGCGGCGCAGCGCGTCGCGCGAGCCCACCGAGTAGCGGGCGGTGAGCACCTCGGGGTCGTACAGCTCGGGGACGAAGCCCTCGTCGAGGTTGCGCAGGCCGTACACCAGCTCGCCGTAGCGCGGCTCGGCCGCCACGATCTGCACGTCCGGCTTGTGCTCGCGCAGGTAGCGCCCGGTGCCCACGAGCGTGCCCGTGGTGCCGAGGCCGGCGACGAAGTGGGTGATCGTGGGCAGGTCGCGCAGGATCTCCGGGCCGGTCGTGCGGTAGTGCGCGTTGGCGTTGGCCGGGTTGCCGTACTGGTAGAGCATCACCCACTCGGGGTGCTCCGCGGCGAGCTCCTTGGCCATGGCGACGGCCTGGTTGGAGCCCCCCGCCGCGGGCGAGGAGATGATCTGCGCGCCGTACATCTCGAGGAGCTGCCTGCGCTCGATCGAGGTGTTCTCCGGCATCACACAGATCAGGTTGTAGCCCTTGAGCTTGCAGGCCATCGCGAGCGAGATGCCGGTGTTGCCGGACGTCGGTTCGAGCACCGTGCAGCCGGGCGTCAGCAGCCCGTCCGCCTCGGCCTTCTCGATCATGGCGAGGGCGGGGCGGTCCTTGATGGAACCGGTGGGGTTGCGGTCCTCGAGCTTCGCCCAGAGCCGTACCTCCGGGGTGGGCGAGAGGTTCGGCAGGCCGACGAGCGGGGTGTCCCCCACCGCGGCGAGCAGTGAGTCGTAGCGGGCCATGCCCGGCCTTCCTTCCGCTCCGCCCGCGCTCTCAGCCGCCGGCGACGGCGGGCAGGATCGTGACGGTGGAGTTCTCGCCGACCGGGGCCTCGAGGCCGCCGGCGAAACGCACGTCCTCGTCGTCGACGTAGATGTTGACGAAGCGGTGCAGCGAGCCGTTGTTGACCAGCCGGCCGGCGATGCCGCCGTGGCGCGCCTCGAGATCGTTGATCACCTCGCCGACGGTGTTGCCCTTCGCCTCGACGGACTTCTCGCCGCCGGTGTGCGTACGGAGGATGGTGGGGATGGACACGGTGACGGCCATGGTGATGCTCCAGGTCGGATCGTTCGGGCGGTCGCGGAAAGGGCGGGCGTCAGACCGACGCGTCCCTGTCGGGGACGTCGTCCGCGCCCGTGTGCGCGAACATGTAAGTCTCCACGACGTCGACCTGTTCCTCGGTGACCACACCGTCCACGATCCGGAACGACCGGAGCTCGTGCCCCGCGTGGTTCGGCTCGGCCTCGTCACGCGTGGACACGAGCACGTAGTGCGCCTCGGGCTCGGAGGCGAGGGAGATGTCGGTGCGCGACGGGTGGGCCTCGGTGGCCGTGTGCGAGTGGTAGATCACCACGGGCACCTCGCCACGGGCGTCCATCTCGCGGTAGAGCCGGAGCAGATCGCCGGAGTCGAACTCGTAGAAGGTGGGCGACCGGGCCGCGTTGAGCATCGGGACGAACCGCTCCGGCCGGTCCGAGCCCTCGGGTCCGGCGATGACACCGCACGCCTCGTCGGGGTGGTCCCGGCGGGCGTGGGCGACGATCTCCGCAACGAGATCGGCTCGAATCACCAGCACCACACCAGCGTACGGCTCGACACCGCCTCGGTGCACTCCGCACGGGACGGCTCACACCCCGTACCGCTACCGGATCTGCATCCTCGTCTGCACCAGCGCGTCCTGCACGAAGGTGAGCCAGTGGTAGACGCCCATGTGGGTGGCGCGCGGGTCGTCCGACGGGAGCTGCTCGGGCATGTCCTCGCTCACGTCGAGTGCGGTGCCGAGGGCGAGCCGCACGTCGTTGAGCGAGGCGAGCCAGGCGTCGGCCTGGTCGGGGGTGAGCTCCACCCGGCCGCCCGACTCGGGCAACGTCTCGAGCACCACGGCGGCGTTGGAGTCCTTGGCCTCGATCAGCTCGGGCTCGTGCAGGGAGCGCAGGCCGGCGGCGAGGTCGGTGTCCTCGGTGGTGAAGTCGGGCAGCAGCCGCGCGAGGACCCGGTCGGTGGGCCGGGTGGAGGGCCCGGTGCGCATGCCGGTGAGGATCGCGAGCTCGTCGGCCGGGTTGTCGTCGGCACGGCCGGCGAGGATCTGCCGGACCTCGCCCACCAGGCCGCGCAGCACGGCGGCCTCCTGTGCCTCGAGCGACGCGACCAGCCGGGCCTTGGCTCCCCGCCCGGAGCGCTTCCAGCCGTTCATGCGCGCTGCATGGTGGCCCAGAGACCGGCCGCGTGCAGTTTGGCCACGTCGGCCTCGATCTTGTCCTTGTCGCCTGCCGAGACCGCAGCCTTGCCCTTGTGGTGCACGTCGAGCATCAGCGCGGTGGCCTTCGGCTCGGGGTAGCCGAAGAGCTTCTGCAGGACGTAGGTGACGTAGGACATGAGGTTGACTGGGTCGTTCCACACGATCGCCTGCCAGGGCGTGTCGACCACCGAGTCCTCGGCGAGCTCCGGGTCCACCTGGCGCGTGGGTGCGGGTAGCGGCGCGGCCATAACGTCCATGGTGACACCCCGGGTCCAGAAGGTGCACGGCAACATAGGGTCGGGACATGGTGAACGCCATGGGGTTAAGCGATGAGTGAGCCTGCGAGCGAATCATCGGCACAGCGCCACCGCGAAGCGTCGCCCGAGCGCAGCGAGGGCATGCGATGAGTGGTAGCCCGTCGACTGCGGGGGTCAGCACCGCGCTGCTGACCGACCGCTACGAGCTGACGATGGCGGCTGCCGCGCTCGCCGACGGCACCGCGCAGCGGCACTGCGTGTTCGAGGTGTTCGCCCGCAGGCTCCCCGACGGGCGCCGGTACGGCGTGGTGGCCGGCACGGGCCGGCTGCTGGAGTCGATCGAGCGGTTCCGGTTCGGCGACCAGGAGCTGCAGATGCTCGCCGACGTCGTCGACCGCGAGACGCTGGCGTGGCTCGCCGAGTACCGCTTCTCCGGGGACGTCGACGGCTACCCGGAGGGCGAGCTGTACTTCCCCGGCTCGCCCGTGCTCACCGTCAGCGGCACCTTCGCCGACGCGGTGCTGCTGGAGACGCTGGCCCTGTCGATCCTCAACCACGACAGCGCGATCGCCTCGGCCGCGTCGCGGATGGTGACGGCCGCGGCGGGCCGTCCCATCATCGAGATGGGCTCGCGGCGCACGCACGAGGCCGCCGCGGTGGCCGCCGCCCGCGCTGCGTACCTCGCCGGGTTCGTCGCCACGTCGAACCTGGAGGCCGAGCGCCGCCACGGGATCCCCACCACCGGCACCGCCGCCCACGCGTGGGTGCTCCTGCACGACGACGAACTGGGCGCGTTCAAGAGCCAGGTGGCCGCACTCGGGCCCGACACCACGCTTCTCGTCGACACCTACGACATCCGCCGGGGCATCGAGCTGGCCATCGAGGCCGCCGGCACGGGGCTCGGGGCGATCCGCATCGACTCCGGCGACCTCGGTGAGCTGGCGCGGCAGGCCCGCGACCAGCTCGACGCCCTCGGGGCCACGGACACCAAGATCGTGCTCTCCGGCGACCTGGACGAGTACGCGATCGCGTCGCTGCGCGCCGAGCCCGTCGACTCCTACGGCGTGGGCACGTCGGTGGTCACGGGTTCCGGGGCGCCGACCGCGGGCATGGTCTACAAGCTGGTCGAGGTCGACGGGCGGCCCGTCGCCAAGCGCAGCGCGGCGAAGGAGTCCCGCGGCGGACGGAAGTCGGCGCTGCGGCGTTACAAGCCGACGGGCACGGCCATCGAGGAGGTCGTGCATCCCGTCACCGTCACGCCCGAGACCGGACCGCACGACCGGGTGGTCCCGATCCCGCTGATGCGCGGCGGCGAGCTGGTGGCCGGGCTGGCGACGCTGGAGGAGTCCCGCGGGCACCTGCGCACCGCTCTCGTGTCCGTGCCGTGGGAGGGGCTCAAGCTCTCCCGCGGCGAGCCGGCACTCCCCACCGTGTTCGAGGGGACCGCACGGTGACGCGGGCGCTGATCGTCGTCGACGTGCAGAACGACTTCTGCGAGGGCGGCTCCCTCGGCGTCGCGGGCGGGGCCGCGGTGGCAGCCGCGATCTCGGCGGCCCTGCAGGCCGGGGACCGCGAGCACCGCTGGGACCACGTCGTGGCCAGCCGCGACCACCACATCGATCCCGGCGCCCACTTCTCCGACGCCCCCGACTTCGTCGACACGTGGCCGCCGCACTGCCGGCACGGCTCGCCCGGCGTGTCCTTCCACCCCGATCTCGACGTCGCCCGGATCGAGGCGGTGTTCGACAAGGGCCACCACTCCGCGGCCTACTCCGCGTTCGAGGGCACCGAGCCCGGCGGCACGGGGCTGGCCGAGTGGCTGCGCGCCCGCGACGTCGACACGGTGGACGTGGTGGGGATCGCCACCGACCACTGCGTGCGCGTCACCGCGCTGGACGCCGCCGCGGCCGGCTTCGCCACGACGGTGCTGCTGGACATGTGCGCCGGAGTGGCCGAGGAGACGACGAGCCGCGCACTTACCCAGCTGCGAACCGCGGGCGTCGCCCTCGTTGCGGAGCCGTAGTGCTGTCGGACGGCGTGCGCTGACAGCACTACGGCTCCGAGGTGGGGTCAGACGTTGCGCATGCGGAAGGGCTCCAGGCGCGCGGCCAGGTCGCCCGGGTCACCGGCCTCGTCCTCCAGGCGGTGGGCGCCGACGGCCTCGGCGAGGCCGATGCAGCGGGGGCCGTCGAACAGGCCGCACGCGTAGCGCACCTCGGTCTCGTCGAGGTCGAGCACGCCGACGCGCAGCTGGTAGATGCCCGGGTAGCGGACCTCGTCGAGGTAGTCGACCCGCAGCGAGCTCGGCGAGAGCCCGTCGAGCGGGCCACCGACCGGGTAGCCCAGCACGTCGAGGTGCAGCTCCGCGAGCCCGTCGAGGTACCAGCCGGCCAGCGCCACGTTGTTGACGTGCCGGTTCGGGTCGAGGTCGCCGAAGCGGGTGCGCACGTCCAGCCTGAACGGGTACGCCTCCCGGATCAGCCGGGACGGCCCGCGCTCGAGGCGGGTGGGGGCAGGAGCGTCGGTGCGGAGGGTCTCCAGCGCGGCGCGGACCGCCTCCGGGAGCGGGGCCGGCCCGCCGACGGTGGCGTGCACGCTGACCGACTCGCCGGTGGCGACGCACTCGTCGCCCGCGAAGACGCCGTAGGTGTAGGCGAACGACGAGTCGCCGATGTGGCTGACCCCGATGCCGATGCGGTACTGGCCGGTGTCGATGCGGGCGCCGGTCGCGCTACGGGGGATGACCTGCAGCGGGGCGAGCACGTCGACCCGTACCGAGGCGAGCAGCAGCCGCATCCGGGCGGTGAGGCCCGCACCGAAGACGTCCCGTTCGACGGCGATCCGCGCGTCCTCGAACCAGCGCACGATCGCGTCACGGCCGATTCGCCGGCTCGGGTCGAGGTCGTTGTAGCGGGCGGGGTGCTCGATCAGTACCGGGTAGGACGACGAGCGGAGCAGGAGGTGCGTGGACGTCACTCTGTTCATGATGGCCGACGCCGCCACGCCCGTTGCAGGCACCCGTGATGGATCACGTGTGAGCCTCACTACCTGGTGCCGTCCGCGCCGGATCGGCGGTTCGACCTCGGCCCGTCGGGCCCTCCGGGTAGCCTCCCGGGGTGCCCACCGCGACCCGACTGCCCGGCGTGGCGGAGCTGTTGGAGGCGGCCGTCGCCGCGGTCGGCGGGCAGCGGCGCGAGGGCCAGGATGCGATGGTCCAGGCCGTACGCAAGGCCATCACCACCGGGGAACACGTGGCCGTGCAGGCCGGCACCGGCACCGGCAAGTCGCTTGCCTACCTGGTGCCCGCGATCCACCACGCCGTCGCGAAGGACTCCACGGTCGTGGTGTCCACCGCCACGATCGCGCTGCAACGCCAGCTGGTCGACCGCGATCTCCCGCGGCTCGCCAAGGCCCTCAAGCCACTGCTCGGCCGGGCGCCGACCTTCGCGATCCTGAAGGGCCGGCGCAACTACCTCTGCCTCAACAAGCTGCACGGCGGCGACGACGCGGACCCCGCCGACGAGCTGTTCGACCCGTTCGCGATCTCGGCGATGGGCCGCCAGATCAAGCGGCTGCACGAGTGGGCCGACACCAGCGACAAGGGCGACCGCGATGAGCTCGTCCCCGGCGTGCCCGACGCCACGTGGCGGCAGGTCTCCGTCACCGCACGGGAGTGCCTCGGGGCCGCGAAGTGCCCGGTCGGCGACGACTGTTTCGCCGAGAAGGCCCGCGCCGAGGCAGGCAAGGCCGACATCGTCGTCACCAACCACGCGCTGCTGGCCATCGACGCGCTGGAGGGCCGCCCCGTGCTGCCCGAGCACGACGTCGTGGTGGTCGACGAGGCCCACGAGCTGGTCGACCGGGTCACCGGCGTTGCCACGGCCGAGCTGACGTCCACCTCGATCGGCATCGCGTCGCGGCGGCTGGGCAAGCTCGTCGACCAGGCGGTCGCCGACCGGCTCGCCGAGGCGGGCGAGGGCCTCGCGATGGTGCTGGAGGACCTGCCGCCCGGCCGCTGGGACAGCCTCCCGCAGGCCGCGGTGGGCGCGCTCTCGGCCGTCCGCGACGCCGCTGCCTCGTGCAAGCAGTCGCTGGGGTCGGAGCGGCGGGAGGAGCCCGACGCCGCCGCCGGCCGCAAGATCGCCCAGGCATCGCTCGACGAGCTCGCCGACACCGCCGTCCGGCTGCTCGCGGCGTTCGAGGAGCCGGACCCGGCGAAACGCCGCGACGTGGTGTGGCTCGCGGAGCAGGGGCCCGACGGTGCCCGCCACAAGGTGCTGCGAGCCGCGCCGCTGTGGGTGGGCGGGCTGCTGCGCGAGCGGCTCTTCGGGCGGTCCACGGTGGTGCTGACCTCGGCGACGCTGGCCCTCGGTGGCAACTTCGACGCACTCGCCCGGCAGTGGGGCCTGCCCCCGGAGAAGGGCTCCGACGCGAAAGCGGACAGCACGGTCGAGGACGACCCGATCCCCGACCCCGACGCTCCGAAGTGGTCCGGCCTGGACGTCGGCTCGCCGTTCGCCCACGGCCGCAGCGGCATCCTCTACGTCGCGAAACGGCTCCCGCCCCCGGGCCGCGACGGGCTGCCGCCGTCCTACCTCGACGAGATCGCCGGCCTGGTGGAGGCCGCCGGCGGCCGCACCCTGGGGCTGTTCTCGTCGATGCGGGCGGCCAAGCAGGCCACCGAGGCCCTGCGCGACCGGCTCGACACCCCCCTGCTGTGCCAGGGCGACGACTCCACGATGCAGCTGGTGAAGAAGTTCGCCGAGGACGACGCGACGTCGCTGTTCGGCACGCTGTCGCTGTGGCAGGGCGTCGACGTCCCGGGGCCGTCGCTGTCCTGCGTGATCATCGACCGCATCCCGTTCCCGCGGCCGGACGATCCGCTGGTCGCGGCGCGCCAGCGGGCCACCGATGCGCGCGGGGGCAACGGGTTCCTCACGGTGTCCGCCACCCACGCCGCTCTCCTGCTCGCCCAGGGCGCGGGGCGGCTGCTGCGCGGGATGGACGACCGCGGCGTCGTCGCGATCCTCGACCCGCGGCTGGCCACGGCCCGCTACGGCGGGTTCCTGCGCGCGTCGCTGCCCCCGTTCTGGCCCACCGACGACCGGGAGAAGGTGCACGCCGCGCTGCGGCGGTTGCGCGGCGCCTGACCCCCGCGGAGCTCAGGCCGGCGGCGTGGCGATGCAGGTGATCGTGCCCGGCGCCACCTCGGTGAAGCCCGCGTCCCGCACGGACACCGCCTCGCCGCGCTTGACCTGGTCGCACAGCTGCGCCCACTGGGCCCCGCCCACCTCGCGCACGGCGAACTCGGGCACGGCCGTCAGGCGAAGCGCTGCCGCGTAGAGCATCGACGCGTGCCCGACCTGCGCCGCGGCCTTGCCCACCGTCATCTTGAGGTCCACGTTCACCCAGATCACCGGCCTGCCGGCCGGGAGCGGCCCGGGGTCGTCCGGCTCCAGGTCGGTGCCGCCGATCTGGAGCCGCGAGACCGTCCTCGGCACGTCGTCCACCGGTCCGGGCAGCAGCGCCCTCGCCTCGGCCCCGTCGACCTCGCAGGTGACGCCGGGCAGCTCCTGCACCGCGGCCCAGTGGGCGCCACGGGCCCGGCGGGCGATCTTGCGGATGCGGCCGCCCACCCAGGTGGCGACGGCGTCGCGCCACTCGCCGCCGGGCTGGGCCCGCGGGTCGAGGCAGACGGCGAGCGCCGCGGCGGCGGCCGCCTCCAGCACCGGGGTGCGGGGGGCCGGCGGCCGCTCCAGGCGCAGGACCACCGGCATCGCCCGCACGATGCCGTCCGCCTCCGGTGGGATGGTGGTGGCGGCGGGCCGCCGCAGGAAACGGGCGGCGAGGGGCTCCAGGACGTCGGAGGGAGCCGTCTCGGTGGGCGCCGGGTCGGTCATGCGATCGGTACGCGGCGGACCATGCCTTCGGCGGCGTCCGCGCGTTCCACCTCGTCGCGTGTGATGCCCAGGACGAACAGCACCACGTCCAGGTACGGGAGGGAGAGCGCGGCGTCGGCCACCTCGCGCAGCGCTGGCTTCGCGTTGAACGCGATGCCGAGCCCCGCGGTGGACAGCATGTCGATGTCGTTGGCACCGTCGCCGACGGCGACGCACTGCTCCAGTGGGATGCCGAACGTCTCGGAGAACCGGCGCAGCGCCACCGCCTTGCCGGGCCGGTCGATGATCTCTCCGAGCACGCGCCCGGTCAGCCGGCCGTCGACGATCTCGAGCTCGTTGGCGGCGCAGAAGTCCAGCCCCAGCTCCGCCACCAGGCCGCTGATCACGCGCGTGAAGCCGCCGGACACCACCCCGCACCGGAAGCCGAGCCGCTTCAGCGTGCGGATCGTGGTGCGGGCGCCGGGGGTGAGCTCCAGCTCCCCCGCGACCTCACCGAGCACCGACTCCGGCAGCCCGGCGAGCACGGCGACCCGGCGCCGCAGCGACTCGGCGAAGTCGAGCTCGCCGCGCATCGCCGCCTCGGTGACGGCCCGCACCTCCTCCTCGGCACCGGCGCGGGCGGCGAGCATCTCGATGACCTCGCCCTGCACCAGCGTGGAGTCGACGTCGAACACGATCAGCCGTTTGCTGCGACGGGCGAACCCGGCCCGCTCCACGGCGACGTCCACGCCCGCGGTGCGCGCCACCTCGACCAACCGGGCGCGCAGCGTGCCGGGCGGATGGGCGGAGCTGCCGCCGCTGGGGTCGGGAGAGACCATCAGCTCCAGCCCGGTGACCGGGTAGTCGGCCACGCGGCGGATGGAGTCGATGTTGGCTCCGACCCCGGCCAGCGCCTGCGCCACCGCCCCGAACGCCCGCGCCGTGATCGGGCGCCCGATCACCAGCACGACGTGCGTCGGGTGCCGCCGCTCCGCGGGGTCGTCGCCCACCTCGAGCGAGGTGTGCACCTGCATCGAGATGCTCGCCATCGCCTGCTCGACGGCCTCCTGGAGGCCCTCCGGGTCGTGGTGGGCCACCACCAGCGCCCCGAGCGTGAGCCGGCCCCGGATCACGACCTGCTCGATGTCGACCAGGTCGACCCCGTGCCGGATGAGCGCGGCGAACAGCACCGAGCTCACCCCTGGCCGGTCGGGGCCCGTGACCGTGATGAGAACGCTGGTGCCGGTGTCTGTCATCCGGGGTGCAGGTCGTGGGTCAGCGCGACTTCGGGTCGCCGTTGGGCTGCGTCTCCCCGCCCGTGCCCTGGGCCGCCACCTCGTACGGCGACGGCTTGTGGCCGACGTGCGCCTCCTCGCGGAAACGCTCGACCAGGTGCGGGTAGTGCAGCTCGAACGCCGGCCGCTCCGAGCGGATGCGCGGCAGCTCCGTGAAGTTGTGCCGCGGCGGCGGGCAGCTCGTGGCCCACTCCAGCGAGTTCCCGAAGCCCCACGGGTCGTCGACGGTGACCACCCGCCCGTAGCGGTAGCTGCGGAACACGTTCCAGATGAACGGCAGCGTGGAGGCCCCCAGCACGAACGCCCCGATCGAGGAGATCATGTTCAGCGTGGTGAAGCCGTCGGTGGGCAGGTAGTCGACGTAGCGGCGCGGCATGCCCTCGGCACCCAGCCAGTGCTGCACCAGGAACGTCAGGTGGAACCCGATGAAGGTCAGCCAGAAATGGACCTTGCCGAGGGTGTCGTCCATCATCCGGCCGGTCATCTTCGGGAACCAGAAGTAGATGCCGGAGTACGTGGCGAACACGATCGTGCCGAACAGCACGTAGTGGAAGTGCGCCACCACGAAGTACGTGTCCGAGACGTGGAAGTCGAGCGGCGGCGACGCCAGCAGGATGCCCGTGAGGCCACCGAACAGGAACGTGACCAGGAAGCCCAGCGCGAACAGCATCGGGGGCTCGAAGGTCATGTGCCCCTTCCACAGCGTGCCGATCCAGTTGACGAACTTGACGCCCGTGGGCACCGCGATCAGGAACGTGGTGAAGGAGAAGAAGGCCAGCAGCACCGAGCCGGTGGCGTACATGTGGTGCGCCCAGACCGCGGTGGACAGCGCGCCGATGGCGATCGTGGCGTAGATCAGGCCCTTGTAGCCGAAGAGCGGCTTGCGGGAGAACACCGGGAAGACCTCGGACACGATGCCGAAGAACGGCAACGCGACGATGTAGACCTCCGGGTGGCCGAAGAACCAGAACAGGTGCTGCCACAGGATCGCCCCGCCGTTGGCCGGGTCGAACACGTGGGCTCCCAGCTGCCGGTCGGCCAGCAGACCCAGCAGGGCGGCGGTGAGCACCGGGAACGCGATGAGGATCAGGATCGCGGTGACGAAGATGTTCCAGGTGAAGATCGGCATCCGGAACATCGTCATGCCGGGTGCGCGCATGCAGACGATCGTGGTGATGAAGTTGACGCCACCGAGGATCGTGCCGAGCCCGGAGATCGCCAGGCCCACGATCCACAGGTCGGCACCCGCTCCCGGGGTGTGGATCGCGTCGGACAGCGGCGTGTAGGCGAACCAGCCGAAGTCGGCAGCGCCCCCCGGGGTCAGGAAGCCCGAGAGCACCGTGAGCCCGCCGAACAGGAACAGCCAGTACGAGAACGCGTTGAGCCGCGGGAACGCGACGTCAGGGGCCCCGATCTGCAGCGGCACGATGTAGTTCGCGAAGCCGAAGAGGATCGGCGTCGCGTACAGCAGCAGCATGATCGTGCCGTGCATCGTGAACAGCTGGTTGTACTGCTCGTTGGACAGGAACTGCTGCCCCGGCTCCGCCAGCTCCGCTCGCATCAGCAGAGCCATGGCTCCGCCGGCCAGGAAGAACCCGAACGACGTCACCAGGTACAGGATGGCGATGTCTTTCGGATCCGTGGTGTGCAGCATCTTGAGCAGCGTGGATCCCTTGGCCGACCGGCGTGCCGGGTACGGCCGCGCCGTGATCGGCTTGGGGGCGACGGCTGTCACTGAGCCTCCTGAGACTGCCTGGCGACTGCGTTGGTCTTGCCGAACTGGTGGGCCACTGGTCATCCGCGCCCGCCGGGAATCGTAGCTCTACCCGTCGTCGAAGGCGCGGCCCGGGCCTGGTCTGCGGGCATGACCCACTCCGCATGGGAGCCGCTTTTCCGGCATCGGCTACCGGAGCGGGATGAACAGCTCCTCGAACAGCTCCGGGGTGGCCGCCGGGCTCGGCAGCGGGTCGACGACGTAGAACTCCACGCCCATGCCCATCGCGAACAGCGGATCGGGCATCGTCAACATGAAGTGGTCGGGCCCGATCTGGCTCGCGTGGGCCCGCATCGACGCCTTCTTCTGCTCGACGAAGTCCACGGCATCGACGCGGTGGGTGATCTCGGACTCCGGCTTGCCGAAGGTCGGCTCCTCGATGAGCGGTGCCTCCCAGCCCTCCGGCAGCTGTCCCGCCCTCGCCATGCCGCGCACGCCGCGGGTCATCCAGTCGCGGTTGACGGTGCTCTGCGCCACCACCGGCACGGCCGAGAGCTCGGCGGCGCGCCTGCCCACGCGGTGCACCTGGATGTGGTCGGGGTGCCCGTAGCCGCCGTTGTCGTCGTAGATCGTGAGGACGTCGGGCTCCTCCTCGTCGAGGATCACCGCGAGCTCCCGGGCCGCGTGCTCGACGTCGGCGCGCCAGAAGCAGTACGGGGCGTCGTTGGTGGGCTCGCCCATCATCCCGGAGTCGGTGTAGCCGAGGAACTCGACGCGCTTGGCCCCGAGCGCTTGCGCGGACGCGTAGCACTCCGCCGAGCGGCGCAGGACCAGCTGCTCTCCCGGCTCGAGGACGCCCGGCACGGGTTCGCCCAGCTCACCGCGAGTGGCGAAGACGAGCACGACCCGGTGTCCAGCGGCCGCGGCGCGGGCGAGAGTGCCTGCCGACCCGATGGACTCGTCGTCGGGATGTGCGTGGAAGGAGACGATGGTGCCCACGCGGCGAGCCTATCCGGCGCCCGGAACGCGGCTTGCGTCGCGATGACGTCGATCATCCGCGGCCGTTCGCCGCTGCTCTCCGCGGGTGCCTGCTCCCGCCGCGGACGGGCGACTCGGGCGCCGGGAACGGGCGACTCGCGGGGTGGGTCACGTCAGGATGCGGGTCAGGGCCGGGCCCACGTCGGCGAGGCGGCGCACGGTCTGCGCGCGGCCGGCCGTCCGGGCCGCCAGCCCGGCTGCCGCGGCCTCGGCCTCCGCCCCGCCCAGCGGCACGAGCACGTGGAGGCGGTCGATGCCGGCCAGCGCCGCCGCCGGCTCCCCGCCCACGGTGTGCCGGCAGTCGGACAGCAGCACCACGAGCCGCTCGTCGGCCACCGCGCCGGCGAGCTGGCGCGACGCCTCCCGCAGCGCCGCCGCCAGGTCGGTGAGGCCGTGACCGCGCAGGGCGACGAGGTCGGACAGCAGGTCCTCGGGCGGACGCCGGACGCCCTGCGCCTGCAGCACGCGGACCCCGGCGCCGAACGCGAGCACCGAGGGCTGGAGCCTCCCCTCGGCCGCGACGACGACCCCGGCCGCGGCCACGGCGGCCAGCGCGACGGCGAGGCCCTGCATCGAGCCGGAGATGTCGACGACGAGGCAGATCGCGCGGCGGTGCGCCGTCCAGGTGCGGGTGACGATGTCGTCGTGCTCCGGTCGCCGCGACGGGCCGGGCGCCCAGCCGTCGAGGGTGCGGTCGAGATCGAGGTCGCCGTCGGCACCCTTCGCCGGTCCGAGCCTGCGGGTCCCGCGGGCCCGCGCCGGCCCGACCCGGCCGAGCTGGATGAACACCCGCCCGGCCAGCCTCCTGGCCGCGGCCCGTAGCTGCACGTCGGTGGCCACGGCGAGGTCGGCCAGCAGAGCGGCCGCCGCCTCGGGTGCGGCCGCCAGCGCCTGGTCGAAGGCCTCGGCGTCGAGGGCACCGAGCTCCGGTGAGACCGCCGCGAACTGCTCGTGGCGGGCGCCCAGCTCGCCGCGGCCGAGCGTCCGGTCGGCGCGGTTGCGGTGCGGGCGCTCCCGGGGCCGGCCCGCCCCGGGCGGCGGGCCGTCAGCTTTTCCCCGGCGATCCCCCGTCTCCGGGGGGTCGGCCGGATCCGCGGGAGCCGGTCCGTCCTCCGGCCACAGCGTGTCGAGCAGTTCGTCGATCACCGACTCCGGGGTGCGGTCGACACCGTCGGCGACGCGGATCCGCCCGGACAGCGCCGCGTAGGCGGCGTCGCGGGCCGTCTCACGCGCCGCCACCTGCTCGCCGCGCAGCTCCGCCAGGCCGGTGAGCACGAGTGCCAGGTCGATGGCGCCGCGCACCGACGACCCCATCCGCACGTCGCGGTGGGTGCGGGTGGCCCGGGTGAGCGCCACGGCGAAGCCGGTGACCCAGCCGGTCACCCGGCTGACCGAGCCGGTGATCTCCCGTTCCCCCGCCTCGTCCTGGTAGCCGAGCACCACCCGGCACATCCGGTCGGCGATGGCCTGGCTGACCCGCGCGGTGCCGACCGCGTCGAACGGGTTCATCGCGGCGATGAGCCGGAAGCGCGGACCGGCGCGCACGGTCCCCAGCCGCGGGACCGCGATCTCGCCCTCGGTGAGCACCGTGATGAGGACGTTCAGCGTCTCCTCGGGGACCCGGTTGAGCTCCTCGAGGTAGAGCAGCGCTCCCCCGCGCATCGCGGTGAGCAGAGGGCCGTCCACGAAGCTCGCCGGCAGGTAGCCCTCCGCCAGCACCTGTGACGGGTCGAACGCCCCGACCAGCCGGGCCGGCGTCAGCTCGGCGTTCCCCTCGACGAACACGAACTCCTGGACCGCGTCGCGGGCGATCGAGCGCAGCAGCGTGGACTTCCCGGTGCCGGGCGGCCCCTCGATCACGACGTGCCGTCCGGTGGCGAGCGCGACCGTCAGCACCTCCCGTTCCCGGCGCAGGCCGACGACGGGTACGGGCACGGCAGCGGGCGACGGCGGCGCGGTCGCGGGCGTCACGGGCGGTACCACCTCCGGGGACGGCCGTGCCGGGCACCGCGATGGACGGTGCCCTGCACGACCACGGCTGCTGACGGCCGTCCGGCCGGCGTCAGGCGTCGGGGTCGTGGATGATCACGCCGCGGATGTTCACGCCGTTGACCAGGTCCTCGTAGCCCTTGTTGACGTCGGCCAGGCTGTAGGTGTTGGTGATCAGCTCGTCGAGCTTGAGCTGCCCGGCCTGGTACATGTCCACCAGCCGCGGGATGTCCTTGAACGGGTCGCCGGACCCGAACAACGAGCCCTGGAGGCGCTTCTCGAACAGGGTGAGCAGGGCACCGGGGATCTCGATGGTGGTCTTGGCCGGGTCGGCCAGGCCGGTGATGACGACGGTGCCGCCCTTGCGGATGGCGTGGAACGCGTTGGTGGTGACCTCGGAGTCGACGACGCCGACGGTGATGATCGCCTTGTCGGCGCCCACCCCGTTGGTGAGCTCCTGGATCACCGCGTGGGCCTCCTCCGCGGTGGGGCAGGAGTGGGTGGCGCCCATCCGTTCGGCCATCTCGCGCTTGTTCTCCAGCGGGTCGATGGCCACGACGTTCGCCGCGCCGGCCAGCGCCGCGCCCTGCACCGCGTTGATGCCGATGCCGCCGATGCCGTAGATCGCGATGGTGTCGCCCGGCTCGGTGGCGGCGGCGTGCACCGCCGAACCGAAGCCCGTGGGGACGCCGCAGCCGATCAGCACGGCCTTGTCGAGCGGCACGTCGTCTGCGACCTTGACACACGAGTTCTCGGAGATCGTGGCGCGCTCGGAGAACGTGCCGAGCATGCACATCCCGCCGAGGTCCTCGCCGGAGTCGGAGTGGAAGCGATAGGTCCCGTCGGCCAGCATCCCGTCGAGGATGGTGGCGCCCATGTCGCAGAGGTTGGTCATGCCCGCCGCGCAGAACCGGCAGTGCCCGCAGACCGGCAGGAACGAGCAGATGACGTGGTCACCGGGCTTGAGGCGGGTGACACCGGGGCCGACGTCCTCGATGATCCCGGCGCCCTCGTGACCCCCGACGATCGGGAACCGCGGGACGATGTCGCCGTGACGCAGGTGCTCGTCGGAGTGGCAGAGCCCCGCTGCGACGTACTTGATCAACACCTCCCCCGCCTTGGGCGGGTCGAGGGTGAGCTCCTCGATCTCGAACGGTTGGCCCACTCCGCGCAGTACCGCTGCCTTGGTCTTCATCGACCCTCCAGACATCAGCCGCCGTTGGCCGATCGTGAGTGTGAGTGGCTCCGGCATTGGTAGCAGCACGGGCAGGTCATGGGAAGGGGCCGGAACCCGACGGACAGGGCCGTTCGGAGGACACCGCGGGCCGAATCGATCTTCTACTGATCTGTAACGGCAATGGATCTGGATGTAGAGTCCGCCCACCCGAACCGGCAGGGGAGCCCCCTTCATGACCGACCTCTTCAACGCCGCCGAGTACCTGGTCGGACGGCGTGTGGACGCCGGCGACGGCGACCGCGTCGCGATCATCCACCCCGGCGGCACCCTCACCTACGCAGAGCTCTCGGTCGAGGTCCGCCGGGTCGCCGCCGGGCTCGTCGCGATCGGCGTGCGCCCCGAGGAACGGGTGCTGATGTGCATGGCCGACGACGTCGAGCTCGCCACCGCGATCCTCGCCGCCATGTACGTCGGGGCGATCGCCGTGCCCTCGTCGACGATGCTGACCGGCGGGGAGCTGCGCAAGCTCGTGCTCGACTCGCGCGCCCGGGTACTGCTGGGGGACACCCGGTTCGCCGGCGCGGTGGCAGGGGCCGCGACCGACGCCCCCGATCTGCGCCATGTCGTGCTCACCGGCGACACCGCCCCGCAGGTGGCCGGGCCGGCCGCGCTCACCTGGCAGGGCCTGCTCGACGCGGGCGCCGCCACCGCCGTCCCCACCCCGTACGGGACGTGGGACGAGTCGCCCGCGCTGTGGCTCTACACCTCGGGCACCACGGGCACGCCCAAGGGCGCCATGCACCGGCATGCCGACATCCGCTACGTCTGCGAGACCTACGGCACCCAGGTGCTCGGGGTCGGCCCCGGCGACGTCTGCCTGTCGGTGGCGAAGCTGTTCTTCGCCTACGGCATCGGCAACTCCCTGTTCTTCCCGCTGGCGGCCGGCGCGACGGCGGTGCTGGAGCCGTCGCGGCCGAACCCGGCGCTGTACGCCGACCGGGTGGCCGAGCACGGCGTCACGCTCTTCTTCGGCGGCCCGAGCTTCTGGGGCCCGCTGATGGCCGCCGGCCTGCCGCGGGAGCGGTTCGCGACCGTCCGCAACGCGGTATCGGCCGGCGAGACGCTCCCCGCGCGGATGTTCCACGGGGTACGCGAGCAGTACGGCTTCGAGATCCTCGACGGCATCGGCTCCACCGAGGCGCTGCACATCTTCATCTCCAACGTGGCGGGCAAGGTCGTCCCCGGCAGTTCCGGGTTCCCGGTGCCGGGCTACCGGGTGGAGCTGCGCCGGCCCGACGGCAGCGTCATCGAGGGCACCGGCGAGCCCGGGATGCTCTACATCGCGGGCGACTCGATCTGCACCGGATACTGGTGCCGGACCGAGGTGAACCGGGCGGTGTTCCAGGGTGAGTGGATGCGCACGGGCGACCAGTACGTGCGCGGCGAGGACGGCAGCTACACGTGCCTCGGCCGCGCCGACGACGTGCTGAAGGTGGGAGGGATCTGGGTGAGCCCCACCGAGGTGGAGACCAGGCTGCTGGAGCACCCGGCACTGGCCGAGGCCGTGGTCGTCGGCGTGCCGGACGCGGACGGGCTCGACAAGCCGGTGGCCTACGTGGTCGCCCAGCCGGCGCAGCGGGTCGACCCGGACGAGGTGATCGCGTTCTGCCGGGCCGGGCTCGCCTCGTTCAAGCGGCCGCGGGTGGTCATCGAGGTGGACGAGCTCCCGAAGACGGCCACCGGCAAGATCCAGCGGTACCGGTTGCGCGCGCAGGCCGCAGCCACCGAGGCCCCCGTGCCCACCACGGCAGCCGACGTCGAGGAGGTGCAGTCATGAGATGGGTGCGCGACACGCCGGCGCACTGGGACGCCGACAAGCAGCGCGTGCTCGGCGACCTGCCCCCGGAGCTGTTCGGGTTCGGCTCCCCCGCCGACGGAGACGTGCTCGGCGACGAGTGGTGGCGCGTGGAGGACGGCGACCGCGTCGTCGGCTACGGCCGGCTCGACGACACCTGGGGTGACGCCGAGATCCTCGTACTGGTCGACCCGCAGCGGCGCGGGTCGGGGGTGGGCGCGTTCATCCTCGAACGGCTGGAGCACGAGGCCGCGGCCCGGCACCTGAACTACATCTACAACGTCGTGCCCGACCGCCATCCCGACCCGGAGCCCGTGACGGGCTGGCTCAGCGCCCACGGGTTCGTCCCGAACGACGTGGGCGAGCTGCGCAAGCAGGTGCCGGCCGGAGCGGCCTGACCTCACCGACCGGCGCGAGCTCAGGAGGGGCGGGCCCCTCCGTCGAGACGTTGCAGCCGGAGTGCGAGCGTGGGGCAGGCGTTCACCGCGGCCCGCGCCTGCGCCCTGAGCGACGGCGGCACCTCCGGGGAGGCGAGCTGCGGGTAGCCCCATTCGTCGAGCACGACCTGCTCGGGGAGAAGCTCGGCGCAGAGCCCGTGGCCGCGGCACATGATGGGATCCACCTCGAGTCCGACCCGGGCGCCGTCCCCCATCACTTCCTCGCATCCTGACTGGTCGGGGCGGGCACCGGCAGCCACGGTGCGGCGTGCGACCACGGGCACGGGCGGCCGGCGGCATGGTCGGCGATGTCGTCGGCGAACACGCGCAGAGCGGCGGCAGCGAACCGGGTGGCGCCGTCCGGATGCGCGCACGCGCCGCGGCCCTGGATCGTCCCCAGCCGGTTGCGCAGCCGGTCCAGCGTGTCGCCCGAGGCGTCGCCACCACGGACGAGGTCGTCCACGTCGTCGGCGATCGCCGGCAGCCCGAACATGCACGGCCCGCACTGCCCGGCCGACTCGACCGCGAGGTAGCGCAGGGTGCGGGCGGTCTCGGCGATGCCGCAGGCGCGTTCCGGCAGGGCGACGAGCGCTGCCGAGCCCATCACCGTTCCCGCTTCCCGGCAGTCCTCGTGCGCGAGTGGCAGCGCGTGTGTCTGCTCGATCGGCATCCAGCTGCCACCCAGGCCGCCCATCTGCACCGCCTGCAACGGCTCGGACTCACCGCCCGCCTCGGCCAGTACCGCACCGACCGGAGTACCGAGCTCGACCTCGTACACGCCCGGCCTGCGCACGGCACCCCCGACGGTGACCAGCGTGGTGCCCGGGGACTCCGCCGTGCCCGCCGCCCGGAACCACTCCGCGCCGAAGCGGGTGATCAGCGCCAGGTGAGCCAGCGTCTCGACGTTGTCCACCAGCGTCGGTCGGCCGCCGACCCCTCGCTCGGCCGGACGGGGCGGTGTGACGGTGGGCCGGGCGTCGCCCGTGTTCAGGAAGTTGACCAGGGCCGACTCCTCGCTGGCCACGTACCGGTGCGGCACCTGCGCCACCCGGATCGTGATCTCCTCGTGGCGCCGCGCCTGGAGGGCTGCGTAGACGTACCAGGCGTGGGCATCTCCCTCACCCACGCAGATGGTCGCCTCGTCCGCGCCGACGGCATGGCAGGCGAGCAGGACCCCGTCGATGACCAGATGGGGCGCGAACTCGAGCAGCTTCGCGTCCTTGACGGTGGCCGGGTCGCCGTCGCAGCCGTTCGCGACCACGACCGGTCGCCCCCGCCCGGCCGCGACCGTCCGCAGCTTGCGGCTCATCGGGAAACCCGCCCCGCCGCGGCCACGCAGGCCCGACCGGTCGACCAGATCGATCAGCTCAGCCGGCCCGTCCACGCCCACCGGGAGCGGCCCGTAACGGGCGAGGTGGTCGGCCCACTTGGCAGGGGCCCCGCTCTCGACCGAGCCGGCCAGCAGGCGCACGCTCCCGGTCGGCGCGTCCGGACGGGGCATCCGTGCAGCCGCGGTCACCGCCTGGCCGCCTTCGCGGCCCGTCGCGCGTCCCGGTCTGCGTCGACGCTCAGCCATCGCCGCACGATCGCTGCCGCGACCGCCACCCCGCACCCGGTGTAGATCGCCACCATCCAGCCGAGTCTCCTGTCGTTCGTGCCGAGACCCAGCCCGTGCGCGATCGCCAGCGGCCAGCTCGCATACGCCATGACGTGCACGGCGCGCCAGTAGCGGAAGCCGATCCTGGGCCGCAGCACGCTGGTGACGATCGCGGCGAGCAGCAGTTCGAGCGCCACGGTTCCCATCCCGAGCCAGATCGGGTGGGGGACGGCGGAGGAGTACGGCACCAGTGCGACCGGCCAGGAGAGGCCGGAATGGGGTTTGCCGATGGCGATCACGACGTGCATGAGGAGGAAGGCGACCGCCAGCAGCGACGCGTTGCGGTGTACGGCGTGCATGGCGAACCGGGGAAAGCTCGCGCTCGAGGCCCGTCCGGCGTGCATGGTGCCGAGCACCACCGTGACCGTCAGGAGAAGGGTCGCGACGAGCCCCGTGGCATGGCCTGCGGCCGTGAACACGTCCTCCGTCGCTACCACGCCGGTCGGGCGCGTTCCGGTTCTGCCGAACCAGTGGGGAGCAGAACTGTCGACGTCCATCGGGTTGGGGTCCTGGTCATGATCGAGGGGGAGGTCCATCCGCGCGAGGGACCGACGGGGGTGCGGAGCGGGGCGCTGCTCCGCCCGGGACCACCGTCGCGGATGAGGGGTTGTCGATCTGTATCTCGTCTCGTGGGGGCGAGTAAGGCGGCGCCGCGGACAGCTCCGTCTGCGTGAGCACGACCCAGAACAGGATCGCCAGCGCTGCGCTGGTGACCGCGCTCGCGGCCGTGACGATCGCGATCAGTTTTCGGGCCCGGGCGCGGCGGAAAATGCGGCCGCGCAGGGCCGCATTCGACGGTGGAGAGTTGTCGCGACAACGACTCTCTCGCGATTTCGGGGAGCGCATTTCAGCGCCGTCGGGGAGGAGACCAGCCGGTCGGGGAGCGGCCACCACTCGATCTATATCCGGTACGTGTTCGCGCTGCCACTCATATCTCAAGCTCCTTTCTTCGATTCAGCACAACGCCCATGAGGTTAGCAACGGGTGGCCGATATCGAAAGTCTGAAGTCGATTTGATCATTCCTCCGGACAATATTTCCAGATCCGAGGTAAAAATACCCCGACGATTTCGGCAGAATTGGGAGATTCGTCTGCAGTGCGGCCGATTCGCCCGAAGTCCAGGCCGCTGCCGGACTGCCGCCGACCACCAGGACGGCCGGGGGCGGGCTCGCCGCGCACGCCCGGCATCGGGCCGCCACGCCGCACTGCAAATTCCTGCAAGGGATTGTGCCCGCGATGCACCCTGCCTATCTTCGGGCCAGCAGAGGCGGGTACGCGGCTGCGATCAGACAAGGAGGTCTGACGATGTCCACTCGCAGGTTCCTGGCGGTGGCGGGTGCGCTCACGGTGGCGGTGTCCCTGGCGGCGTGCGGTGGCGGGTCGAGCGGCGGGGGCGGCGGTGACCACGCCGGGCAGACCCTGCAGGTCTACCTCAGCAAGCAGTCGCAGTACCCCGACGAGCAGCAGCAGTGGATGCAGCGCATCAAGGACGAGTTCCGGAAGAAGACCGGCGCCGACGTCGAGTTCGAGACCTACACCTCGGCCTCCGAGGAGCAGCAGAAGATCCAGACCTCGGTGGTCTCGGGGCAGGGCCCCGACATCTACGAGATCGGCACGACGTTCACCCCCACCGCCTACTCCAGCGGGGCCTTCCTGAAGCTCGGCGACGAGCAGTGGAACGCCGTCGGCGGCCGGGACCGGTTCGTGCCCTCCACGCTGGCGATGTCCGGCCCGGACGAGGCCGACCAGATCGGCGTGCCGTTCTCGTCGATCCCGTTCGTGCTGGTCTACAACACCCAGATGTTCGCCGCCGCCGGGATCGACGGTCCTCCGTCCACCTGGGACGAGCTGGTGGCGGACGCGAAGAAGCTGACCCAGGGCGACACGTACGGCCTCGCGATGGACTACAAGGACCCCTTCTCGCCCTGGAAGTACATCTGGATGTTCGCCCAGCAGTACGGCAACCCGCTGGTGCAGGGCACGACCGCCCGGATCGACGACCCCACGGTCGCCCGGGCCTACGACGCCTACTTCGGGTTCCTCACCAAGGACAAGATCGTGAACCCGGACGCGGTCAACTGGGCATCGGCCGACGCGACGGCCAACTTCGCCTCCGGCAAGTCCGCGATGTTCACCATGACCAGCGCGGGCGTCATCCCGACGCTCGCGAAGTCGCCGGTGGCGAGCTCGTACGCGTTCGCACCGATGCCGACCGTCCCGCCGGGTGAGAGCGCGCTGCCCGCAGGTGGGGTGCCCGCCACCACCATCGTGTCCGGCCAGAACCTGGTGGTCGCCTCCTACTCCACGCAGCAGGACCTCGCCCTGCAGTACGTCGACCTCGTCACCTCCGAGGCCGAGCAGCAGCACTTCTCCGAGGTGTTCGGGGTGCTGCCGGTCAACGCGGCGGCCGCCGACGCGGTGGCCAGCGGGAAGGAGCAGTACGCGCCGGTGCTGGAAGCGGGCAAGCAGGCCAAGCCCACGCCGTTCACCGGGGCGTGGTCGGAGATCCAGCTGGGGCTGACGAACATCACGGTGCAGGCGCTCGCCGGCCTGAGCTCCGGCTCGGTGCCGCCGGACCAGGTGCAGCGGCAGCTCACAGAGCTCCAGCAGACGGCCCAGACCGCGGTCGACAAGGCGGCGGCCGCCCGGTGAGCCTCACCAGCCCGACGGACCGCCCGCCCACCGCGACCGCACCGACCGGCGACGTGGGCGGGCCGGTGGGGGCCGGTGTCCGGCCGGCCGGCCCGACGCGGCGCCGCCAGGGGCCACTCTGGCTGATGACGCCGGGCGGCCTGCTGCTGCTCGTGGTGGTCGTGGTGCCGTTCGTGCTGGCGCTGTGGATGTCGGTCACCGACCTCGACCAGTACACGCTGCGGCAGTGGGCGGGGGCGCCGTTCCTCGGCCTGGGCAACTACGTCGAGGCCGTCACCACCGGCCCGCTGCTGCACAGCGTGTGGCTGAGCGTCGCGTTCAGCGTCCTGACCACGGTGCTGACGCTGCCGCTCGGGCTCGCCGCGGCGTTCGCCGCGCACGACCGGTTCCGGGGCCGTGCGCTCGTGCGCTCGATCTTCCTCATCCCGTACGTCCTGCCGACGTTCGTGGTCGGCACCGTGTGGCGCATCGCGCTCGGGCCGGACGGCGCCGTGAACACCGTGCTCGGTTCCGTCGGGATCGCGGGGGGCAACTGGCTGATCGGCGACCGCACCTTCTGGACCCTCGTGCTGGTGGACACCTGGGCGGCGTGGCCGTTCGTGTACCTGCTGTGCCTGGCAGGCCTGCAGTCCATCGGCCGCGAGGTGCACGAGGCCGTGGCCGTCGACGGGGCGACGTGGTGGCAGAAGACGGTGCACATCGTGCTGCCGAGCCTGCGCGGGCCCCTACTGCTGGCCGTGATCATCGCGACCCTGCACCACCTCAACAACTTCACGCTGCCGTTCGTGCTGTTCGGCTCGCCCGCCCCCGACCAGGTGAACGTCCTGCCGCTCGCCATCTACTCGGCCTCGTTCCAGACGTTCCGCTTCGGCCTGGCCGCGGCGATGTCGGTGGCCTCGCTGGTGCTCGTGCTGATCCCGCTGCTGTTCTACCTGCGCGCCGTGCGGCTGGACACCGGGCTGGAGAAGGGGGCGCAGGCGTGACGGCCGGCATGCAGGCCACCGACCGCAGGCGCTCCGGGGTGGACGCCACCGCGATCCTGCCGCCGGGCCTGCGCCGCGCGGTGATCGCCGTGCTGGTGCTGCTCGTGCTGGCGCCGTGCGCCTACATCCTCGTGGCCTCCCTGATGCCGGACATCGAGGTGGCCTCTGGCGCGGTAGTTCCCAGCAGCGTGACGCTGGAGAACTGGGTCGCGATCTGGACGACGGTCCCGCTGGCCCAGGGGCTGGGCGTCAGTCTGCTGGTCTGCGGGGTCGTCGCCGTGCTCTCCGCGCTGCTGGCGGTCGCCACCGCCTACGTCCTCGTCCGGTTCACGTTCGTCGGGCGCATCACGTTCCTGCGGGCGCTGGTGGGCCTGCAGAGCGTGCCCGGCACGCTGCTGCTGCTCCCGCTGTTCGTGGTCTACGCCTCGGCACCCACCTACCTCGGGATCACGGTGGTGGGGACGACGTGGGGCCTGATGATCACCTACCTGACGTTCGCGCTGCCGTTCGCGACCTGGGTGATGGTCACCTACCTCCGCGGCATGCCGGTCGAGCTGGAGGAGGCCGGGCTCCTGGACGGGCTCAGCCGCATCGGGGTGCTCCGCCGCATCGTGCTGCCGCTGAGCGCACCCGGGCTGATCGTCGCCGCGATCTTCTCCTTCCTGCTGGGCTGGAACGACGTGCTGTTCGCGAGCGTCCTGACCCAGCCCCGGACCCGCACCGCGGCGGTCGTCCTGCAGGCGTTCGGGGCGTCGCAGGAGGGTGGGGCACTCCCGCTCTACGGGCAGGTCATGTCCTCCGCCGTGGTCTGCGCCGCGCCCGTCGTCGTCCTGTACCTGATCTTCCAGCGCTACCTCGTGGGTGGCCTGACCGGAGGGCTGAAGTGAACGATTCCGTGCCTGCACCCGTACGGTTCGCCGTCGTCGGCTGCGGGGTGATCGGACGCCTGCACGCGGAGGTCATCGCCGCCGGGCACGACACCGCGCTCAGCGTGCTCGTGGACACCGACGCGGCCGCCGCCGACGCCGTGGCCGACCACGTCGCGGGGCTCTTCGGTGAGCGCCCGGCCGTCACCACGTCGCTGGCCGAGGCGCTGGCCCGCGACGACGTCGACGCCGTGGCCGTCGCCGTGCCCAGCGGTGCGCACGCCGCCGTGTCGGTCCCGGTGCTCGAGTCCGGGCGGCACCTGGTGGTGGAGAAGCCGCTCGACGTCAGCGTGGCCGCGGGCCGCGACGTCGCCGAGGCCGCGGCGCGGCACCCCGGCCTCGTGGCCGCCGTGATCAGCCAGCACCGGTTCGACCCGGCGAGCGTCGCCGTCCACGAGGCCGTCTCGCGTGGGGAGCTGGGCCGGGTCACCTCGGCCGTCGCGACGGTGTCGTGGTGGCGCAGCCAGGGCTACTACGACTCGGGCGACTGGCGCGGCACCTGGGCGCTCGACGGGGGCGGCGCGCTGATGAACCAGGGCGTGCACACCGTCGACCTGCTGCTGTGGTTCCTCGGCAGGCCGATCGACGTGGTGGCCCACACGGCGCTGCTCGCCCACGAGCGGGTGGAGGTGGAGGACACCGTGGCCGCCGTGGTGCGCTTCGAGTCCGGCGCGCTCGCGACGCTGCACGCCACGACCGCGGCCTACCCCGGCCTCACCGTCCGCCTGCAGGTCATGGGGGACGCCGGCTCCGCGGTCGTGGACAACGACCGGCTCTACTACTTCCACAGCGCCCGCCGCGCCACCGAGGAGGCGGCGGGCGACGCCGGCGTCGGACCCAACCGCGGGGTCGGCGGCGACGGCAACCAGGCGGCCCAGCTCCTCGCCGAGGAGGAGACCGGGCGCCACGTCGGAGGCGGGCCGGGCACCAGCGCCATGTTCGACGGCCACCACCGCCAGTACCTCGACATCGTCCAGGCGATCCGGACGGGCGGCACGCCCGGCGTGACCGTGGCCGATGCCCAGCTCGCCCTGGCCACCGTGCAGGCCGTCTACGAGTCGGCCCGCACCGGAGCCCCGGTCCTCATCGCCGACGTCCTGGAGGGCCGGGTCGTGCCCGTCCCCGAACCCCCTCGGCGGCCGGCCACCGTCAACTGACCCCGACCGAAGGAGCCCCAGCCATGTGGACCCTGTCCGGCTTCGCCGACGAGATCTCCCCCGACCTGGACGAGCAGGTCCGCGTGCTCACCGAGCTGGGGATGTCCCAGCTGGAGCTGCGCGGCGCCTGGGACACGAACATCGCCGACTTCGACGACGAGCAGGTGGAGCGCATCGCCCGCACCCTCGACGGCGCCGGCATCGCGGTGTCCTCGATCGGTTCCCCCATCGGCAAGGTGCCGGTCACCGCCGACCTGGACGAGCACGTGGCCCGGTTCCGCCGCTGCGCGCAGGTGGGGCGCCGGCTCGGGGCCCCGTACGTGCGGGTCTTCTCCTTCTACCCGAGGGACGCCCACGACCCCGCCGCCGACCGCGACACCGTGCTGCGCGGCATGTCGGCGCTGGCCGCAGCGGCCGAGCAGGAGGGTGTCGTGCTGCTGCACGAGAACGAGAAGGCGATCTACGGGGACGTTCCCGAGCGCTGCCTCGACCTCGTCGAGTCCGTGGGGTCGCCCGCGCTGCGGCTCACCTGGGACCCCGCCAACTTCGTGCAGTGCGGCGTCCGGCCGTTCACCGAGGGCTACGAGATGCTGCGCCCGTACGTGGACTACATCCAGATCAAGGACGCGATCGCCGCGACCGGCGAGGTGGTGCCGGCCGGGAAGGGCGACGGCGAGGTGGCCCGGACCGTGGCGGCCCTGCGCGCCGACGGTTTCGACGGCTGCTTCTCCCTGGAGCCGCACCTGGCGCAGGCCCACGCGGGCGGCGGGTTCAGCGGGCCGGAGCTGTTCGCCACGGCCCACGCGGCGTTCACCGGGCTGCTGCGGGAGCAGGACATCCCGTTCCGCTGACGCCCTCCGGGGTGGCAGCAAAGCCACGTTGCGGCAACGAGGTTGCGTCAAAGTGGCTTTGCTGCAATCCGGCGGCCCCGCCTCAGGCCGGCACGCCCGCCCGGGCGGCGCGGAGGTAGGAGAGGTTCGCGGCCGTCCGCTCGGCCAGCGGCCGGTCGGTGGAGAAGTCCTCGACGGTGACCCAGCCGTCGTAGCCCAGCTCCGTCAGGTGCCGCAGGTACCCGGCCACGTCGGCCTGGCCGGTGGGCAGCTCCGCCCACGCGTGCTCCCAGCGGACGGTGCCGTCCACCTCCGTCTCCGCCGGTCGCCAGGCGCAGTTCTTGACGTGCACGTGCGCCAGGTACGGGCCGAGCATCTCCAGGCCGGCCCGGATGTCCTCCCCGCCCTCGATCACGAGGTTGCCGAGGTCGTGGATCACCCCGACGGCGTCCGGGTCCACCCCCTCGAGCAGCCGCAGCGCGGCCGAGGAGCTGGAGACGACGGTCTGGTGGTGCAGCTCGACGAGGACCTTGACGCCGTGGCGGGCGGCCCGCCCCGCGATGTCGGCGAAGCAGCGGCGGGCGTGGGCGAACAGCTCGGGGTAGGGCGCCGCACCGAGGGCGGGCGTGCGCACCCGCACCCGCTCGGCGCCGAGGGCGGCGGTGGCGGCGAGCAGCCGGTCGACGTCGGCGTGCTCGTCACACAGCGCGTAGCCGCCGATCCCGGAGAACGCCAGGCCGGCGCCCACGGTGAGCTCGCGGATCCGCGGCACGTCCTCCTCGAGGGTGGCCAGCGGCCAGGTGCAGCGGTTCCCGGCCCAGAAGCCCGGTGTCGGGGCGTCCTGCTGGTCGACCACGCGCCACTCGACGCCGTCCCAGCCCTGCGCGGCCAGTTGCTCGACGGCCTGCTGGGGCGTCCACTGCGGCAGTGCGGCGGTGAAGACCGAGAACCTCAAGGTTCCTCCCTGGTGTCGCTCATCTGGGGTGTCACTGCTGGGGCCGGGCGGGAGCAGGTCCGGTGGAGCCGCGGATCGTCAGCACGGCAGGCACGGTGTGCACGCGCGGCGGGGGTGGCACCGGCCGCAGCTGCTCCAGCAGCATGTCCGTGGCCAGCCGTCCGACCTGCTCGATGGACGCGGTGACGGTGGTCAGCGGGGGGTGGCAGAAGTCGGCGCCGAAGGTGTCGTCGCACCCCACCACGCTCATGTCGTCCGGCACCGCGAGCCCGCGGGCGAACAGCCGCTGCAGCACACCGAGCGCGATGAGGTCGTTGAAGGCCAGCACGGCCGTCACCCCGGCGTGCACGGCGGCGTCGGCCGCGGCCGCACCGGCGGCGCGCGTGGGCGGGAACGGGCCGAGGCGCCGCACCGACAGCCCGGCCCGGCGCGCCGCCATCTGCACGGCGCGCCAGCGCCGCCCGTTGGACCACGAGGAGCGCGGGCCGGACAGGTAGGCGACGTCGCGATGGCCGAGCGAGGCCAGGTGGTGCAGGGCCTGGACCATGCCCGACGGGGTGTCGATGACCACCGAGGCGACGCCGGGCGTGCTGCGGTTGACGGCGGTGAGGGGCACCGACCTGGCCGCCTCGCGCAGCGCGTCGTCGCTCAGCCGCGACGCACCCAGTACCAGCCCGTCGGCGCCCCTCGCCGCGGTCGCGATGTGCTGGCGCTCCAGCTCCACCGACTCGTCGGTGTCGATCAGGATCTGGCTGTAGCCGGCGGCGGCCGCCTGGGCCTGGGTGCCGCGGACCAGGTCGAAGAAGAACGGGTTGGTGATGTCGGGGACGAGCAGCGCGAGCGTCATGGACCGGCCCGACATCAGTGACCGGGCGGCGGTGCTCGGCTGGTAGCCCAGCTCGGCGACCGCGGCGAGCACCCGCTCCCGGGTGGCGGGGTTGACGAGGTCCGGCCGGGAGATCGCGCGCGACACCGTGGAGATGGAGACGCCGCAGGCGCTGGCCACGTCGTGGATGGTCGCCATGCCCCCGCCCTGCTCGCGTCATTGCGATGGGCGGGAGAGCGTCCCGCCCGTCACTGCACGTTAGTGCAAGCGCTTGTGCCGGGTAACCCTCTTCGAAGTTCTACAGCTATGGCGCGCTTCGACTTGATGTTGTAGAGTATCGACGACCTCCGGAGGAGCCGATGACGACCACCGCAGATCCCGACCAGGCCGCGATCCCGGCGGTCTCGTTCGACACCGACCCGTCGTCCTACCGGCACTGGACGCTCGAGCTCGACGGTGAGGTCGCCTACCTGCGCCTCGACGTCGACGAGTCCGGCGGCATCGTCCCGGGCTACGAGCTCAAGATGAACAGCTACGACCTGGGCGTCGACATCGAGCTCTACGACGCCACGCAGCGGCTGCGCTTCGAGCACCCCGAGGTGCGTGCCGTGGTGGTCACCAGCGCGAAGGACCGCAACTTCTGCGCAGGCGCCAACATCCGGATGCTCGCGCAGAGCTCGCACCCGTGGAAGGTGAACTTCTGCAAGTTCACCAACGAGACCCGCAACGGCATCGAGGACGCCACGGAGCACTCCGGCCAGACCTACCTCGCGGCCGTCAACGGCACCGCGGCGGGCGGCGGGTACGAGCTCGCGCTCGCCTGCGAGGAGATCCTGCTGATCGACGACAACTCCTCCGCGGTGTCGCTGCCCGAGGTGCCGCTGCTGGGGGTGCTCCCCGGCACCGGCGGACTCACCCGCGTCGTCGACAAGCGCCGGGTGCGCAAGGACCGCGCCGACGTGTTCGCCACGAGGTCCGAAGGGGTCCGCGGCAAGCAGGCGGTCGAGTGGAAGCTCGTCGACGAGGTGATCCCGAAGCGGGTGTGGGACGAGACCGTGCGCGAGCGGGCCGCCGCCGCGGCGGCGCGCTCCACCCGGCCCGCCGGTGCGCAGGGCATCCCCCTCCCCCCGCTGCAGCGGGAGGAGACCGAGCAGGGCATCCGCTACCGGCACGTCGAGGCCCGTTTCGACCGCCCGCTGGGCGTCGTCGAGATCACCGTCCACGGCCCCGAGGGCGACCTGCCCGACACGGTCGAGCGCGTGCACGCGCTCGGCGCCGACTTCTGGCCGCTGGCCATGACCAGGGAGCTCGACGACCTCGTCCTGCGCCTGCGGGCCAACGAGCTGGAGCTGGGCACCTGGGTCATCCGCACGAAGGGCGAGGTCGAGGACGCGCTGGCGTTCGAGCGGGTCATCGTCGAGCATTCGCGCGGCGACTGGCTGGTCAACGAGATCCGCCACTACTTCAAGCGCGTGCTCAAGCGCCTCGACGTCACCTCGCGCTCGCTGATCGCGCTGATCGAGCCGGGGTCGTGCTTCGCGGGCGCGCTGCTGGAGCTGGCGCTGGCGTGCGACCGGCAGTACATGCTGGAGGGGCTGCTCGAGGAGGACGCCCAGGAGGGTGAGCCCGCGCAGATCGTCCTGTCGGACTCCAACTTCGGCGCGTTCCCGATGAGCAACGGGCTCTCCCGGCTCGGGTCGCGGTTCTACGGCGATGACGACCACGTCGCCAAGCTCCACCAGGAGACCGGACGCCGGATCGAGGCCGCGGAGGCGATGGAGCTGGGCCTGGTCACCGACGCCCCCGACGACATCGACTGGGAGGACGAGATCCGGATCATGCTGGAGGAGCGCGCCTCCCTCTCCCCCGACGCGCTGACCGGCATGGAGGCCAACCACCGGTTCGTCGGACCGGAGACCATGGAGTCGCGTATCTTCTCGCGGCTCACCGCATGGCAGAACTGGATCTTCGTTCGACCCAACGCATCGGGCCCCGACGGCGCGCTGCGCAGGTACGGCACGGGACGCAAGGCCGACTTCGACCGCAAGCGAGTCTGAGAGCAGAGCGAATCATGTCAATCGACTACTCCGAGAAGATCCCGAACAACGTCGATCTGGCCGGTGACCGCAAGCTCCAGCGCGCGCTGGAGAGCTGGCAGCCCAACTTCCTCACCTGGTGGAAGACGATGGGGCCGGCCGTCCCGACCGAGGACGTCTACCTGCGCACGGCGGTCGCCGTCGGCCGGGAGGGGTGGGCGCACTTCGACCACGTCGCGATGGAGGAGTACCGCTGGGGCGTGTTCCTCGCCGAGCGCAACGCCGACCGGCGCATCGCGTTCGGGGAGCAGAAGGGCCAGCCGGTCTGGCAGCAGGTCCCCGGCGAGTACCGCGCCGACCTGCAGCGCCTCATCGTCATCCAGGGCGACACCGAGCCCGCGTCGGTCGAGCAGCAGCGCAGGCTCGGCGAGACCGCGCCGTCGCTGTACGACCTGCGCAACCTCTTCCAGGTCAACGTGGAGGAGGGCCGCCACCTCTGGGCGATGGTCTACCTGCTGCACGCCTACTTCGGGCGCAACGGGCGCGAGGAGGCCGAGGCGCTGCTGCAGCGCAACTCCGGCGACCTCGACAGCCCGCGGATCCTCGGGGCGTTCAACGAGGAGACCCCGGACTGGCTGTCGTTCTTCATGTTCACCTACTTCACCGACCGCGACGGGAAGTACCAGCTCGGCACGCTCAAGGAGTCGGCCTTCGACCCGCTGAGCCGCACCTGCGAGTTCATGCTCAAGGAGGAGGCGCACCACATGTTCGTCGGCACCACGGGTGTCGACCGCGTGGTGGCCCGCAGCGCCGAACTGATGCGCGAGCACGACACCGAGGACATCGCCCCGCACGGCGGCATCCCGCTCGACGTGATCCAGAAGTACATCAACTTCCACTACTCGGTGTCGCTGGACCTCTTCGGCTCCGAGCAGTCCACCAACGCCGCCAACTACTTCACCGCGGGCCTCAAGGGGCGCTGGCAGGAGGAGCGGCGCAAGGACGACCACGTCCTCACCGAGGACGCGGCGCGGATCGAGCTCGTGCGCGACGGCGAGCTCACCACCGACGAGGTCCCGGCACTGCTGGCACTGAACAACGACCTGCGCACGGAGTACGTCTCCGACTGCCAGAGCGGGCTCAAGCGCTGGAACCGGGTGCTCGAGCAGGGCGGCATCGACGCGCGCCTGTACCTCCCGCACGTCGGCTTCAACCGGGACGTCGGCCTGTTCTCCGACCACCACATCACACCCAAGGGCGACCTCGTCGGCCCCGACGTCTGGGAGGCCAACCGCGACCGGTGGCTGCCCACCGAGGCCGACAAGACCCACGTCCGGTCCCTGATGCGGCCGGTCTACGAGCCCGGCAGGATCGCCGGCTGGATCGCCCCGCCGTCCCACGGGATCAACGACAAGCCCTTCGAGTACGAGTACGTGCACTTCCCCTGACCCACCTCGTTGCAGCCCTCGTTGCAGCAAAGCCACTTTCATGCCATCTGGTTGCGTGAAAGTGGCTTTGCTGCAATCCGGGGGCTACAGGGGTGCCGTCAGCTCCAGGTGGACGCCGTCCGGGTCGCTGAACGACAGGATCGAGATCCCGAAGTCGCTGAGGTCCTTGACCGAGCCGTGCGGGATACCGCGCTCCTCCAGCCGGTCCGCGGCGTCGGTCAGCGCCTCGCGGGAGGGCACGGTGAAGCTCAGGTGGTCGAGCCCGACCCGCTCGGCGACGAACCGGTCGGTGCCCGACGCCACGGGCCGCAGCCCGAACAGCATCCCGTGGGCCCGGAACACGACACCGCCGTAGAGCCGGCTCGGATCCCGCAGCACCGCGGGATCGTCCGGGCTGCCGTCCGACTTCGCGACCACCTCGAAACCGAGCACATCGGAGTAGAACTCCTGCGAGCGCTCCAGGTCGGTGACGGTGAGCCGGAGATGGTGGATGCCGGCGGTGTCGATCAGTCCCATCACTCCAGTGTCCGCCCGCCCGGTACGGGACCGGGCCGAGCGGCGTGTGGGGCCGGGTACACCTGGGCGCACCCAGGGCCTGTCTGAAGTCGAGATCAAGGGGTGAGATTCCTCTTACGACCGGCGTTTCGACCGCATGCTCAGGATTCCGTGAACCTTTCCGCCCGGAATGCCGACTGCCTGTGTGACGGATGGTGCAGAGCAGGGAGGTGTGGTGGGCAACGACGGGTTGCTGGTGGTGCGCTGCCAGCTTGGGGAGCGGGAGGCGTTCCGCGAACTGGTGGCCATGTGGCACCCCGTGCTGTGGCGCTATGTCCGAGGCATGGTCGGCTCTCCGCACCTCGCGGACGATCTTGCTCAGGAGGCGTGGGTCGCTGTGGTGCGCGGCCTGCCGCGGCTGCGGCAGCCGGAGCGGTTCGCCCCCTGGCTGTTCACCATCGCCCGGCGCACAGTCACTGACCATCTGCGGCAAACGTACAAGGCTCCGGAGACGGCCATGGAGGAAGCCACGACTGTCGTCGCCGACGACGAGCTCAGCGGCGTGCTCACCACGATGCAGATCGAGGCAGGTCTTGCTGCTCTGCCGCCCTTGGAGCGCAAGGTGCTGATCCTCCTCCACCTGGAGGACCTGCCACTGGCTTCCTGCGCGGAGGTGCTTGGCGTACCGGCCGGCACGGTCAAGAGCAGGCTGCACCGCGCCCGGCGCATGCTGCGCAACCTCCTTGCCGAGAAGGGATACGAGGCATGAGCGAGCAGAGCCGCGCAGCGCAGCGGGATGTGCCCGAGCAACTGGAGCGCACGCTGGCCACAGAGGTGTCACTGCGGTCCAGGCTGCGCCACGTGGCAGTGGGCCTGGCCGGGGGATGCGGCGCGGCCATGATCGCGGTGCTGTGGGCCACCGAGCCGAATGCTCTGCCGACGCGTACCCAGGCCGTCTACGCCGGACTGATCGCCATCGGGCTGGCCTGGGCCGTCTTCGCCGGCTGGGTGCTGAGCAGGCGTCGGCCGCTGTTCGCCCGGGACCGGGTGCTGTCTGCCCGGATCGCACTGGCGGCGACCGTGGTGACCGCCCTGGCCGGGGTGGCGCTGGCTGCAGTCCGCGGCAGTACCACCGACCTGGTGGCCACCGCCGCGGGCGGAGTCGTCTTCACCGCCGCCGCGATGCTCACCCTGGCACGGGCGCGGCGCCGCCGACGCGAACTACTGCGACTGCGGGATGCCCTGCGACAAGACGCCCCCTGAACAGCCGATTTCATCTAAAGATCACCCAGATCATCAGGGAGACAGACATGGACAACAAGACTCCTCCGATCGGCCCGCTGGCCCTCGCGCTCCGCCTCCGCGGTGGAAGCAAGCGCACCGTCCTGGTCGTCGCGGCCCTGGCCTGTACCGCCCTGCTGATCGGCGTCGGCCTGCTCCTGACCTGAGCTTGCGACCCGAGCCGAGGTTCCACCGCTGAGACCTCGGTGACACGCCCAAGAATTCAGTGACACTGGGCAGCTGACAGAGGACGGGGATGGCTCTCCCGCCACCGGGCACCCGAGCGGAACTTCCAGATCACGCCCTCGAACTGCTCCCGCAGATGCTCCGGATACGGGCCGGACGTGCCTATCGGCAGGAACGGCTCGATCGACTCCCACTCATCGTCTGTGAGTTCCCAGGTCAAGGTCCGAGGCCCGGTCGGCCGCCCCCGCACCCGACCCGACGCGGTCGCCGGCGACAAGGCGTACTCCTCCCGCGCCAACCGCGCTTACCTGCGCAGACGGAACATCAAGGCGGTGATCCCGGAGAAGGCCGACCAGGTCGCCAACCGCAAGGAGAAGGGGAGTGCCGGAGGCCGCCCGGTCAGCCACGACGCCGCGCTCCACAAAGATCGCAACACTGTCGAGCGCCTAATCAACAAGCTGAAAGCCGCGGCGCGGCATCGCGACCCGCTACGACTGTGAGGATCAAAACACCCAAGAGCTACCTCGCCGGCCTCCATTTGCGAGGAGCAGTGATCTGGATGCGCAGCCTCCAATGATCACGACTTCAGACAGGCCCTAGGCCGGGCCCGCCGCCACCAGCGCCGTGGGGGTCGGCTGCGGGAGCGGGTCGCACTGCGCGTCGGAACCGTCTCCCGGCACCCGCTTGGGCAGCGTTCCCTTGCCGAGGTAGTCCGCGACGTGGCCGTCCACGCACTGGTCACCCGAGAGCGACGCCGCGTGCGTGGTGCCCCCCACCCCCTCGACCAGCGCGGAGTTCGGGAACAGCCGGCGGGCCTGGAGGCTGCCCTCGAACGGCGTGGCACCGTCGAGCGTCTCGTCGATCAGCAACAGGCTCTTCACCTTGCTGCCGTCGACCTGTACCGGCTTGGCCGGCTTCGCGGGCCAGAAGGCGCACGGCGCGTTGTACCAGGCGTTGGCCCAGGTCTCGAAGGGCGCCTGCACGGCGACCTTCGCGTTGTCCTCGCGCCACTGGTTCCAGTCGGTGGGCCACTGCGTGTCGGTGCACTGCACGGCGAGGTAGACGGCGTAGTTGTTGTCGTCGGTCGTCGACGCCGACCCGCTGTAGACGGTCTTGAGCCCCGCGGCGTCACCGCCGTTGACCCACTGGGAGAAGGCACTCGCGACGTTCTCCCAGTTGCGGACGTCGTAGCCGGCGCCGAGGAAGAGGTCGGTCAGCTCGGACGGGCCGATCAGCCCGCCGGCCGGCTTCTGGCGCAGCTTCTCCTTCTGGCTGTAGAAGAGCTTCTCGACGTCCTCGCCGCTGTTGCCCAGCCGGTAGACGCCGTCGTTCTTGGCGATCCAGTCGAAGAAGATCTGGATGTTGCGCTCGAACGCGACGTCCTGCTGGAGGTTGGCCTGGTACCAGACGTTCCGCTCGTCGACCACGCTGTCGAGCACCATCCGCCGCACCCGGTCCGGGAACAGCGTGGCGTACACCTGGCCGAGATAGGTGCCGTAGGAGAAGCCGTAGTAGTTGATCTGGTCGGCGCCGAGCGCCTTCCGGATGCTCTCCATGTCGTCGGCGGAGTCGACGGTGGTGATGTGGTTGAGGAGATCGCCGTTCTTCGCGCCACACGCCTTCGCGTAGGACTCGGCCCGTTTCAGCCACGCGGCCTCGCTGCCGGGGGTGTCCGGGTCGTAGTCCGGGCGGTTGTAGCCGGCGTAGTCGGGGACGCAGCTGAGTGCCGGCTGGCTCGACCCCACACCGCGCGGATCGAACCCGACCCAGTCGTAGCTCGCGCCGACGTTGTCCGGCACCGCGGAGCCGAGGAGGGAGAGCCCGAACCCGGAGCCGCCCGGCCCGCCGGGGTTGACCAGCATGACGCCCTGGTACTGGGCCTGCGGGGTGGTGTGCTTCACCATCGACACCGCGAGCTTGATCTTCGCCTGCTGGGGTGCCGAGTAGTCGAGCGGCACCTCGACGAACCCGCACTGCGCCGAGACGGCCTGCAGCTGCGCCGCGGAGCAGGGACCCCACGCCACGGGCGGAGGCGTGTAGTCGGGCTCGGGATCGGCGACGGGCGCGACCTCCGCCGCAGGAACCGCTATGGCCGTGCCCGCGAGACCGGGATGCGCAGTGGGCGCAATGACCGCGCCGACCAGCACGAGGCCGGCAGCCGCCATGACCGTCACGATTCTGCGCACGCATGCCCCCCAGTTCCGCCCGAGAACGAACGGAAAGACCCCTCAGACGAGTGACTTGTCACTCTGCGCTATCACCACGCAAACCTCAATCGGGAGGACGACTGCACGGGGGTGTTCAGCGCCACGTCGCGCACGGGGCTCCCGGCCGAGCCCGACAACGGGGACAAACCGCCGGTCAGAGGGTCGAGAGCGACGCACAGGGGGTACGCGGCCGGGGCCGGATGCTCACGGCGGCCCTCGGCCGGGCCCGGGAGCGGCTAGTAGAACTCGACGGTGTTGACGACGTTGCGCAGCGGCCGCCCGTCGAGCAGCCGGCCGGCGTTCTCGGCGAAGAGCTCGGCGATGCGGCGGTCCTCGGCCGGCGTCAGAGTGGCGGTGTGCGGGCTGATCAGCACGTTCGGCAGGTCCCACAGCGGGCTCGCCGGGTCGAGGGGCTCGGCGGCGAACACGTCGAGCGCCGCGAAGCCGATGCGCCCGTCGCCCAGTGCCTCGACCAGCGCCTCCTCGTCGATCACCGTGCCCCGCCCGACGTTGACCAGCGTGGTAGCGGGCCGGACGGCGGCGAGCACCTCGGCGCTCACCAGCTTCTCCGTGGCCGCCGTGCCGGGCAGGGTGACGACGACGGCGTCGACCCGCGGGACGACGGCGGCGAGCTCGTCGGGGTGCACCAGCTCGTCGACGCCGTCGACGGGTTCGCCGCGCCTGCTCGTGCCGATCACCGTGGCGCCAAGCGCCGCGAGCACCCTGGCCACCTCGCTGCCGATCCCGCCGAGCCCGACAACCAGCACGGTCTGCTCGCGCAGCTGACCCATCGGCCAGCGGTCCCACCGGCGTGAGGCCTTGTCGGCGAGCAGCTTCGGCAGGTTCTTCGCCCCGGCCAGCAACCCGAGGAGAGCGAACTCCGTGAGCGGGGCCGCGTGGACCCCCGCCGACGTCGTGAACGTGACGCGGTCGAGCTGCTCCTGGGTGAGGCCGGCCGCCTTCACGTGGGCACCGCCTCCGGCGGCCATCGTCTGCACCCACCGCAGGCCGGGGTTGGCCTCGACGGCCCGGCGCAGCTCGGCGGGCTTGTCGTCCGGGATCCCGTAGAGCGCCTCCGCCTCGGCCAGCATCTTCTCGAAGCGCTCCTGCTGCTCCGGGGTGCGGACGAACGACGGGTCGCCGGAGTGGTCGGCCGGGTACCGGACGGGCGGCAGCAGCTCCTGGTCGCGCACCAGCTCGATGCGCGGTTCCCGCTGCTCGATCAGCCCGCACAGCTCCTCGCTCAGGGGTGTCGCCACCGCGACCCGGAGCCGATCCTGCACCTGCCACCTCCCGTTCTCGCACCACCGCGGTCGTCCACGGCAGTGGGCACAAGCCTGACACGACCGGCTGCCCTCCCCGCCGGCCGCTCCCGACCTTGCCGGGGCGGTCGGGACCGACGAGCATCCGGTCATGACCATGTCCCCGGTGCCGCTGCTCCCCGGCGTCCGTTCCGCGAGCGTCGACACCGACCGCATCCGGATGCACTACCTGGAGTCGGGCCCGGCCGATGCCGTGCCGATCCTCATGGTGCACGGCAACCTCTCCACCGGCCGTTTCTTCGAGCACCTGATGCCGGAGCTGCCGCAGTACCGCGTCATCGCCCCGGACATGCGCGGCTTCGGCGACTCCGAACCCGCTCCGGTGGACGCCACCCGTGGCCTCGGCGACTGGGCGGACGACCTCGCCGCGCTCACCCGGGCCCTGCGGATCGACCGGCCCCCGCATCTCGTGGGCTGGTCGACGGCGGGCGCGGCGATCGCCCGGTACGCGATGGACCGGCCGGTCGCGTCGCTGACGTTCCTCGACCCCGTGCCGCCCTACGGCTACGGGGGTGTCCGCGCCGACGGCACACCGTGCTTCCCCGACTTCGCCGGGTCCGGCGGCGGCACCGTCGAGCGGGAGATCGTGCGGCGCATCGCCGCGGGCGACGACTCGGCCGAGAGCCCCTTCTCCATCCGCAACGTGCTGAACACCTTCTACTTCGCCCCGACCCACCGGGAGCTGCCGGAACGCGAGGACCTGCTCGTCGCGGAGATCCTGAAGACCGTCACCGGGGACGCCAACTACCCGGGCGACTCCACCGCCTCGCCGAACTGGCCGGGCATGGCGCCGGGCACGTCCGGTCTCATCAACGCCCTGTCGCCGAAGTACTGCGACTGGACGGGCCTCGTCGACCTCGACCCCAAACCGCCCGTCCTGTGGACGCACGGCAGCGCCGACCTCGTGGTGGCCGACGGATCGCCGCTGGAGCTGGGCACCCTCGGCGCGTCGGGGGCCGTCCCGGGATGGCCCGGGCCGGACGTGTTCCCCCCGCAGCCGATGGTGACCCAGATCCAGGAGGTGCTGGAGCGCTACGCGGACGCAGGCGGGGTGGTGCGGACCGAGATCTTCGACGGCGCGGGGCACGGCCCCCACCTCGACTCCCGGGAGAAGTGGCTGGCGGTGTTCGCCGAGTTCCTCACGTCCGTCTGACCCGCGAGTCGCCCGTTCTGCGCACGCGAGTCGCCTCTTCTAGCTGCTCCGATGGGGTGAAACGCCGTCGGAGAACCGGCGCTTCGGCCGATGTATGAGGTGTGCAGGAGAGCAGCGGGAGGACCCGGCCGGACGCCGGTTCCGCGCTGCTCGATCTGTACGACGAGGCGCTCCCCGAGGTCTACGGGTATCTGCTCGCCCGCTGCGGCTGGCAGGCCCTCGCCGAGGACCTGACGGCCGAGACGTTCCTGAGCGCCGTCGCCGCCTGCCTCGGCGACCGGCCCCCCACGCCCAGCACGGCATGGCTCGTGGGCATCGCCCGGCACAAGCTCGCGGACCACTGGCGCGCGGCCGAACGCGAGCAACGGAACCTGCGGTCCGTCGACGGCGGACCGACGCCGGTGGACGACCCGTGGGACGAACGGCTCGACGCGATGCTCGCGCACGAGGTGCTGGACGCGCAGTCCGGCACCCATCGAGCCGTGCTGACCCTGCGCTACCTCGACGGGCTGCCGGTGCCGGAGGTCGCACAGGTGCTGGGACGCAGCGTGCACGCCACCGAGGCACTGCTCGTCAGGGCCCGGACGGCGTTCCGCCGCAGCTACTCCATCCGCGGGGAGGGCGGCCCGCGATGACCGACGCCTTCGACGCCCTCCGCATCCCCGACGCCCCGGCCACCCCCGACCCGGAGTTCGCCGACGGCCTGCGCGTCCGCGTAGAGCGCGCGGTGCTGGACCGGCCGGACGACACCGTGACCGCCACCGGGGCGACCATCGCCGAGCCGACCACCCCCGAGCCTGCCTCCACCACCGACACCACCGTCGGCGACGCCACGACCGACGCCACGACCGGCACCGCGACGGCCGCCGCGGTCCTGCCGCTGCACACCGTCACCCCCTACCTCGCGGTGTCGGATGCGCGCGCCGCCGTGGAGTTCTACATCGGCGCGTTCGGGGCGGCGCGCCGCGGCGAGCCGGTCCTGATGCCGGACGGCCGCATCGGCCACGTCGAGGTCGTGCTCGGCGACAGCGTGCTGATGATGGCCGACGAGTTCCCGGAGCTGGATCTGCTGGCCCCGGTGACCCGCGGTGGTTCCACCCAGTCGCTGCGCCTCGAGGTCACCGACCCCGACGCGGTGGTCGATCGTGCGCTCGCGGCCGGTGGCGTGCTGGAGCGTCCTGTCACCGACTCGCCCTACGGCCGCGGCGGCGTCGTGCTCGACCCGTTCGGGCACCGGTGGATGGTGTCGCGGGAACCGGCGAGACCGCGCACCGGCGACATCGTCCACGCCTCGCTGTGGACGGCCGACGTCGAGCGCGCCGAACGCTTCTACGCCGCCGTACTCGGCTGGACGGTGGAGCCGGGCTCCGGGCCGCAGCACCGCCGGGTGACGAGCGCGGGCGCCCGGCTGGGGCTGTCCGGCGGCCACGACCGGAGCACGCTCATGCTCTGCTTCGCCGTGCCCGACGTGGACGCCGCCGTCGCGGTGGTCCGCGCGGCGGGCGGCACGGCGGGCGAACCGGCCGACCAGCCCCCCGGCCGCGTCACGGACTGCGTGGACGACCTGGGGGTGCCCTTCGCGCTCCGGAGCGGGCCGCCCGGACCCGTGCCCGGGTCGGACGACGCGATCGCCCATCTCGTGCTCCGGGTGCCCGACGCCGGCCGGGCCAGGGCCTTCTACGGCACGGTCCTCGGCTGGGGGTTCGTGCCCGCCCGCGTCGCCAACGGGTGGAACGTCCGCACGGCGGCGGGTGAGCCGCGGCCCCGCACGTCGATCTGGGGCGGGCGGTCCGAACCCGCCGTGGTGGTGCCGTCGTTCGCCGTCCCGGATCTCGCCGCCGCGGTGCAGGCCGTCCGGGCCGCTGGCGGCACCGGCGCCGGACCCGAGCGGCGCCCGTTCGGGAGGGCGGCCGAGTGCACCGACGACCAGGGCGGCCGGTTCCAGCTCGTCGAACGCTGAGAGACCACCGACGACCGGCTCAGCCGCCGCCGGAGGAGGCCACCGGGACCCGATCGGGCTACTCTCATCCCGCGGGGCCGACGGACGCTCGCTCCTCGGCACCGGATCAGGGGACCGCTCAGGGGGTGCGGCAGTGGCCAGGGGGGACGACCGAGATGGGTGCTGACGCGGCGTTCGACGCCCTCGCGGATCCGGTTCGCCGCGAGATCCTGACGCTCTTGGCCCAGCGCGACGAGTGCAGCGCGGGCGAGCTGTCCGAGCACATCAACCGGGTGGGACGCACCGCCGTGTCCAGCCACCTCCGCGTGCTGCGCACCGCAGGCCTCATCACCGAGCGCCGCACCGGCCGCTTCCGCTACTACTCCGTGGACGCCACCGGCCCCGCGCAGGAAGTGATCCAGCTGCTGCAGGAGCTGTTCCAGGGGTCGCTCGACGCCACCAAGGCCGCCGCGGAACAGGGCGCGGCGAACGACGCCGGCACCGGTACCGCCGCTGACGGGCCCGTTCGCAGAGCCATGTGATGAGCCGGCTCGCCCTCACGGCCGAACAGCACGTCGACGCACCGCCCGAGGCGGTGTTCGCCCTGTTCGGCGCGGGCACGGGTGCGGGATGGGTCTTCGATGCCGTGTGCGACCGGGTCGGGGTGGGCGCGGTCGTCACGTTGAACGCGCCGATGTTCGGCGCGGCCTCCGGGCCCGTGGAGATCCTCGGCCGGATCTCCGCCGTCCGCTCTCCGTCGCGCATCGAGATCCGGCACGACCAGCCGTGGCGGGGCCGCCTGCGCGTGCACATCGACCCGAACGGCGGCGGCACCAGGGTGCGCCTGATCGCCGACCTCGACGACGCCGGTCTGCACTGGCTGATGCGCCGCCGCGGCTTCCCCGTGCCCGACGGGCCCGTGGCGGGCACCCATCCGGTGGGCCTCCTGACGAGCAAGTCCGGCTCCGCCAGCGTGTTCGCCTCGGCCACCGAGAACCTCGCGGCCATGGCCGTCGAGGAGATCAACGCCGACGGCGGCATCGACGGCAGACCGATGCGGCTCATGGTCGGGGACGACGCCACCGACCCCCGGCTCGGCACCATCGAGGCGTGGCGGCTGGTGCACGCGGGCTGCCGGGTGATCATGGCGAGCACGACGTCGGCCACCTTCTCCCGCGCCGCGCACGAGCTGCGCGACTCCGGCGTGCTGATGGTGCAGCCGGTCATGAACGAGGGTGGCCTCGACGGCGGCCTGCGCGTCCAGCTCGGGGAACGCCCCGAGCACCAGCTGCGTGCCGCGGCGGCCCCGATGATGCAGATGGCGGGCGGGCGGCGCTGGTTCCTCGCCGGCAACGACTACGTGTGGCCGCGCGCGGTGCACACGACCGCGCGGCGGGTGCTGGCCGACGACGGCGGCACCGTGGTGGGGGAGAACTTCGCGCCGCTGGGCACCCGCGACTTCGCGCCGCTGATCGAGAGCGTCCTGCAGTCGGGGGCGGACGTCGTGCTGTCCTCCTTCGTGGGCGCCGACCTCGTGCACTTCGAGCGGCAGTGCCACGCGATGGGTGTCCGCGACCGGTGCCGGTCGCTCGCCCTCGCCCTCGACGAGCCCACCCGCGAGCGCATCGGCGACGACGCCGCGGCCGGGATGTGGGGCGTCTCCGGCTACTTCGAACAGCTCCCCGGCCCCGTCAACGAGGCGTTCCTGCAGCGCTACCGCACCACGTTCGGGCAGTTCGCGCCGCCGGTCTCGAGCATCTCCGAGTCGGTGTACGAGGCGATGCACCGCTACGCGGCGGCCGTCCGGCGGGCGGGCGCCGACCACCTCGGCGCCACGGCGCGCGAGCTGCGCTACAGCCGGGAGGACTTCCCGCGCGGCGAGGCCGCCGTGGGCCAGGAGCCGCAGCGCATGTTCCTGGCCGAGGCCACGACCGGTGGCTTCCTCGTGGACCTCCCGCGGTGACGGTCGGCTGCCCGACCCCCGCCTGATCAACGTGCCAACTGTCGTAGACATGTCGATCTCCCGCTCGTTACGGTGCGTGGGCCACCGACCGCGAGGAGACACACGATGCCCCTTGAGCCCCCTGACCAGTCGGAGATCGCCGAGGTGGCCGTCGGCTACGGCCTGGGCCTGACCGACGCCGACGTCGAGTCGTTCGCCCCGCTGGTGCACGGGGTGCTCGCGTCGTGGGACGCCGTCGAGGCGCTCCACGCGCAGGTGGAGCCCGTCGCGCCCGACCGGGCGTGGGCGCGGCCCGAGGCCGCGGACAACCCGCTGAACGCCTGGTACGTCACCTGCAACATCACCGAGAGCAGCGAGGGCCCGCTCGCCGGCCGCACCGTGGCGGTCAAGGACAACACCGCAGTGGCCGGCGTGCCGATGATGAACGGCTCCACCACCCTGGAGGGCTTCGTCCCGTCCCGGGACGCCACGATCGTGTCCCGGATGCTCGCCGCCGGCGCCACGATCGCCGGCAAGGCCGTCTGCGAGGACCTCTGCTTCTCCGGTGGCTCACACACCTCGCGCACCGGCCCGGTGCAGAACCCGTGGGACACCAGCCGGTCGTCGGGCGGGTCGTCCAGCGGAAGTGCCGCACTCGTCGCGTCCGGTGTGGTCGACTTCGCCACGGGGGGCGACCAGGGCGGCTCCATCCGCATGCCCGCCTCCTTCAGCGGGATTGTCGGGCACAAGCCCACCCACGGTCTGGTGCCCTACACCGGCGCGTTCCCGATCGAGCAGACGATCGACCACGTCGGCCCCATGACCCGCACGGTGGCCGACGCCGCGCTGCTGCTCGGCGTCATCGCCGGACCCGACGGGCACGACCCGCGCCAGCCGGGTGACCTCGTCGTCCAGGACTACGTCGCGGCACTTTCCCGGTCCGCTGAGGGGTTGCGGGTCGGTGTGGTCGGCGAGGGCTTCGGCCACCCAGGCTCCGAACCCGATGTGGACGACGCGGTGCGCGCTGCGGCCGAGACGCTGCGCGAGGCCGGCCTCACCGTCGAGGACGTCTCGATCCCCTGGCACCTGCACGGCCTGAAGATCTGGGACGTCATCTCCATCGAGGGCGCCACGGCACAGATGGTGGACGGCAACGGCTACGGCCTGAACTGGCAGGGCCGCTACGACCCCGAGCTCATCGAGTTCTACGGCAACAAGTGGCGTGCGGACGGCAGCCAGTTCTCCGAGACCGTCAAGCTCGTGCTGCTCTCCGGCCGCTACGCGCTCGACCGCTACCGGGGCAAGCACTACGCCATGGCGCGCAACCTGGCCCCCCGGCTGCGAGCGGCCTACGACGAGGCGCTGGCCCGCTACGACGTGCTGGTCATGCCCACCACGCCGATCCAGGCCTCGCTCATCCCGGCCGAGGACGCCCCGCGCGAGGAGCAGATCGTGCGGGCGCTGGAGATGGTGACGAACTGCGCGCCGCTGGACGTCTCGGGGCACCCGGCGTGCAGCGTGCCCGCCGGGCAGGCCAACGGCCTCCCGACCGGGATGATGATCATCGGGAAGCGGTTCGACGACGCCACCGTGCTGCGCGTGGCCCACACCTTCGAGCAGGCGGTCGGGGGATTCCCCGCGCCGCAGGCCTCAGCGGTGGCCGGCGCGAGCTGACGAGCTACGGCATGCTCGCCCGCCCCCTACCGGGCGAGCATGCCGTTCCCCCGGCGCCGGCAGCTCAGCTCGTGCGACAACGGACTTCCGGGCCGCGCCGGGCGCCTGCGGGTCGGGCTCCGCGGGTTCCTCCGCGTCCGCAGGGCGCGGCAGCGGCACCGCGGCGAGCAGCGGAAGCTGACCGTCCTCGGCGGTGGTGGGGCGCCGGACATGGGCCATCACCCAACCGGTGGCCCGCGCGTGCCCGTGGACGAATGACACGGTCATCACCTCCCTGCCCCAGTGGAGCACGAGGCACCGACAGGACCCCCGACCGGACCGGCCTACCCGAGCGTGCGGGCCATGCAGAGGCTCAGCGGCGAGTCGGCGTACTCCCCGAAGCACTCGATCTCGACGTACCCGGCGTGCCGATAGAGCCCGACGGCCTCGACCTGTCGCGCACCGGTCTCCAGCACCACCCGGTCGGCGAACAGCGCCGCCGCCTCCGCCTCGAGCGCAGCCAGCAGTGCCCGGCCGACCCCGCGGCCGCGTGCCTGCGGCCGGACGTACATCCGCTTGATCTCGCCGACGCCGGGCTCGCGCAGCCGCACGGCTCCGCAGCCGAGCATGTGGCCCGTCGAGTCGTCGACCGCAACGAGGAGCACCCCGTGGCCCGGCGCCACCTCGGCCGGGTCGAGCCGGTCGTGGACCGCGCCCTCCTCCGGGTACATGTCGTGCAACTCGGCGTCGAGCTCACCGATCAGCTCGCGGACCGCGGGCTCGTCGAGGGTGACGGTCTCGATCCGTACGGACGACATCGGCGCAGGATATCGGGCGACCATGATCCCGATGGTCACCTACGATCCCGGCGGTGACCGAGATGGCCGCCGCCTTCGACGCTTCCGCCCCCACCTACGACGACGACCTGCACCACGTCACGATCGCCGACCAGCTGGTGCGCGGCCTGCAGCCGGATCCCCCACCGGCCCTGGTCGTCGACGTGGCGACCGGCACCGGGTTCGCCGCGTTCGCCGCCGTGGCCCTGCTCGATGCGCGCCGCGTGGTGGGCGTGGACGTCTCACGGGGCATGCTCGAACGGGCGCGGGCCAAGGCCGGGCGCGACGATCCCGACGGCCGGATCGAGTGGCGGCACGCACCGGCGGTGCCGCTCGATCTCGGTGACGGCGCGGCCGACGTCGTGCTCTGCGCCTCGGCGCTGCACCTCGTCGGCCGGGACGCGGTGCGCGAGTGGCGGCGCGTGCTGCGCCCCGGCGGACAGGTGGCGTTCAGCGTGCCGATGGCGGCCGACTTCCACCCGTCACCCGAGTTCCGCCGCCTGGTCGAGAGCCACCTGACCATCCCCGCCGATGATCGGGCCGCGGCCGGGATCGCGGCCGAGGCCGGTTTCGTCGCGGCGCGCACCCAGATGACGGCACCGGCCGCGGGCGAGCGCACCCGCCGGTCGTTCCTCGTGTGGGCGCAGGTCCCGGTGGCTGGGCGACGGTAGCGTGGTCGGGGTGGCCAGGGTCGCGTCGCTACTGCACTATCCGATCAAGGGCTGTGCCGGCACGGCGGCGTGCGAGTCCGCCCTGACCGCCGCCGGGCTCGCCCACGACCGGTCCTTCATGATCGTCGACGCCGACGGCGTCTTCCGCTCGCAGCGGCGGGATCCGCGCCTCGCCCAGATCCGGCCGGAGGTCGACGGCGACCTCGACCTGCTCACGCTCCGCGCCCCCGGCATGGACGCGCTGCCCGTCGAGGTGCGCACCGAGGGGCCGCGCAACGCGGTCGATCTGTTCGGCGTGCCCTACGCGGGCATCGACCAGGGCGAGCGGGCCGCCGAGTGGTTGACGGCGCTGCTCGCTGCCCCGAGCCGGCTGGTGCGGGTGCCGCCCGACCACGACCGCGTGACCGGCGGGGAGACCCCGGGCACGGCGGGCTACGCCGACAGCTCCGCACTGCTCATGACCAGCGTCGCGTCCCTGGACCTGCTGCACGCGCGGCTCGTCGAGCTGGGTGGGGAGCCGGTGCCGATGAACAGGTTCCGGCCCAACATCGTGGTCGACGGGTGGGACGAGCCGCACACCGAGGATCGGGCCCGCCAGGTCGCGATCGGGGACGCGCTGCTCGGCTACGCCAAGCTCGCCGTCCGGTGCGCCGTCACGACGGTGGACCAGGAGACCGGAGTCCGGGTGGGCCCGGAGCCCCTGCGCACGCTGGCCGGCTACCGCCGCGCCGAGGGGGGCGGGGTGACCTTCGGCGCGAAGTTCGCCGTGCTGCGGCCGGGCAAGCTCTCGGTCGGTGACGAGGTGCTCGTCGAGCGCTGGGCACAAGCGGAGCCCTAGCGCCGACGGCACTGCCGGCGCCTGTCGCGGTGCACGTGGCGGACGCCGGGAGTTCACCCGGAGTCGCTTGTCCCCGCTCGCCGGCGCGATCGAGGATCGACGCCGTGACGCCCGCGCCCGAGCACACGCTGATCCAGTTCACCGACCTGCATCTCGTGGCCGACGGCGTCCGCTACGCGATCGACCCGGCCGAAGCGCTCACCCGCGCCCTGGCCGCGGTGGAGGAGTCGGGGGTGGCACCGAGCGCGCTGCTGTTCACCGGCGACCTCACCGACAAGGGCGAGCCCGCCGCCTACGAGCGGCTCCGCGCGCTCGTCGAGCCGGTGGCCGCACGCCTCGGGGCGCCCGCGCTGTTCGTCATGGGCAACCACGACGACCGCGCCGCACTGCGGACCCACCTGCTGGGCATCCGCCCCACCGGCGGACCGGCCGACACGGCCCCGCTCGACCACGTGACCCGGATCGGCGACCTGCGGATCGTCGTGCTGGACAGCACCGTGCCCGGGCACGCCCACGGTGAGCTCACCCCGGACCAGCTCGCGTGGCTGGAGGCCGAGCTGACCGAGCCCGCGCCGGCCGGCACTGCACCATCCGCCGCTGCCGTCCCCGTCGCGGCTGTCCGCGGCCATCGAACTGCAGCGCCGCACCACCCTCGGCGCGGTCCTGTCCGGCACCGACGTGCGCATCGTGCTCGCCGGCCACACCCACCTCGTCAGCGCAGGCGCGGTGGCCGGCGTCCCGGTGTGGACCGGCGGGGCCACGTCGTACGTGTCCGACGCGCTCGTCCCGGCGGGCGAGGAGCGGGCGCTGAACGCACAGACGGTCAGCCGGATCGACCTCTTCGCCGACTCCGTCGTGGCCGCCGCCGTGCCCGTCGGCGCGGACCGTCGCGGCACCCTCTCCGCCGCCGAGGTGGAACAGCGGGTCGCGGAGCTCCGCTCCCGGACAGACGCCGCCTGACCCGCACTCCCGCGAGTCGCCCGTCCCGGCCCCGCGAGTCGCCCGTCCCGGCCCCGCGAGTCGCCCGTTGCGCGCGCGTCCGGCGCGGTCAGCCAGCCGGGCGGCGGTACACCCCGTGCCACTGCGAGAGGGCGAGCTCCCGCGCGATCACCGCGTCGGCGCTCGGATCACCGCCCACGACGTGCCGGGCGATCACCTGCGCACCGCCCACCGCGAGCGTCCAGCCCGCGACCGCCGGGTCGACGTCCGGCGCCAGCCGGCCGGCCTCCCGCTCCTCCTGCAGGCGCGCCACCGCCCGCTCGGCGAACCGGCTGATCTCCTCGGTCCAGTAGTCCCGCACGACCGTGTCGTAGGCGGCCGTCTCGCTGATCGCGGCGAGCACCGCGCCGTGGTCGCGGTAGTAGCGGATCATGCGCTCGAACAGCGCGGCGAGCCCGTCCGGGCCGCCGCCCGGTCCCGTCGGGCGCCAGTCCTCCCCGAGGTCGAACAACTGCTCCTTGAGCGACTCTGCGAGCCGTACCAGCAGCTCCGTCTTGTCGCGGAAGTAGAGGTAGAACGTCGAGCGCGCGATGCCCGCCTCGGTGGCGATGCGCTGCACGCCGAGCTCGGTGAACGGGACGCCCTCGACGAGCAGCTTCTCGGTGGCGGCCAGCACCTGGGCCTCGACGGCAGCGCGACGGTCGGGGCCCTGCGGGCGCGGGCGCGTGATCGAGGGCACCCGCGGATCCTAGGACGACCGTGCACACCGGACGGCCACCGTGCACACGTCCTGACGTGTGCACGGTGGCCTCCGGGTGTGGGCGGTGCCGGTCAGAGCGTCTCCGCGCGCAGCACCGACCGGATCACCGGCCACGGTTCCCCCGGCTCGACCAGCACGAGGTCGGCCCGCACGCCGGCGCCGAGCCGGCCGCGGTCGGTGAGCCCCGCCACCTCCGCAGGCCCCGCCGTCACCAGCGCCACCGCGGCAGGCAGCGAGACCACGCCGCGCGCGGCGAGCAGGAACGCGGCCGGGACGAGGCCGGACGGGAGGTAGTCCGACGCCAGCGCGGTGAGCAGGCCGCGGGCCGCGAGCTCGCCGCCCGACACGTTGCCGGCGTGCGACCGGCCACGCAGGACGTTGGGCGCACCGGCGACCACCGGCAGGCCCCGCTCCCGGGCCGCCGCCGCGGCCTCCAGGGTGGTCGGGAACTCGGCCACCGCCCCGCCCCTCGCCACCAGGTCGTCGATCTCCGCGGCGCTCGCCGGGTCGTGCCCGAGCAGCCGGATCGCTCCCGACCGCGCGAGCCCACCCAGCCAGTCGAGGGCCTCCGCGCGGATCGGCAGCCGGTCGTCCCGCTCGATGATCAGCCGGTCCACGTGGTCGCGCGCCTCGCCGTCGGACAGGCCCCGGGTGCCCGCCACGTACCGCTCGTAGTGGCTGCGGTCGGCGTACTGCCCCTGCCCCGGGGTGTGGTCCTCGTGGGAGACCAGCGCGGGCACGTCCCCCGGGGACGCCCCGGCGAGCCGTTCCCGCAGCGCGGCCAGCCCTTCCGGGGAGCGGACGTCGAGGCGGTGCAGGATGCGGTGGTCGACGGCCGCGACGCCGCGCTCCGCGACGGCGGCGCACAGCTCGCGCGTGGTCGCGACCGTGCGGACGGTGGACGGCGAGGTGCCCTCCTCGAATGACGCGCCGTGGAAGACCGTGGTGACCCCGGCGGCGCGCAGCTTGCCCTCGAAGGACAGGATCGCGAACTCCCACGGCAGCCGCGCACCCGGCCGGGGCAGCACCTCCCGCTCCAGGCCGTCGGAGTGCACGTCCACCACGCCGGGGACGCACAGCAGGCCGGCCCCGTCCACATCGGCCTCCGACCCGGGCGGATGCGGCCCGACCTCGGCGATCCGCCCGTCCCGGACGGCGACGCGGGCGTCGTCGACGACCCGGTCCGGCAGGACGGCCCGGACGTGGCCCAGCACGTAGTCGAGCGGGGGCGCGCCGAGCGTCCACCGCACCGCGGTACGGGCGTGACTCAAGCCGCGCTCCCGAGCAGCTCAGTGGCAGCACCGTGGCGGTGGACCCGGCCCGCACCCAGTTCGACGACGCGGTCGGCGAGCCTGCGCATCGCGTCGGCGTCGTGGGCCACGAGCTCGGCACTGCCCGCCAGCGCGAGCAGCCCGGCGCGTTTCTCGCGCACCCCCTCCTGTGTCTGTCGTGATGTCGTGTCCTGCGTCGTGCTCCTACCGCTCATCCCCGTCCTTCCCCGAGCTCCACGACCACGCGGAGCGCGTCCGCGCGCATCCATGAACTGCTGCACATCACCGGGAGGCCGGTCTCGGCGTCCCGGCTGAGGCTCTCCACGAGCCACACAGGTGCCGTCGACTCCATCCGCAGGCCCACGATCACGTCGACAGGTGGCACGTCGAGGCTCACCCGGCTCCACGACCGCACCGGTTGGACCCGTCCGACCTGGCGCAGGACCAGGTCGACGGACTCGGCCGCGTGCAACGCCGCGCCCAGCTCCGGGACGGTCGCGACCGGGATCCACTCGTGCGACGTGGCCGCCAGCAGGTCGTCGATGTAGGACTGGCGGCGCAACCGGTGCGCGGGCGTGCCGAGCGGCAGGTCGAGCAGGGCCGCCGGCTCCTCCGGCAGGGCCACCACGTCGACACCGAGAACCACCGTGCGCGGCTGTGCCCCCGCGGCGGCGATCGTCTCGTGCCATGACGGGCGCCGGTCGTGGGAGATGACGTAGTCGATCCGCCGGTTGACGAAGGTGCCCGCGCCCTGGATCCGGCGTACCAGTAACCGCCGCTCCAGTTCCTGCAGCGCCGCCCGTGCCGCGGCTCTGCCGACTCCGAACCGCAGAGTGATGTCGTGCTCCCCGGCGACGCGGGCTCCTGTCGGCAGGTCGGCCAGCTCGGTCGCGAGCTGCTCGGCGATGTCCAGGTAGCGCGTTCCGCGCGAGGTGATGGTCGTGCCCACGTTCACGTCCCTTCCGAGGTGACGTTCCGCGACCCGACGCTGCCCCGCCGACTTGTCCGGACAACTCCACGAGCGCGAACGGCAGGAGGTCGCTGGGTGAACCCCACCGGCTGTTGTCGAGATCAGGTGGGCAAAGGGGACCAGCCGGGAGTTGAGCGGGCATGACAACGGAACCGTTGCCGCGCGTTCAGCCTCCGGCCACCCGGGGGACCGGCCGTCAGCATCGCCGACTCGGAGCCTCGGTCGTGATGTCGGACAGCCGGACGGTCCGACGCATCGCGCACCTGGACAGGGAGACCCGACCTGGTATGAACCGCACTCTCCGCTGTGTGCTCCCCGAGGACTCGATGGTCGACACGACGCTCATCCAGAAGGGCCAGCTGAAGCCCGGGGAGATCACCACCGTGCTGAAGTCGGACATCATCCCCGGCTCCCCGGTCGCGATCAGCACCAGCCTGTCCCCCGCGTTGCAGGCGAAGATCTCCGAGGCCTTCCAGACCAAGGCCAACGTCGACTACCTGAAGGCCAACGGCTACTGCTCGGGGGCCTGCACCCTCGACGGGAGCTCGTGGGGCTACGCACCGGTGAACAACGCCTTCTACGACCCGATCCGCAAGGTCTGTGACGAGACCAAGAACAAGAACTGCACCTCGACGTCGTGACGGTCAGGGACAGCACCAACGGCAGCACACGACGCGCGGCCACCCCGCCGGTGGTGGAGTTCGCCGGGGTCACGAAACAGTTCGGTCCGGACGTGCTCGGTCTCGACGACGTCTCCCTGACGGTGCACGCGGGTGAGGTCGTGGTCCTGCTCGGCCTGTCGGGCTCGGGGAAGTCGACCCTGCTGCGCCACGTCGACGGCCTGCATCTGCCCACGTCGGGCAGCGTGCGGGTGCTCGGGCTGGACGTCGGCTCGGCCCGCGGGGGTGCCCTGCGAGGGCTGCGGCGCCGCATCGGCTTCGTCTTCCAGCAGTTCGACCTGGTGGGCAGCCGCACGGTCCTCGAGAACGTCTGCACCGGCGCGCTCGGTCGCCTCCGTGGGCCCCGCCTCGGCCTGCCGACGTACCCGAGGGCGTTGCGCCGCGAGGCGCTGGAACACCTCGACCGGGTGGGGCTGGCCGACCGGGCGTTCCAGCGGGCGGACACCCTGTCCGGCGGGCAGCAGCAGCGGGTGGCGGTGGCCCGTGCGCTGATACAGCGGGCCGAGGTGCTGCTGGCCGACGAGCCGGTGGCGTCGCTGGACCCCGAGTCGTCCGAGCAGGTGATGACCCTGCTCAAGACGATCAGCCGGGAGAACTCGCTCACGGTGGTGTGCAGCCTGCACCAGGTGGATCTCGCCCTCGGCTGGGGCGACCGGATCATCGGCCTGCGGACCGGCCGCACCGTGCTCGACCTGCCGACCACGGGGCTGGACCGCGACCAGGTGATGGCGGTGTACTCCCGCGTCGGTGCCGATGCGAGCGCGCTGCTGGCGACCGCAGGCTGATGGCCGTCCGCGCGCCGTCGGCCCCGGCGCCCCGCCCGCCGGCGCGCGAGCGGCTCGCCACGCGGCCGTCGGCGGGGACGGCGGCCGCGGTGCTCGTGCTGCTCGTGCTGCTGGCCGCGGCGCTGTGGTGCGCACGTGCTCTACCTGCTCGACACGAACATCCGCGCGGCCACGCTGCTCGGCATCGTCGGCGCGGGCGCGATCGGCTACTACCTGCTCAGCGCCTCACGCGTGCTGGAGTTCGGCGTCGTCACCACGATCCTGATCATGATCTTCGCCACCGTGATGCTGGTCGAGCTGCCGGCGATCTGGCTGCGCGACCGGTTCTGACCCCCCCTTTACCGAGAAGGGCGCTCTCCATGACCACCCGCGACACCATGCGCAGCGATCTGCTGGCGATGGCCGACCTCCCCTACGACGGCGAGGACGTGGACCAGCTCGCCCACGCCCTGCAGGCCGGCACCCTCGCCGTGGCGGCGGGCAGCCGTCCCGCACTGGTGGCCGCCGCGTTGCTGCACGACGTCGGCAGGCTGCCGCACGTGGAGGCCACGTTGCCGCAGGCCCCGCACGAGCGGGCGGGCGCCGCGTACGTCACCGGTCTGCTGGGTGCCGAGGCCGGCTGGCTGGTCGGGTCGCACGTGCTGGCCAAGCGGGCCCTGGTGGCCACCGACCCCGACTACCTCGCCCTGCTCTCCCCCACCTCGGTGCGCACGCTCGCCGAGCAGGGCGGCCCAGCGAGCGGGGGCGAGGTGGAGCGTTTCCTGCGTCACCGGCTGGCCGCCGACGCGATGGACCTGCGGCGGTGGGACGACCGGGCCAAGAACCCGGCCGCCCGTCCGCTGCCGATCGAGCAGCTGTTGGACGCCGCGCTCGGCTGAGCCCGCTCAGGGCCGGACGCGCACCACGACCTCGGCGTCGGTGACCCGCTCGACCCCGACCGTGAAGCCCTCGGCCTGGGTCTCCCCGCCCACCGGTACGGCGATCTGCTGCCCGGCGACCTCCAGCTGCGCGGTGCCCCCTTCGACGCCGACGACCCTGGCCTCGATGCCCAGCACCGACACGGCGGCGGCACCGCTGCGCGGGAAGGTGATCGTGCAGCCGTCGAGCCCGCAGTCGGTCTGCGAACCCTCGCCCCCACATCCGGCAACGAAGACAAGCGCGATCAGGGCGGTCAGGACGGGCGCGGTCGCGCGACGGGTCATGATCCGATCGTACGGGCCCAGTGGTCCGTTTTGTCCGGTACCCGGGCCGGTCCACCCCGACGGGCGGCGCGCACCGGCCTGCCGTCGACGGTGAACCGCCTGCGGAGCGAGAAGGCCCGCCCCGACGGGCCGTGGTCGCGGAGATGGCGCAGGCGCCGGAGGGCGTCGTCCACGGTGGGCTCGGAGCCGGCCGGCACCCACCACAGCGCCGTGGAGGGCTGCGGGGTGGGGTCGAACCAGCGCGACCGTCGCTTGAGGTAGCCCGCGTGCGGGCTGCGGTAGACGAACTGGTGCAGCGCGTCGTAGTCCCGCCACACCGTCAGGTTGACGAAAATCGGGCCGCCCGTCTCGGGCTGCACACACACGCCGTGGACGCCGTCCGAGGTCAGCCGCCAGACGAACCCGGGAGCGACCGCGGCCAGCCGCTCGACCGGCCCGAGCGCCGCCACGAACTCCCGCATCGACGGGTCGTCCAGGGGTCGTCGCAACCGCGCGACGTTGACCTGGGCGAGCTGATGCACCGGCGGAGAATAAGGCGCCCCGCAGCGCCCCGCCAGGTTCAGGAAAGCCACTTTCCTGCCCTGAGGGTTCTGCAAAGTGGCTTTCCTGAACCTCGGGCGCCCGCGTCACGTCCCGTGGCGGCCGGCTCCGTTCGTGAACCGGGCGGCTCCGTCCAGCGCGTCGGCGGCCAGCGACACCTGGCCGTGGGCGAACTCCACGGCGAGCGCATCGGCCTCCGACAGCCCCTCCTGGTCGAGCACGGACAGCCGGTCGTGCCGCAGGCACGGCTGCGGGAGCCCGGCCAGCTGCGCCGCGAGCTCCTGCGCGGCCGCGAGAGCCTCCCCCGCCGGCACGACGCGGTTGGCCAGCCCGATCGCCAACGCCTCCGCCGCATCGACCGGCCGGCCGGTGAGGATCAGGTCCATCGCGCGGCTGGTGCCGATCAGCCGGGGCAGCCGCACCGTCCCGCCGTCGATCAGCGGGACGCCCCAGCGGCGGCAGAAGACGCCGAACACCGCGGTCTCGTCGGCGACCCGCAGGTCACACCACAGAGCCAGCTCCAGCCCACCCGCGACGGCGTAGCCGGACACCGCGGCGATCACCGGCTTCGACAGCCGCAACCGGGTCGGCCCCATCGGGCCGTCGCCGTCGGGGGCGACGCGGTTGCCGCGCTCGGTGCCCACGGCCGTCAGGTCCGCGCCTGCGCAGAAGACGCCACCCTCGCCGTGGAGCACGGCGACCGCGGCCTCGTCGTCGGCGTCGAAGGCGCGGAACGCGTCGGCGAGTGCGGCGGCGGTGGCCCCGTCCACGGCGTTGCGGCGGGCGGGGCGGTGCAGGAACACCGTGGTGACCGGAGCCGTGCGCTCCACCCGGACCGCGGTCACGACCTCTCCCACAGCGGGTCGCGCAACGCCCGGCGCATCAGATCCACGGCCGGCATCCGGACCTCCTCCTCGTCGAGGCGTCAGAACCTGTCTGTCGCATGATCAGTAGAGCTCACCTGCGGTCGGCGGAGAAGCACCGCCGCAGCATGGCCCGACAGGCACCGGGCATCGGACCCTACGGGCGGCTCCGATGCCCGCAGGCACGCGAGCCCCAACCGGGTGAACATGGTCTCGCCGGCGAACGGGCCCGATGGGCCGGAGAGACGGGGACGCCGACCGAGCCGACGTCGTTCCGGCCGGATGTGCCGGCGCCGGGAATCCCGAGCCTGCGGTCGATCATGGTGGCCCGATAAGTGCTGGTCAGAGCAGTATTTAGCTGGCGTGCGGGCCGGCTGGGCGGCCCGGTTTCCCCGCCCTGTCCGGCAGGCGGACAGCCGCGGAGCCGCGCACCTCGTCGCTGCGGGCACCGACCGGGAAGCCTGACAACTGTCCAGGTTTCCCGTAGGCCGCGGTTAACGGTTCGATGCCGTCCTGCGAGCCCTGAGAGAACCGCTCGGCGCCAATCCCCCCGGGAGCCGAGCGGCCAGTCACGGTCCCGCTGGACTTCGGTCCGGCGGGACCGTGGCGCATCAGCCCGCAGCCGTTGCAGCAAAGCCACGTTCACGCAACCTGCTGGCATGAAAGTGGCTTTGCTGCAATGTGCCGGGCGGTCACGCCATCGTCGGCGGCGCGGCTCCGGCGGGTTCGGCCCGGGCGACGTTGCGGCGCACGCGGGTGCCGAGCCTGCGCTCCAGCCACACGGCCAGCCGCGACAGAGCCACGTTCACGACGACGTAGATCGCGGCGACGATGAGGTAGGTCTGGATCAGCAGGTGGGTGTAGACGGTGAGGTTGTTGCCCTGCTTCATCAGCTCCGGGTAGCTGACGACGTAGCCGAGCGTGGAGTCCTTCAGCAGCGCGACGAGCTGGGTGACCAGTGTCGGGATCACCAGCCGGACGGCCTGCGGAAGGATCACCGTGCGCATGGCGGTGCCCTCGCGCAGCCCGATCGCGGCGGCGGCCTCGTACTGCCCGCGGTCCACCGCCAGGATCCCGGCCCGGAAGATCTCGGCCAGCACCGCGACGTTGACCAGGACGATCGGCACCACCAGCTTCCAGAGGATCGGGAGGTTGATCCCGAACCGGGGAAGCGCCAGCAGGAAGGCGTAGATCAGCAGCAGCAGCGGGATGCCCCGGAACAGCTCGATGTAACCCTTGGCCGGCCAGCGCAGGATCCGCCGCTTCGAGAGCCTGCCGAGCGCGAGGACCACGCCGAGCGGGAAGGAGATCACCGCGGCCAGCGCGGTCGCGACGATCGTCCCGACGATCCCCTGCCAGAGGAACCACAGGTAGGACACCTGGACGAACGGGGCCCACCGGCTGAGCCCGAGCTGGCCGTTGCGGCCGAACTGCCACAGCGCCAGCGCGAGCAGCGCGGCGATCACGATCAGCCCCAGCACCGTGAACAGCCGGATCCGGGCCCGCCCGCGGGGTCCCGGTTCGTCGAACAGCACCCGTGCGGGCTCGCCCACGACCGTTCTCACCGGGACCGCACCGACAGCCGCCGTTCCAGGGCTCCCCCGACCAGGCCGCCGAGCAGCGCGATCGCCAGGTACATGGCGCCGCTCACCAAAAACAGCACCACCGCCTGCGCCGACTGGAGGTTGAGCACCTGCGTGCGGTTGGTCAGCTCGCTCACCCCCACGGCCGCGGCGAGCGACGACCCGAGCGCGATCCCGATGAAGATGTTGACCAGCGGCTGCACCATCGTCCGGAATGCGGGCGGAAGGATCACGTGCAGCAGCGTCTGGGTGAAGGTGAGACCGAGCGACCGGGCGGCCTCGGCCTGCCCGACCGCCACCGTGTTGATCCCGCCGCGCACCGCCTCGCAGACGAACGCGGCGCCGAACGCCGCCAGGCAGACCGCCGCCGACGTGAACAGCGAGAAGGTCAGGCCGATGTCGGGGAGCCCGAACACGAACAGCACGAGCAGGCTGAGCAGCGGCATGTTGCGCAGCACCTCGACGTAGACGGTGCCCGCCACCCGCAGCGGCGGGATCGGGCTCACCCGGAACACCGCCAGCACGGTGCCCAGCAGGAGCGCGCCGGCGAACCCGAGCGCGGTCAGTTCGAGGGTGACCAGCAGTCCGCCGAGCAGGAAGCCGATGTTGTCGGTGACGACCTGCACCGCGTGCTCAGGAGCCCTCGACGGAGCCGATCGCCGGCGGGGCGGGCGGATCGCCACTGACGACCGTGCCGATGGTGGCCTTCCACAGGTTCGCCCAGCTGCCGTCGGCGTAGATCGCCTCGAGCCAGTCGTTGACGAAGGCCTTGGCCGTGGGGTCGTTCAGCGGTAGCCCGATGCCGTAGGGCTCGGTGCTGAACGGCTCCCCGACGACCTTCACGGCGGGGTTGGTGCTGGCGTCGGAGATCAGGATCCCCTGGTCGATGACGTACGCGTCGGCGCGGCCCTGCTGCACGGCGGCCACGCACTGGGCGTCCTCCTGGAACAGCAGGACGTTGGCCCCCGGAGCGGCTTTCTGCAGTGCGAGCACGGCGGTGGAGTTCGCCTGGGTCGCCACCGTCCTGCCGTTGAGGTCGGCGGCGGTGCGGATGGTCGTGTTGTCGGCCTTCACCATGATCGCGTCGCCCGAGGAGTAGTACGGGCCCGCGAAGGCCACCTTGGCCGCGCGCTGCGGAGTGATCGTGTACGTGGCGAAGACGGCGTCCACCGTGCCGTTCTCGAGCAGGGTCTCGCGGGTGTCCACTGTGGTGATGGTGAGCGCCGTGTTGTCGGTGGGCTTGCCGGTGATGTAGTGCGCCAGCATCTGCGACAGGCCGGCGTCGAAGCCCGTGACCTTGCCGGTGGCGGGGTCCTTCAGGGAGAACAGCGGCCCGGCGTCGGTACCGCCGACGTTCAGGGTGCCGCGCTGCCTGACCTTGTCGGCCCACGATCCCGGGGTGATCGCCGCCGGGTCGGCCACCGGTGAGGCGGCGATGACGGCGTCGTAGCGGCTGGTGTCGGCCGAGCCCGGCAGCGGGGGCGCCGTGCCCGAGTCGGCACAGGACGCGAGCGCGACCATGAACGTCACGGTCGCGAGCGCAGCGAGAAACCGACGGATCGTGGTGCGCATCAGCCGTCCCACCCCCAGACGAAGCCGTTCGGGGGAGCGTAATCGTCCGCGAGGTGACCGGCAGGGCGTTCGGAGATGTCCACCCTGGTCGTACCGTCGATGTCCGGGGGCTCGTCAGGACGACCCAGGAGGACGTACGTGGCCGACAGCGGCATCGACACGGTTCTGCGCGATCGGGTGGCCCTGGTCACCGGAGCGTCCGGTGGCATCGGCCAGGTGCTCGCCCGGCGGCTCGCCGAGAGCGGAACCGATCTCCTGCTCACCTACAGCGGACACGCCGCCGAGGCCGAGCAGGCAGCCGACCACGCGCGCACGCTCGGCCGCCGCGCCGCGGTGATGCAGGCCGACTTCGCCGACCCCGCCACCCCGGCCCGGGTCGTCGACGCGGCCACCGAACGGCTGGGCGGCCTCGACGTGCTGGTCGCCGCGGCGGGCGCCGGCACGCAGACGTCGTGGGAGGACGTCGACGGGCCGCTGTGGGACGAGACCATGACCGTCAACGTCCGGGCACCGTTCTTCCTCGCCCAGCGGGCGCTGCCCCGGATGATCGAGCGAGGGTTCGGCCGGATCCTGCTGTTCTCCTCGGTGGCCGCGCTGACCGGTGGGGTGATCGGGCCGCACTACGCCGCGAGCAAGGCGGCGCTGCACGGCCTCACCCACCATCTCGCGGCGCGCGTCGCCGGGTCCGGGGTGACCGTCAACGCGATCGCCCCGGCCCTGATCGCCGGCACGCGGATGCTGCCGTTCGGACCGGACGACCCGGTGCCCCCGAACATCCGGGTCGGCCGCCTGGGCACCACCGAGGAGGTGGCCGACCTCTCGCTCGCCATGCTCCGCAACGGCTACCTGACCAGCAAGGTCATCGCCCTCGACGGCGGGTCGTACCCGACCTGAGGTGCCTGAGGGGAGCTCAGGCCACCGTGATCCGGTCGGTGGCGGGCGGCGCCACCGGGCCCACCTCGGTGAGGTAGGCGGCGAAGCCGTCGATGTCGAGGCCGCCGACCACCCGGTTGGTGCCCTGGGTGAGCACCGAGAAGCCGTCGCCGCCGTCGGCGAGGAAGCTGTTGACGGTGATCCGGTAGGTGGCTGCGGGGTCGACGGGCGTGCCCCCGATGCTGAGTGCTCCGACGCGGGTGCCCGAGCAGGGGTCGGCCGCGGTGCCCACCGAGCCGTTCGGGTCGACGGTGTAGGCCACCGAGGCCGAGGGCTGCAGCGTGCGCTCGGTGACGAACTGCTGCTCCAGCAGGCAGTCGAGCTGCGCGCCGGTGAGGTCCACCGTGGTCAGGTAGTTGTTGAAGGGCTGGACGGTGAACGCCTCCTCGTAGGTGACGGGGCCGGCGTCCAGGTCGGCGCGCACGCCGCCGGGGTTCATGAACGCGGCCACCGCGCCCTGCTCCTGGTCGGTGGCCGCGAGCTGGGCGTCGGCGATGAGGTTGCCGAGCGACGACTCCCCGGCCAGCGACCCCACGAGCGGTTCCTGTGCGCGGGTGACGGCTGCGGTGGTCTCGCCGACCTGCCGCGAGGCGATCGGGCCGAGCAGCGTGCGGTAGCGCGCGATCAGCTCGGTCTCGGCCGGCTCGGCGGGCACGTCGCGCCCGACCACGACGTTGGTGGCCGTGGCGGTGAGCACGTTGCCGGTGGCGGGGTCGATCTGCAGGTCGATGTCGGTGACCAGCCGGCCGAACGAGCTGGCGCTGGTGACGACCTTGCCGCCGATCACGCAGTTGTAGGCCTGGTGGGTGTGGCCGCTGACGACCACGTCGATCGCCGGGGAGAAGCCCTCGGCGATGGGCACGATCGGGCCCTGCAGGCCGGTGCAGTCGTTGATCCCGGCGTTCGTGGCCTGCGTGCCGCCCTCGTGCAGGAGCACCACGATCGCCTCGACGCCCTGCTTCTGCAGCTCGGCCGCGTACCGGTTGCCCGTCTCGATCTCGTCGCGGAACTCCAGTCCGGCCACGCCGGACTGCGTCACGATGTCGGGGGTGCCCTCCAGGGTCATGCCGATGAACCCGATGCGCACGCCCGCCACCTCCTTGACCGCGTACGGCGCCAGCAGCGGCTCGCCGGCGTCGGTGACGAACGCGTTGGCCGAGAGGTACTGGAACTCCGCGCCCTTGTAGGGCTGGTCCGGGTCGGCGCAGCCGTCGGCGTGGCAGCCGCCGTTCTGGATGCGCAGCAGCTCGTCGGCACCCTCGTCGAACTCGTGGTTGCCGACGCTTGCGAGGTCGAGCCCGGCCAGCCCGAGTGCCTCGATCGACGGCTCGTCGTGGAACGCGGCCGACAGCAGCGGGGACGCGCCGATCAGGTCGCCTGCGGCCACCGTGATCGTGTTCTCCTGCTGCACCTGGCCCGCGAGCTGCGCGAGCTGGGTGGCGAGGTACTCGACGCCACCTGCGGGCGCCCCGGCGATCGTCCCGCTGGATCCCGACGGCGGTTCGAGGTTGCCGTGGAAGTCGTTGAGCGCCAGCAGCTGGACCGCGACCGGCGCGCTGCCAGTGCCGTCGCCCGGACCGTCACCCCCACCGGTGGTGGCGGCGGTCAGGGTGGCGGCGAGCACGACGCTCGCCCCCACGAGGACCGCCCGCCGGACCGGAGCGGAAGTGCGAGGCATGCGAGGTCCTCCCCCTGTCGTTCACAGATGCGACGCAACGCCACAACGGGATCATGCTCGCACGATCGGATGAACGGCACAGGAAGATCGGGTCACAGCTACTCGCGGGACCCGACACCTCTGGCGTCGGGCCCCGCGGCCGATCCCGAGTCGAGCTGCCAGAACGACCACCGGAACGGAGAACCTCACACTGCCACCCGACTCTCCCTGTTGCAAGATACTGGCGACTGCACATCATCAGCAGAGGAGAACCATGGCCGAGTACACGCTTCCCGACCTCCCCTACGACTACGGCGCACTGGCGCCCCACATCGCGGGCGAGATCATGGAGCTGCACCACAGCAAGCACCACCAGACCTACGTCAACGGGCTGAACGACGCCCTCGAGAAGCTCGCCGCGGCCCGGGAGTCCGGCGACTTCGGCGCGATCGTCGGGCTGGAGAAGTCGCTCGCGTTCAACCTCGGCGGCCACATCAACCACTCGGTGTTCTGGCACAACCTCTCCCCCGACGGCGGCGGCAAGCCGACCGGCGAGCTGGCCGCCGCCATCGACGAGCAGTTCGGCTCCTTCGACGGGTTCCAGGCCCAGTTCACCGCAACGGCGACCACGATCCAGGGCTCCGGCTGGGCCGTCCTCGCCTGGGACGCGCTGGGCAGCCGGCTGCACATCGTCCAGCTGTACGACCAGCAGGGCAACGTGCCGATCGGGCTCGTCCCCGTGGTCATGCTCGACATGTGGGAGCACGCGTTCTACCTGCAGTACAAGAACGTGAAGCCGGACTACGTCAAGGCCTGGTGGAACGTCGTGAACTGGGCGGACGCGCAGGCCCGCTTCGACGCCGCCCGCACGCAGACCGGGTTGATCGTCCCGGCCTGACAGCTCCGACGCGCTGTCCCGTCCGGTCCAGCGGACGGGACAGCCTTCCAGCCTCTCGGGCCAGTGCCTCCGGCTCGACCGGAACGGGCGATTCGCGCGCGGGAAACGGGCGACTCGCGGACCGGGAACGGGCGACTCGCGGGGTCAGGGGGTGTCCGTGGTCCGGTCCGACCACCGCTGCTCCACGCGTCCGAACTTCCAGACGGCGAACGCGACCAGCCAGGCCAGGGCGAAGAGCGCGACGATGCCGTAGCCCGCGTAGTCCAGGGGGATCGCGGCGATGGCCGCGAGCGGGCCGGAGGTGATCCCCGCCTGCTCCGTGACCACCGACAGCAGCTCGATCGTCCCGATGACCAGGGCGACCGCGACGGACAGCGCGGTGATGGTGATGTTGTAGAAGACCTTGCGGACCGGCCGGGCGAAGGCCCAGCCGTAGGCGAAGTTCATGAAGATGCCGTCGATCGTGTCGAGCAGGCTCATTCCGGCGGCGAACAGGATCGGCAGCACCAGAATCGCGTAGAACGGCAGGCTGAACGCCGCGGCGCCACCCGCCAGCACCAGCAGACCCACCTCGCTGGCAGTGTCGAAACCCAGCCCGAACAGCACGCCGACCGGGTAGATGTGCCACGGTTTCGAGATCGAGCGGGTGAGTCCGCCGAGAAAGCGGTTCATGAAGCCGCGCTTGTCGAGCTGCTGCTCGAGCTCCTGCTCGTCGTACTCCCCGGTGCGCATCCTCCGGAAGATCCGGACGATGCCGACGAGCACGACGAGATTGAGGATCCCGAGGATCCACAGGAACGCCCCCGAGACCGTGGCACCGAGGATCCCCGTGATCGAGTGCAGCTCCGAGCTCTCGTCCTCGACCGGCCCCACCAGCGCCTTCACCCCGACGGCGAGCAGGAACGCCAGCCCGAACACCACGGTGGAGTGCCCGAGGGAGAACCAGAACCCGACCGACAGCGGGCGCCGCCCGCCCCCGGCGATGAGTTTGCGGGTGGTGTTGTCGATCGCGGCGATGTGGTCGGCGTCGAACGCGTGCCGCATTCCCAGCGTGTAGGCCAGCACGCCGACGCCCAGCCCGTACGTGCCGGTGCTGCCGAGATCGTAGTGGGCGGGCACCACCAAGACGATCAGCACGACTATTCCGACAAGGTGTAGAAGGAGCACGAACCCGAACATCCCGCCTATTGCGGACCGATCCGCGGGAGTGAGCGCCGAACGCATGGTCGCCCACCGCGAGGACGCGGCAGAAACGGTCGGGGAGGTCATGGCACACCTTTCACGGGGAACGCTCCTGCAAGATATCGGCAATTGCCCCGCCCCTGCCGGTGGCACACGTCACCACGACCCGGACCGGCGGCTCGGCGGCGGCGCCCGGGCATCGCCACGGAGCGCGCAGCGCTGTTTGCGCTCCGGGGCCGTCGCCGGTATCCCTGTCCGGTGCTCCTGCGCCAGCTCGAATACCTCAGCGCTCTGGCGCGGGAGCGGCATTTCGCGCGGGCGGCTGCCGCCTGCCACGTGTCGCAGCCCGCACTGTCGGCGGCCATCCGCCGGCTGGAGTCCGACCTCGGGGTGCAGATCGTGCGGCGGGAGCGCCGCTTCGGCGGGTTCACGCCGGAGGGCGAGCGGGTCGTCGTATGGGCCCACCGGATGCTCGCCGACCAGGACGCGATGCGCCAGGACCTCGACCGGATGGCGGGCGGCCTCACCGGCAAGCTCCGCATCGGCGCCATCCCCACGGCGCTCACCGCGGCACCGCTGCTCACCGCGCCGTTCAGCGACCAGCACGGACGGGTGCGGATCTCCATCGAGTCGCTGTCCTCCCGCGAGATCGTCCGCAAGCTCGCGGAGTACGAGCTCGACGTCGGCATGACCTACGTCGACGGGGAGGGGCTCGGCGGCTCGGTGCGGACCGTGCCGCTCTACCGGGAGCGCTACCTGCTCCTCACGCCCGAGGACTCGCCGATCGCCGAGCGGAGCAGCGCCCCCTGGGACGACGTCGCCACCCTGCCGCTGTGCCTGCTGTCCCCGGTGATGGAGAACCGGCGGATCCTCGACCGCGCCTTCGCCGCGGTGGGGGTCGCGGTGGAACCGATGCTGGAGGCGGACGCGGTGTCGGTGCTGTACGCGCACGTGGCCACCCACCGCTGGTCGACGATCATCGCCCACGCCTGGCTGCACCTGTTCGGGGTGCCCGACGGGATGCGGATCGTGCCGATGGTCGCGCCCGCGCAGAGCCACCGCATCGGACTGGTGCTGCCCGACCGCGTCCCCGAGCCGATGCTCGCGCGGGCCGTCCTCGACGTGGCGGCGCAGGTCGATCTGCGGGCCGAGCTGGACGAGCTGCTACGGCGGCACGTCCGTAGTCGCTCATAGACGGCGGTTATCACGGGATAGCCATGATTGCTTTGACCTGAGACACCTCAGACCGCGACAGTCATGTTCATGACGACGGACGTCACGGATCTCGCGGCGGTGCGTGCCGAGCACGTGCGGCACATCGCGACCACGCTGCGCGACGTGCGCGGCCCCCTCATCCCGATCCTCCACGCGGTGCAGGAGGACCTCGGCCACGTCGACCAGGCGGACGTCCCCGTGATCGCCGACGTGCTCAACCTCTCGGTCGCCGAGGTCCACGGCGTGGTCACCTTCTACCGCGACTTCCGGCGCGCCCCGGGCGGCCGCACCACGGTGCGGGTGTGCCAGGCGGAGGCCTGTCAGGCGGTCGGGGCCGAGGCGCTCGGCGAGCACGCGAAGCGGCGCACCGGCGTCGGCTTCGGTGCGACCACCTCCGACGGCGCCGTCACGCTCGACGAGGTCTTCTGCCTCGGCAACTGCGCGCTCGGTCCGGCCGTGCAGGTGGGCGACCGGCTCCACGGCCGGGTCACCCCCGCCCGTCTCGACGCACTGCTGGGAGAGGCCCGATGAACGCAGTGACGGTGCGGGTGTTCGTCCCGCGCGACGCCGCGGCCCGGTCCGTCGGTGCCGACGAGGTGGCCGAGCGGATCGCCGCGGCCGCCGCCACCGCGGGCCGGACGGTCGAGGTGGTGCGCACCGGCTCCCGCGGGATGCTCTGGCTGGAGCCGCTGGTCGAGGTCGAGACGCCCGCGGGCCGGGTCGGCTACGGGCCGGTCGCGCCCGAGGAGGTCGACGGGCTCGTCGCCGCGGGGCTGCTGGACGCCACCCCGGAGGGGCTCGGGCTCGTCGAGGACCTGCCCTGGATGCGCCGCCAGCAGCGGCTGACGTTCGCCCGCGTCGGGGTCGTCGACCCGCTCTCGGCCGACGACTTCGAGGCCCACGGCGGCTACGCCGGGCTGCGGGCCGCGCTCGCGATGGAGCCGGCCGCCGTGGTCGAGGAGGTCGTGTCCTCCGGGCTGCGCGGCCGGGGCGGCGCGGGGTTCCCCACGGGGATCAAGTGGCGCACGGTGCTCGGCGCCACCGCGGACATCAAGTTCGTCTGCTGCAACGCCGACGAGGGCGACTCCGGCACCTTCGCCGACCGGATGCTGATCGAGGGCGACCCGTTCACGCTGATCGAGGGCATGACGATCGCGGCTCACGCGGTGGGCGCCACCGAGGGGTACGTCTACCTGCGCTCGGAGTACCCGGAGGCCGTCGAGACGCTCAGCGCCGCGATCGAGATCGCCCGCGCCAGGGGCTGGCTCGGTGAGCGGATCCTCGGCTCGGAGCTGACCTTCGACCTCCACGTGCGGGTGGGCGCGGGCGCCTACATCTGCGGCGAGGAGACCTCGATGCTCGAGAGCCTCGAGGGCAAGCGCGGCATGGTGCGGGCCAAGCCGCCGATCCCGGCCCTCGAAGGGCTCTTCGGCCGCCCCACCGTGGTCAACAACGTGCTCTCGCTGGCCACGGTGCCCACGATCCTCGCGGGCGGCGCCGCCGCCTACGCGGCCTACGGCATGGGTCGCTCGCTGGGCACCAACGTCTTCCAGCTCGGCGGCAACATCGCCCGCGGGGGGATCGTCGAGACTGCCTTCGGGATCACCCTCGGCGAGCTCGTGGAGGACCTCGGCGGCGGCGCCGCGTCCGGACGTCCGGTGCGCGCGGTGCAGGTGGGCGGCCCGCTGGGCGCCTACGTGCCCACCACGCAGTTCGACCTGCCGATGGACTACGAGTCGTTCGCCGCGGCCGGGGCGATGGTCGGCCACGGCGGGATCGTCGTCTTCGACGACACCGTCGACATGTCCTCCATGGCCCGCTTCGCCTTCTCGTTCTGCGCCGAGGAGTCCTGCGGCAAGTGCACCCCGTGCCGGGTGGGTGCCGTGCGGGGCGTCGAGACGATCGACCGCATCCGCGCAGGCGAGGACCGCTCGAAGAACCTCGTCCTGCTCGACGACCTGTGCGAGCTGATGACCGACGGCTCGCTCTGCGCCATGGGCGGCCTCACCCCCTTGCCGGTGCGCAGCGCGCTGCGCCACTTCGGCGAGGACTTCGGCGTCCCGGCGACCACCACCACAGGATCAACCGACGGGGGCACGGCATGACGTTGCTCAAGGAGCCCGACTTCGGCACGCCCGCCCGCGAGGGTGCGGCCACCGTCGAGGTGACCATCGACGGGGTGGCCGTGACCGTGCCACCGGGCACGTCGGTCATGCGCGCAGCGAAGGAGGCCGGGCTCGACATCCCCAAGCTCTGCGCCACCGACAGCCTGGAGGCGTTCGGCTCCTGCCGGCTGTGCGTCGTGGAGATCGACGGCGCGCGCGGCACGCCCGCGTCCTGCACCACGCCCGTCGCGCCCGGCATGGTCGTACGCACGCAGACCGAGAAGCTCGGGAAGCTGCGCCGCGGGGTCATGGAGCTCTACATCTCCGACCACCCGCTGGACTGCCTGACGTGCTCGGCCAACGGCGACTGCGAGCTGCAGGACATGGCCGGGGTCACGGGCCTGCGCGAGGTCCGCTACGGGTCGGGTGTCGAGGCCGGCGCCAACCACATGGACCTGCTCAAGGACACGTCCAACCCCTACTTCGACTTCGACGCCTCCAAGTGCATCGCGTGCTCGCGCTGCGTCCGCGCCTGTGACGAGGTGCAGGGCACCCTGGCGCTCACGATCGAGGGCCGCGGCTTCGACTCGAAGGTCGCCGCGGGCGCAGGCGTGTCGTTCATGGAGTCCGACTGCGTCTCCTGCGGCGCGTGCGTGCAGGCCTGCCCCACGGCCACGCTGCAGGAGAAGTCGGTGGTGGCGCTGGGCATGCCCACCCGGTCGGTGGTCACCACGTGCGCCTACTGCGGTGTCGGCTGCTCGTTCAAGGCCGAGCTGCGCGGCGACGAGCTGGTGCGGATGGTGCCCTACAAGGACGGTGGCGCCAACGAGGGTCACTCGTGCGTCAAGGGCCGGTTCGCGTTCGGCTACGCCAGCCACCCGGACCGCGTGATGGCCCCGATGCTGCGCGAGTCGATCACCGACCCGTGGCGCGAGGTCTCCTGGGACGAGGCCATCCAGTTCACGGCACGGCGGCTGCGCGAGATCCAGGCCGAGCACGGTCCGGGCTCCATCGGCGCGATCACCTCGTCGCGGACGACGAACGAGGAGGTCTACGTCGTCCAGAAGATGGTGCGCGCGGTCTTCGGCAACAACAACGTCGACACCTGCGCCCGCGTCTGCCACTCCCCCACCGGCTACGGCCTCAAGCAGACCTTCGGCACGTCCGCGGGCACGCAGGACTTCAAGTCCGTCGCCAAGGCCGACGTGATCCTGGTGATCGGCGCCAACCCCACCGACGGCCATCCGGTGTTCGCGTCGCGCATGAAGCGGCGGCTGCGCCAGGGCGCCAAGCTGATCGTCATCGACCCGCGACGGATCGACCTCGTCCGCTCGCCCCACATCGAGGCCGAGCACCACCTGCAGCTCGCGCCCGGCACGAACGTGGCGATCGTCAACGCGATCGCGCACGTCATCGTCACCGAGGGGCTCGCCGACCGCGAGTTCATGCGGGAGCGCTGCGAGGGCGTCGAGGAGTGGGAGACGTTCATCGCCCGCCCCGAGAACAGCCCCGAGGCCGTCGCGGACATCACCGGGGTCCCCGCCGCCGACGTCCGGGCCGCGGCCCGGCTCTACGCGACCGCAGGCAACGGCGCGATCTACTACGGACTCGGCGTCACCGAGCACAGCCAGGGCTCCACCACGGTCATGGGCATGGCCAACCTCGCGATGGCCACCGGCAACATCGGCCGCGACGGTGTGGGCGTCAACCCGCTCCGCGGGCAGAACAACGTGCAGGGCTCCTGCGACATGGGCTCCTTCCCGCACGAGCTGCCCGGCTACCGGCACGTCTCCGACGACGGCGCCCGTGACGTCTACGAGCAGCTCTGGGGCGTGCCGCTGCTCGATGAGCCCGGCCTGCGCATCCCCAACATGTTCGACTCGGCCATCGACGGCTCGTTCCGGGCGCTGTTCGTGCAGGGCGAGGACATTGCCCAGTCCGACCCCAACACCACGCACGTGCACGCCGCGCTCGCCGCGCTCGACCTCGTCGTCGTCCAGGACCTCTTCGAGAACGAGACGGCGAAGTTCGCCCACGTGCTGCTGCCCGGCACGTCGTTCCTCGAGAAGGACGGCACGTTCACCAACGCCGAGCGGCGGATCAACCGGGTGCGCCCGGTGATGGCGCCGAAGACGGGCAAGCAGGAGTGGGAGATCATCTGCGAGATCTCGCAGGCGATGGGCTACCCGATGCACTACGACTCGTCCGCCCAGATCATGGACGAGATCGCGATGACCACCCCGACGTTCGCCGGCGTCTCGTTCGCCCACCTGGACAGGGTGGGCAGCGTGCAGTGGCCGTGCAACGACGCGGCTCCCGAGGGCACGCCGATCATGCACGAGAACGGGTTCGTGCGCGGCAAGGGCCGGCTCGTCGAGACGGTCTACGTGCCCACCCAGGAGCGCAGCACGCGCAAGTTCCCGCTGATCCTCACCACCGGCCGGATCCTGTCGCAGTACAACGTGGGCGCGCAGACCCGCCGCACGGCCAACTCCGCATGGCACCCCGAGGACCTCCTCGAGCTGCACCCGCACGACGCGGAGGTGCGGGGGATCAACGACGGCGACATGGTCGCGCTCTCCAGCAGGGTCGGTCAGACCACGCTGCGGGCCGTCGTGTCGGAACGGATGCCTGTCGGCGTCTGCTACACGACCTTCCACCACCCGGTCACCGGAGCCAACGTGATCACCACGGACAACTCCGACTGGGCCACCAACTGTCCGGAGTACAAGGTCACCGCTGTGCAGGTGGCGCTCTCGTCGGCGCAGGTCGCCGTCCGCGAGGAGCTGGCGCAGCGGCCGGTCGTCACGGCAGGGGACTGATCGATGTCCACCACCACCGTCCCCCCGCACGTGCGGCTGGCCAATGAGGTCGCCGTGCAGTTCGCCCACCAGCCGTTCGAGGTGGCGGCCGCCGCGGTGGCCACGCACCTGCGCGACTTCTGGGAGCCGCGGATGAGGGCAGCGCTGCTGGCCCACGTCGCTTCCGGCGGCGAGGGGCTCGACCCGATGGCCGTGCGGGCGGCGGAGCTCCTCCGCCCGGCGGCCTGATGAGCACCGCCTTCGCACCGCCCGTGACGTCGCTGTCCTGGGACGGCGCGCGGGAGCGGGCCCACGCGGCCGCGCGGCCGCTGCCCGTGCGGTGGGTCCCGATCGCCGACGCGGAGGGGGCGGTGCTGGCCGCGCCCGTGGTGGCGCCGTCCGCCGTGCCGCCGGTGGACCGCTCGGCGATGGACGGCTACGCGGTCTGCGGCGCGGCGCCGTGGACGCTCGTCGGCCGGGTCGGTGTCGCCACCTCCGCGCCCGCTCAGCTGCGTGCCGGCGAAGCGTTCGCCGTGGTCACCGGGGCGGCCGTGCCTGCAGGCACCACGGCCGTGCTGCCCGACGAGGACGCTGTCGTGGACGGTCGCCGGGTCGCCGGGTCGGTCACGCCGGGCAGGCACGTGCGCCGCGCCGGCGAGGAGTGTTCGGCGGGCGATGAGCTGCTGCCGGCAGGCATCGTGGTGCACCCCGCCGTGCTCGGGCTCGTCGCCACGCTGGGCCTGGACCGGCTGCCGGTGCATCCGCACCCGCGGGTGGCCGCGCTGGTCACCGGCGACGAGCTGGTCTCCGAGGGGCCCTCGGGGCCGGGCCGGGTGCGCGACGCCATCGGTCCCATGCTGCCCGGCCTGCTGGCCGGCGCCGGTGCCCGGGCGGTGGCCACCGCCGCGTTGCCCGACTCCCGCGCCCTGCTCCTCGACGCCATCGCCGACGCCGACGCCGACCTGGTGCTCGTCTCCGGCTCCTCGGCCTCCGGTCCCGCCGACCACCTGCGTCCGGCGCTCGCCGCGCTCGAGGCGGACCTCCTCGTCGACGGCGTGACCTGTCGTCCCGGTCACCCGCAGGCCCTGGCCCGGCTGCGCGACGGGCGGCTGGTGGTGGGGTTGCCCGGCAACCCGTTCGCCGCGCTCGCCGCGTTCCTGACCCTCGCGGTCCCCGTCATCAGCGGGCTGCGCGGTGAGCCGCTGCCCGTCCTGGTGGCGGCCCCGGTTCCGGGCGGGCTGCCCCGCCACGCCGTGTGCACCCGGCTGGTCCCGGTGCGCGTCGGCCCCCACGGCGCGGAGCCGGTGGGCCACAACGGGCCGGCGATGCTCCGGGGGGCCGCGGTCGCCGACGCGCTCGCCGTGGTCGACCCCGGCCCGGCCGCGGCGATCGCCGCGCGTCTCCTGCCCTTCGACCAGGGAGCACGACCATGGGGCGTCTGATCGCGCGGCGCGCGGTACTGCGCGTCACCCCGAACGGTGTCACGCGGCGGCCCGACTCCATCGCCGTCGAGGAGCCGCTGGAGCTGCGGGTCGCGGGCAAGCCGCTGGCCGTCACGATGCGCACGCCGGGCCACGACGTCGAGCTCGCCCACGGCTTCCTGCTCACGGAGGGCGTGATCGGCAGTGCCGCGGACATCAGCACCGCGCGCTACTGCGACTCCGTCGACGCCGACGGCCGCAACACCTACAACGTTCTCGACGTCGGGCTCGCGCCGGGTGTGCCCGCCCCGGACCCCGGTGTGGAGCGCAACTTCTACACCACCTCGTCGTGCGGGGTGTGCGGGAAGGCGTCGCTCGACGCCGTGCGCCTGAAGTCGCGGCACTCCCCCGCCGCCGACCCCACGCAGGTGTCCGCGGAGGTGCTCGCCGGCCTGCCCGACGCCCTGCGGCGGCGCCAGCAGGTCTTCGACCGCACCGGCGGGCTGCACGCGGCCGGGCTGTTCACCGCCGACGGCGACCTGCTGGTCGTGCGCGAGGACGTCGGGCGGCACAACGCCGTCGACAAGGTCCTGGGGTGGGCGTTGCTGCAGGGCCGGATCCCGGCGAGCGGCTGTGTCCTCACGGTGTCCGGGCGCACGTCGTTCGAGCTGGCCCAGAAGGCCGTGATGGCCGGCGTGCCGGTGATCGCTGCGGTCTCGGCGCCGTCGTCGCTCGCGGTCGAGCTCGCCGAGGAGTGCGGCCTCACCATGGCCGGCTTCATCCGCGACGGCTCGATGAACATCTACACGCGCACCGACCGGATCCTGCTGCCCGAGAGCGCGCCGGCCACTCCGCGCGACCCGGCCTTCGCCACGCCCTGACGGCGCGGGGCCGACCGGCTACCTCGCCGGTGCGGCCACCGTCGTGCCGGCCGGCCGGTCGCCGGGCTCGTCGAACACCTGAGCGGTGCGCAGTGCCCACTTGCTGGTGGTCACCAGGCCGATCACGAACATCGCCACACCGATCGCGGTCATGATCAGCCAACCGAGATGCGCCGCGGTGACGAAGCCGGTGGACAGCGGCCCGACGATCCGGGCGGTCACCACCGATCCGAGCACCGCCACCCCGAGCGTCGCGCCCACCTGCCTGCTCGTGGACGCCACCGCCGCCGCCACGCCGGCCCGCGCCATCGGCATCCCGGAGACGGCGGCTGTGGTGATCGGCGGGTTGATGAAGCCGAACCCGACCCCGAACACGGCGTAGGCGAGCACCACCGTCAGCAGCGAGGTCTGTGCGGTGAGCCCGGAGAGCAGGAAGGAGCCCACCGCGATCGCCAGGCCACCCGCCAGCAGCGGCAGCCGGGGGCCGCGCGTTCCGACGAGGCGTCCCGAGATCGGCGACAGCACCGCCGTCATGACGGCCATCGGCAGCGTGAGCAGGCCGGCGTGCAGCGGTGTGAACCCGCGCACCTCCTGCAGGTACAGGGCATTGAGGAAGAGGAAGCCCGCCATCACGCCGAACGAGCCGACGGCGATGAGCGTGGCGCCGGTGAACGGGGCGCTCCTGAAGAACTTGATGTCCAGCAGCGGCTGGTCCTTGCGCTGCTCGTAGCGGACGAAGGCGATCGCGGAGGCGACCGTCACGACCGCGCAGCCGATGATCCACGGCGACCGGACGCCCAGGCCGGGCGCCTCGATGATCGCGTAGGTCAGCGTGGCCAGCAGCACGATCAGCAGCACCTGCCCGACCGGGTCGAGCGGCCGCGGCCGTGCCGCCCGGGAGTTCGGCACGAACCGGGCCACGAGAAGCACGGCGGCGATCCCGATCGGCACGTTGATCCAGAAGACCGACCGCCAGCCGATGCTGTCCACCAGCACGCCGCCGAACAACGGGCCGAGCGCCCAGCTCAGCCCGACGACCGAGCCCCAGACGCCGATGGCCTTCGCCCGCTCGCGGCGCTCGGTGAACGTGTTCGTGATGATCGACAACGCGACCGGGTTCAACATCGAGCCACCGACGGCCTGCAGCATCCGGAACACGATCAGCAGCCCGATGCCGGGGGCGATGCTGCACAGCAGCGACCCGAGGCTGAACAGGACCAGACCGATCTGGAACACGCGCTTGCGACCGAACCGGTCGCCCGTCGAGCCCGCCAGCATGAGCAGGCTCGCGAGCACGACGGTGTAGGCGTCGATCACCCACTGCAGGCTCGACACCGAGGCCTGGAGCTCGCGGCCGATCGAGGGCAGGGCCAGGTTGACGATCGTGTTGTCCAACCCGACGATGAACAGCCCCATGCAACAGATCCACAGGATCGCCGTCTTGTGGCGCCGGTCAAGTTCGGGCATGTCCACCCCAAGAAGCTCGCTAGGTAGTTAGCACGCTACAACTACCTGGCCGGCGAGGAGCATTTCCGAATGGGACATCGGTCACCCGGCGGGTGGCGGCGCCCCGTTCGCGCGCGCGGCACCGCGGCCCAGCTCGACGAGGAGCTCGGGGGCGTCGGACGGGTCGAGGACCGCCTCGACGAGCACCAGCCGGTCGGTGCGCTCCCGGGCCTGCACGAGTGCCAGGGCGAGGGCCTCCCGGGTGCGGACCGTCGTGGTGAGCACCGGTACTCCTGGGGCGAGCACGGACGGCAGTGCCGCCCAGTCCCAGCTGGTGATGTCCTGGTAGACCGCATGCGGGCTCTGGATGGCCCGCTCGATCGTGTACCCGGCGTTGTTGATGAGCACGATGATCGGCGTGTGCCCACCGTGCAGGATCGTGGCCAGCTCCTGGATGGTCAGCTGTGCGGCACCGTCACCGATGAACAGCACGCTGCGGTGCTCCGGCACGGCGAGAGAGATGCCGAGGGTCGCGGGCAGGGTGTACCCGATCGACGACCAGACGGGTTGGGCCAGCAGGTCGGAGTTGTGCGGCATGTGCAGGGCCAGCGCCCCGAACAGGGCGGTACCGGCGTCGGCGATCGCGGTCACCCCCTCGGGCATCCACTGCTGGACCTCCGCCCAGAACTGGCCCTGCGTCAGCACGTCGGAGTCCGGCGCATCCGGGACGCCGGGCCGGGGCTCCTTCGGCAGCGGTGGCAACGGTGGGAAGCCCCGCTCGGCCACCACCTCGTGCAGGATCCGCAAGGAGTCGTCCATGTGCAGGCCGTGGAAGAGGGAGGCGCCGATCCGGGCGCTCTCGAAGCCGAGCTCGACGGCGTCCTCCGGCGAGAACCGGTGGGTGAACAGCCCCGTGAGCACGTCGCTCAGCGTCGTGCCGGCCAGTACGAGCAGCGGCGCGCCGTCGACGGCGTCCCGGGTGGCCGCGGACCTGGTCATGGCGCCCATGTACGTGCCGAGGCTCGCGGGGTGGCGCTCGTCGAGCATGGCTTTCGCGCCCGCCTGGGTCGCGATGCGGACGCCCGGCAGATCGGCCAGCTTCGCGAGCTCGCCCTCCAGGCGCCGCCGGTGCACCCGCGGCCCCGCGAGGACGGTCAGTGAGGGCTCTGCCGCGAGCAGAGCCACCAGCGCGGCCCGGAACTGCTGGATCGACGTCGGGTCGCTGGGCGAGCGGCGCAGGGGCAGCGCCAGGTTCGCGGCCGGGACGCGCGCGACCGCCACGTCGGCGGGGATGCCCAGGTAGACCGGCTTGCCCTCGTTGATCGCGGTGAGCAGCAGCCGGTCGATCTGCCCCACCGCCGTCGCGGCGCGCAGGACGGTGCCCGCGGCGGTCACCTCGCGGTAGGCACGGACGAAGTGGTCGTGGTCGCCGTCCACCAGCGTGTGGTGGAGCAGGAGACCCTCGGCCCGGGCCTTCGTGGGTGGCATTCCGCTCACCAGCACGACCGGGACGTCCTCGGCGTAGCTGCCGGCGATGCCGTTCATGGCCGACAGCTCGCCGACCCCGTAGGTGGTGACCACCGCTGCCAGCCCGCGACGGCCGCGGGCGTACGCGTCGGCGGCGTAGGCCGCGTTCAGCTCGTTGGTGCAGCCGACCCACTCGATGCCGGGGACGGCGAGCATCTCGTCGAGCAGGCCGAGGCTGAAGTCACCCGGAAGACCGAAGACGTGGGGACCGTCCAGCTGGCGCAGGCGGGTGGCGAGGTAGGCGCCGACGGTGACGGTTGCGTCCGGTGCGGGGAGGACGTCTGGCGTGGGGACGGACATGGTTCCTCTCGGGGTACGAGGGCTGCCGAAGGCTGCGGTGGAACGAGCCTTGCTGGAACCGTGGCTCCTGTCGCCGGTCCGTGACGACGATCGCAATCCGGGTGCTGGCGCACGTACGCCCCGGCGGGCCGGCCGGGTGCCGGGATGACGCTACCGGCCCGGCGCCACGGCGCAGGCCGTCAGCCGCGGCCGTAGTCGGGGAGTGCGAACTGCCCGACCCGGCCCAGCTGCCGGGCCAGGAGGCCACGCAACGGCCGGCTCGTCGCGCAGCGGATCGACGCGGCCTGCAGCCGGATCACGCCCGCACCGGTGGGTGCGAAGCCGTGCATGCCCAACGGCAGGCTCTGCCCCCTCCTGACGTACGGCCGCAACACCTGCTCGTAGCGGGCGAACCCGGTGCGGTGGTCACCGCCGGCCGTCGCGAGCTCGCCTGCCAGCACATAGGCCCCGACGATGGCGAGACTGGTCCCCAGCCCGGTGAGCAGCGTCGGGCAGTAGCCCGCGTCACCGACAAGGCCGACCCGGCCCCGTGACCACCGGGCGAGGCGGACCTGGCTGATCGAGTCGAACCGGAAGTCGGACGCCGCGCGCATCGCCCCGAGCAACGCCGGGGCCTTCCAGCCGACCCCGGCGAACCGGCGGGCGACGAGGTCCTGCTGCGCGGCGACGTCGTGCCGGTCGTGCTCCCCCGGCGCCGAGGTGAAGCTCAGCCGGGCCTTCGACTCACCGGGCGAGCGTCCGGACCGCAGCGAGACGGCGCGGCCACCGGGAGCGTTGTGCGTGACGAACCAGCCGTCGAGATCACCGGCGTCCGGAGCGGTGAACCACGCGGTGTACCCGCCCACGGCCCGGACGCAGCGCGCCTCCGGGCCGAAGACCAGGCGACGCACCACGGAGTGCACTCCGTCGGCCCCGAGCACCAGGCCGTACCGGCGGCGACCCGCCTTCCGGAACGAGACGGTCACGCCGCCGCCGTCCTGCACGATGGCGGAGATCGTGTCGTCGAACAGGTACTCGACCGCACCGACGCCGACGTCGTGGAGCACCCGGACGAGATCACCCCTCAGCACCTCGACCTTGGACATCCGCTCCGGAGTTCCGAAGAGCTCCGCCGGAATCCGGGCGGTCACCCGCCCCACGGCGTCGACCCATGCGAACCCTCGATGGTCGAGGGCCACCTCGCCCATCCGGTCGAGCAACCCCATCCGCTCGACCACGGCGTATCCCGCCCCGCGGAGGTCCACGGACTGCCCGCCGGCCCGGAGCGCGGGTGCGCGCTCGACCACGGTGGTGGGGAACCCGTGCCGGCTCAGCCAGTAGGCGAGCGTGAGACCGGCGATGCCGGCTCCGCACACCAGCACGTCGGGCAGCCCCACGCCTCGAGCTTACGAGCGTCCCGATCTTCATGGGACCAGCGGCGGCCCGCACCACGCCGGGTCACCTCCGGCGGCTCCGGGCACGTCCGGAGGAACACGCGACAGTGCCGAGAGGGGCGCATGACCGAGGACGACCGAGAGCTCGTCGCGGACGCGACGCAGCTTCTCCGGGTCGATGCCCGTGCGGATACCCTCGCGGTGAAACATCTGGACGAGGTCCTCGGTGGCGATGTTGCCCGATGACCCGGGGGCGAACGGACAGCCGCCGAGACCGCCGATCGCGGCGTCGAAGCGGGTGATACCGAGCTGGAAGGCGGTCCACGCGTTGGCCCGGGCCATCCCGTGGGTGTCGTGCAGGTGCAGGCCGAGCGGCACATCGGGAACCACATCGCGGACCGCGGCGACCGTGCGCGTGACGGCGCCGGGCTGGGCCGCCCCGACCGTGTCGGCCAGGTGCACCACCACGGCCCCGAGCTCGACCAGCCGCCGGGCCGTCGCCGCCGCCCGCTCCGGCGGGATGTCGCCGTCGAACGCGCACACGAAGGCCGGTGCGACGCACGCCTCGGCGGTCACGCCCGCGGCCTGCAACACCCCGAAGGCCGGGCCGAGGCGGTCGAGTGCCTCCGCGGTGGAGACGCCGACACTGGCGCTGCTGTGCCGGTCGGTCGCGGAGACGACGACCCGCACGGAGCGGGCACCGGCCTCGACGGCCTGCTGGGCACCGAACTCGGTGAACACGAGGGTGTACAGCGCGGCGGTGCTCTCTGCGACGAGAGTGCGCAGCACCGCGTCGGACCCGGCCATCTGCGGCACCCGGCGCAGGCTGGCGAAGGCACCGACCTCCAGCGAGACGAGGCCGGCGTCGAGCAGCCGGCGGGCGACGCGGACGCGGTCCAGTGGCGCGACGGAGATGGGCTCGTCCTGCAGGCCGTCCCGGAGCACGACGTCCGTGATCAGAACGTCTCGCTCGGCGTCCATCCAGGTCACTCCTCCTGCGCGCAGCCGCCGGACGGTGTCGTGTCCCGCAGCCCTCAGGATTGTCATGCAGTCATCCCTGACCCCCCACTATATGACTTCGATCTCTAGCATGTGGATACGACGATCTGGCGTCAAGGCAGAGATCGATACGATGCGTCATCTCACAGCGGGACAGGAGTGAAGGCATGCCGGACGATGACGGCCGCACGTCTGTGGTGCCGGTACTCGTGCTGCGCAAGATCACGCAGATCCTGCGGTCGTTCAGCATCGAGCAGCCGGAGCTGACCCTGCAGCAGATCATCAGGACGACCGGGCTGCCTCCGAGCACCTGCCAGCGACTGGTCCGCAACCTCGTGGTCGAGGGCTTCCTCGACCGCGACGACGACCGCTACCGGATCGGCCTGGACTTCGTGCAGTGGGCCGCGCCGGGCACGTTCGGCCTCGACATCGTCCGGCTCACCCGGCCCGCGCTGCAGGCGCTGCGCGACCGGACGGGTGAGACGGCGTGCCTCTACGTCCGGCACGGCCCCTTCCGCACGGTCGTCTCGCTCGCGGAGTCCCGGCATCCGGTGATCCGGCTGTTCGTGGTGGGGATGGTCATGCCGCTGCACGCAGGATCGGCCGGCAAGGTGCTGCTCGCCTGGGATCCGACCGCGCGCCAGGAGGCGGTCCGGCACGGCCTGGGCAGGTTCACCGAGCACACGACCGTCGACATCGACGAGCTCACCGGACAGCTCGCCGCCATCCGGCGCGCCGGCTACGCGGCCAGCTTCGAGGAGCGGGACGCCGGCGCCGCCTCCATCAGTGCACCGGTGTTCGGGCTCAGCGGAGAGCTCGTCGCCGCCCTGGGCATCGGTGCCCCGCTCCAGCGGCTGGGCCCGGCCGAGGCCGGCCGGTGGGCTCCGACCGTCATGGAGCTCGCTCGCGACGCCTCGCGGCGCATCGGTTTCCGCGCCGAGATGCGCGCCGAGAACCTCTCCGCCTCGGTCGCCGACGTCAGGGCCACCGCCACCGGCGACTGACCCCGCGATCCCCGCGGCCGATCCCTCCGCGGCCCCTCCGGACACCGCTCCCGGCACCGCCGGGGCCGGGCTCGGGGGCGTTCGCCACCGGCTCGTCCGGTCTGTCCCGTCCGCGTCCCACAATGCCGGGCACGGGTTCTTGACGGTCCCATCTTGCGGTCGCAGCATGGTGAGTCGACGTTCACATCGTGGGTTCCACTTCCATCAATGTGTCCGACTGTCCGACCGTTCAAGGAGGATCGATTGACCGAGACACGTGGGACACGGGGGCCACTCGAACAGGCCCCGCGCGACCAGCCAGGGGAGGTGGGTGAGCGGATCGACCGGCTGCCGGTCACCCGCACCCAGCGGCGGGCCACCGTCGCCGTGGGCCTCGGCCTGTTCTTCGAGTTCTACGAGGTCTTCCTCACCGGCGTGCTCAGCAGCGTGCTGGTGGGCGAGTTCGGGCTCTCCAAGGCCGAGCTCCCGCTGGTCCTCTCCTCGACGTTCATCGGGATGTTCGTCGGGGCGCTGGTGCTGGGACGGTTCGCCGACCGTCTCGGACGGCGCGGCGCGTTCCTGCTCAACCTCTCCATCTACTCGCTGTTCTCCCTGCTCGGGGCGTTCAGCATGAGCGCCGTGTGGCTCGTCACCACGAGGTTCCTCGCCGGGGTCGGCCTCGGGGCCGAGCTGCCGCTCGCGGACACCTACCTCACCGACCTGCTGCCGGCGCGCCGCCGCGGCCGGTACATCGCCTGGGCCTACACGCTCGGCTTCATCGGGGTGCCGGTGCTCGGTTTCCTCGCCCACTCGCTCGCCATGACGACGTGGCTGGGTGTCGCGGGCTGGCGGTGGATGTTCGTCATCGGCGCGCTCGGCGCCTTCGTCGTGTTCCTCCTGCGCCGCGGACTGCCGGAGTCGCCGCGATGGCTCGAGTCCGTGGGGCGCACCGAGGAGGCCGACCAGGTGGTCACCCGGCTCGAGAACGAGGCAGGCGGCCTGCCGTCGGAGCCCACCGGCCGGCCTCGGCCGGGCCCAGCCGCTGGAGCGGGGCACCGATGCCCAGGGCGGCGACGAGCTCTCCGCTGAGCCCGAACACCGGTGCACTGATGGAGG
>NZ_JAAXKY010000119.1 GCF_012911925.1 Pseudonocardia xinjiangensis | reverse complement strand
AGCCCCTTGGGCAGCCGGTCGGCGAACTCGCTGACCAGCGCGTCCTCCGCAACCTGGGCGACCTGCTCGTCGGTGGCGTCGGGCCGCCCGTAACGCAGGTTGTCGGCCAGCGTGCCGGAGAACAGGAACGTGTCCTGCAGGACCATCGCCACCTGCTGGTGCAGCCAGTGCTCGGGCACATCGGGCACCGACAGCCCGTCCAGCAGCACCTGACCGGAGGTCGGCCGGTACAGCCCACCGATCAGCGACAGCACGGTCGACTTCCCGGCGCCGTTCTCACCCAGCAACGCGATCCGTTCCTCCGCGTAGATGGTCAGGTCCAGCCCGTTCAGCACCGGACCCCGCCCGTAGTCCAGACCCACATCACGCAGCTCGATCTTCCCGCTGACCCGGCCGGGCAGCCCCTGCAAGGCCCCCAGATGCTCGCGGGGCTGATCCAGGATCGCCGAGATCCGCTCGGCCGAGGCGGCCCCCTGGGTGAAGCTCGGCAGCAACTTCGCCAGGTCCTTCATCGGCTTGAGGATGTTCTGCAGGTAGCTGGTCACCACCACCAGCAGCCCGACCGACCACCAGTTCTGCAACACCCCGTACCCGCCCACGAACAGCAGCACCGCGGTGCCGATCGCAGCCACCGACTCCAGCGCCGGGGTGAACCGGGCACTGAGATCCACCCCGCGCAGACCGAGACCGAGAACAGTGCTGTTGGTCGTACCGAAACGCCGGTCCTCCAGGTCCTGGCTGCCGAATGCGTGCACCGTGCGGATGCCCTGCAGCGACTCGGTGACGAAACCCGTCAGCTCACCCACCGCCGCCCGCCGCTGGCGGGAGTTCACCCGCGTCAACCGCGCATACCGAACCGCGGTGAGAAACACCAGTGGCGCCGCGCAGAGCATGATCAAACCGAGTCGCCACTCCACCGAGATCAACACCGCCGCGGTGCCGACCAGCGCGAGGACGCCGGGCACCAACGTGGAGAACAGATCGGTCAGGCTGCTCTCGATGCGCTCGGTATCCGTGACCACCCGGCTGGTCAGCTCGCCGATGGCGTTACGGTCGTGATATCCCTGCGGCAGACGCTCCACGTACCCGAACACATCCGCGCGGATGTGCGAGCTCATCCGCTCCCCCGCGCCGTTCATGAGCCGGTCGCCGAGATAGTCGAACAGGCCGGACAGGACGGTGATCACCAGGACCGCGACCGCCGCCACCCCCAGCATGGCCACCGCCGACCCACCGAACCACTGGGCCACGTAGCGGAGGGGACCGCTCTTCTGCTGGCCACGGAGCAGGTCGTCGATCACCAGGGCAAGTGGCCACGGCGCCGCCAGATCGGCAACCAGCTCACACCCACGCATCAGCACGCCGAGCAGCAACGACCGCAGCTCGGCCTGCCCGTACTTGCGGAACCGCCACAACGCGCGCAGCGTCCCGATGTCCTTCGCCGGACGGGCGTCGACGACGCCGGACGCGGGTACCTCCGTGCTCATCCGCCCACCGCACGGTGCCGGCTGCAGCACCGTGCCTTCGCGTTGTCGTGGGGCATGGCGGTCACTCCTCTGCTCCGAATGGTCGCTGTCCGCGTCGTCACTGTTTCAGGGGCGCCGACCGGCCGGAGATATCCGTTCCCCGGATTCTGGGGCACACGAACTCGGAGCAGCAGCAGATCTGACACAGCTGATGGCGAGAACGGCACCCGGCAGCCGGCCCCGAAAGTGTGGAGGACATTATCATCCATCCCGCGGTGGCACCGGTCAAACAGCACTGGGTCGGCGGGAGAACCCATCCTTCATTGATCGATATCACGATCGGCAGCGGATCACTTTCGCTGCGTACAACCCGCTGCCCATTCCCGGGGTCGGCTCGACGTGCTGCAGAAAATGCGATCTTGCTGGTCATCGGCCTACCCCTCGTCCTCGGTCGTAACGCGCGTTTAGCAGAGCTTGATGACGGGAACAGCAGACTTCAAGAATCGTTCCCGCACTCGATGTGATACGCACCACAGAGGGGAGATTGATATTTCCCGATCGGTCTATCCGGACTTATGCGGCATTTATCGGCGCGCCGGAATCAGGCATAACGACGAACGGCACCTTCCTCCGGAGCTACCGGACGAAAGTGCCGTTCGTGGCGAGCGGGAACGTCAGACGCGGAAGCCCAGCGCCCGCAGCTGCTCGCGACCGTCCTCGGTGATCTTGTCCGGACCCCACGGCGGCATCCAGACCCAGTTGATCTTGATGTCGTCGACCAGGCCGGCGCTGCCGGTGAGGGCGGCCCGGGTCTGCTCCTCGATCACGTCCGTGAGCGGGCAGGCCGCCGACGTCAGCGTCATGTCGATGGTGGCGACCCCGCCCTCGGCCTGGATGCCGTACACCAGGCCCAGGTCGACGACGTTGATGCCCAGCTCGGGGTCGACCACGTCGCGCATGGCCTCCTCGAGGTCGTCGACCGAGGGCTCCTCGGCACGCTGGGCCGGAGGCTCGGGCATGCCGGCCGCGCCGCGCACCACCTCGTCGCCGGCACCGGCCGCGCCGGTGGTCTCCGTCGTCCCGGTGGTCTCGGTGGTCTCGCTCATGGCTGTGCCTCCTCGGGATCGCGCGTTGCCTGTGTCTGCGCGGCGTCCTGCGTCTGCGCGGTGCGGACGACGGCGTCCTTGAACGCCATCCATCCGAGCAACGCGCACTTGACCCGTGCGGGGTAGCGGGCCACGCCCGCGAACGCGACGCCGTCCCCGAGCACGTCCTCGTCCGGTTCCACCTGGCCGCGTCCCTGCGCCATCTCCTGGAACGCCGTGAGCACCCGCATGGAGTCCTCGATCGAGCGGCCGACGACGAGATCGGTGAGCACCGACGCCGACGCCTGGCTGATCGAGCAGCCCAGGGTCTCGTAGGACACGTCCGACACGGTGTCACCGTCGAGCTTGACGCGCAGCGTGATCTCGTCGCCGCAGGTGGGGTTGATCTGGAACGACTCGGCGTCGAACGGCTCGCGCAGTCCGGCACCGTGCGGTGTGCGGTAGTGGTCCAGGATGATCTCCTGGTACATCTGTTCCAGCTGCACGGCTAGCTCACTACTCCGAAGAACTCGCGCGCGGCCTGCACGCCCTCGACCAGGGCGGCGACCTCATCAGGTGTGTTGTACACATGGAACGACGCACGCACGGTGGCGGCAACGCCGAACCTGCGGTGCAGCGGCCAGGCGCAGTGGTGACCCACCCGCACGGCGACGCCGCGGTCGTCGAGGACCTGGCCCACGTCGTGGGCGTGTACCCCGTCGACCACGAACGCGACGGCGCCACCGCGGTCGGTGAGGTCCTGCGGCCCGATGATCCGGACGCCCGGCACGGCCGCCAGCCCGTCGACGGCCTGGCGGACCAGTGCGATCTCGTGGGCGTGGATCACGTCGATGCCGATGTCGTTGATGTATTCGACGGCCGCCCCGAGGCCCACGGCCTGCGACGTCATCGGCACGCCCGCCTCGAACCGCTGCGGCGGCGCGGAGTAGGTGGTGTGCTCCATGCGCACCAGCTCGATCATCGACCCGCCGGTGAGGAACGGCGGCATCGCGGCCAGCAGCTCGGCCCGCCCGTAGAGCACGCCGACGCCGGACGGCCCGAGCATCTTGTGCCCGGAGAACACCGCGAAGTCGACGTCGAGCTCGCCGAGGTCCACCGGCATGTGCGGCACGGACTGGCACGCGTCCAGCAGCACCAGCGCACCGACCGCGCGGGCCCGGCGCACCAGCTCCGCGACCGGCAGGATCGTGCCGAGCACGTTGGACTGGTGGGCGAACGCCACGACCTTGGTGCGCTCGGTGAGCTCGATCGAGTCGAGGTCCACCCGGCCCTCGTCGGTGATCGAGTACCAGCGCAGGGTGGCGCCGGTGCGCCGGCAGAGCTCCTGCCACGGCACCAGGTTGGCGTGGTGCTCCAGCTCCGTGATCACGATCTCGTCGCCGGGCCCGAGCGCGAAGCGCTCCGACTCCGGGCCCAGGCCCGTGCGGATGCTCGAGTTGCTCATGGCGTAGGCGACGAGGTTGATGCCCTCGGTGGCGTTCTTCGTGAACACCACCTCGCCCGGTCCGGCCCCGATGAACGCGGCGATGCGCGCCCGCGCCGACTCGTAGGCGTCGGTGGCCTCCTCGGCGAGCTGGTGGGCGCCGCGGTGGACCGCTGCGTTGTGCTGCTCGAGGAACGCGCGTTCGGCATCGAGGACCTGGCGGGGCCGCTGCGAGGTGGCCCCGGAGTCCAGGTACACCAGCGGCCGCCCCTCGCGGACCGTGCGGGTGAGGATCGGGAAGTCCGCCCGTACCTTCTGGACGTCCAACCCTTCGATCGTGGTCATCAGACCGCGGCCTCGGCCACCGCACTGTCGGCGGCCGAACCGGCGAATCGCACGTAACCGGTCTTCTCCAGCTCGTCGGCCAGCTCCGGACCGCCGGACTCGACGATGCGACCGCCCGCGAAGACGTGCACGACGTCGGGGGTGATGTGCTGCAGGATCCGCGTGTAGTGCGTGATCAGCAGGACGCCGGTGTCGCCGCCCGCCCGGAAGCGGTTGACGCCCTCGGACACGACGCGCAGCGCGTCGACGTCCAGGCCGGAGTCGGTCTCGTCGAGCACCGCGATCTTCGGCTTGAGCAGGGCGAGCTGCAGCACCTCGTGGCGCTTCTTCTCGCCACCCGAGAAGCCCTCGTTGACGTTGCGCTCGGCGAAGTCGGGGTCGATGTCGAGGTCGTTCATCGCGCCCTTGACCTCCTTGACCCAGGTGCGCAGCTTCGGCGCCTCGCCGCGGACGGCGGTGGCCGCCGCGCGCAGGAAGTTGGACGTCGAGACGCCCGGGACCTCCACCGGGTACTGCATGGCGAGGAACAGCCCGGCGCGGGCGCGCTCGTCGACGGTCATCGCGAGGACGTCCTCACCGTCGAGCGTGACCTCGCCCGAGGTGACCTCGTATTTCGGGTGCCCGGCGATGGCGTAGGCCAGCGTGGACTTGCCGGACCCGTTCGGGCCCATGATCGCGTGGGTCTCGCCGGCGCGGATCGTGAGGTCGACGCCCTTCAGGATCTCCTTGGCGCCGTCGTCGGTGGCGACCGAGACGTGCAGGTCCTTGATCTCCAAGGTGGACATGTGGTGTCAGTGCTCCGTGTGGTTGGTGTGGCGTCAGACGCCGATGACGGCGAGCTCGGCCTCGATCGCCGCTTCCAGGCGCTCGCGCAGCTCGGGAAGGGTGATCCGGCTCAGGATCTCGCCGAAGAAGCCGCGCACGACGAGTCGGCGGGCGACGTCCTCGGGGATGCCCCGGCTCTGCAGGTAGAACAGCTGCTCGTCGTCGAACCGGCCGGTGGCGCTCGCGTGGCCGGCACCGGCGATCTCGCCGGTCTCGATCTCCAGGTTCGGCACCGAGTCGGCGCGCGCGTGCTCGGTGAGCACGAGGTTGCGGTTGAGCTCGAACGTCCGCGTGTTCTCCGCGGCCGCGCGGATGAGCACGTCGCCGATCCACACGGTGTGGGCGGTGAGGCCCTTCGTGCTCTGCAGCGCGTTCTTGTAGACCACGTTCGACGTGCAGTGAGGCACCGCGTGGTCGACCAGCAGCCGCTGCTCGAGGTGCTGCCCGGCGTCGGCGAACCCGAGCCCGGCCAGTTCGGCGTCGCCGCCGGGACCGCGGTACTTCACGGTGGGGCTGATCCGCACCAGGTCGCCGCCCAGCGCCACCGAGGTGGCGCGCAGGACCGCGTCGCGCCCGATCGACATGTGCTGCGCGCCCACGTGCACGGCGTCGTCGGCCCACTCGCCGGTGACCACCAGGGTGAGCCGGGACCCGTCGCCCAGCACCACCTCGAGGTTGTCCGCGAGCACCCCCGAGCCGCGGTACTCCACGACGACGGTGGCCTCTGTGTGGGGCGTGGTGCGCAGCTGCAGGTGCCCGGCCGCGGTGGCGCCGGCCCCCGGACCCGTGACGGTGACGGTGACCGGGGCCGGGGTGCCGTCGAGCGTCACCAGGGTGGCCTCGCGGAACGTGGACCACGCCGCCGCGGCGACCCGGTCGGCGGGGACGCCGCCCTCGCCGATCCGCGCGTCGTCACGGCCGACGGTCTCGACGGTGACGCCCTCCGGCGCGGCGACGTCGATCGTCGCCGTGCCCTCGAACGTGGCCGAACCGTCGTGCAGGCCGTGCAGCCGGCGCAGGGGGGTGAAGCGCCAGTTCTCCTCACGGCCGCCGGGGACCTCGAAGGCCTCGACGTCGTAGGAGGTGAACCGCTCGCTCGCCGACGCGATCGGCGACTCGCCCTGCCCCTTCTTCGCACCGGCCAGCTCGGGAGCGAGGCCGGCGACCTCAGGAGCTGTGTTCGGCAGCGTCATCCGACGGAGCCCTCCATCTGCAGTTCGATGAGCCGGTTCAGCTCCAGCGCGTACTCCATGGGCAACTCGCGCGCGATGGGCTCGACGAACCCGCGCACGACCATCGCCATGGCCTCGTCCTCGGTCAGCCCGCGGCTCATCAGGTAGAAGAGCTGGTCGCCGCTGACCTTGGAGACCGTGGCCTCGTGGCCCATCGAGACCTCGTCGTTGCGGACGTCGACGTAGGGATAGGTGTCGGACCGGCTGATCGTGTCGACCAGCAGGGCGTCGCACTTCACCGTGGAGCGGCTGTGGTGCGCCCGCGGGTTGACCTGCACCAGGCCCCGGTAGGACGTGCGGCCACCGCCGCGCGCCACCGACTTCGAGATGATCGTGGAGGACGTGTGCGGCGCGAGGTGCACCATCTTCGCCCCGGCGTCCTGGTGCTGGCCCTCGCCTGCGAACGCGATGGACAGGACCTCGCCCTTGGCGTGCTCGCCCATCAGCCAGACGGCCGGGTACTTCATGGTGACCTTGGAGCCGAGGTTGCCGTCGACCCACTCCATGGTGGCGCCCTCTTCGGCCTTGGCCCGCTTCGTCACCAGGTTGTAGACGTTGTTCGACCAGTTCTGGATCGTCGTGTAGCGGCAGCGGCCGCCCTTCTTCACGATGATCTCGACCACGGCCGAGTGCAGCGAGTCGGACTTGTAGATCGGCGCGGTGCAGCCCTCGACGTAGTGCACGTAGGCACCCTCGTCGACGATGATCAGCGTGCGCTCGAACTGGCCCATGTTCTCGGTGTTGATGCGGAAGTAGGCCTGCAGCGGGATGTCCACCTTGACGCCCTTGGGGACGTAGATGAACGAGCCGCCCGACCACACCGCCGAGTTCAGCGCGGAGAACTTGTTGTCGCCGCTCGGGATGACCGAGCCGAAGTACTCCTGGAACAGCTCCGGGTGCTCACGCAGGCCGGTGTCGGTGTCCAGGAAGATGACGCCCTGCTGCTCCAGGTCCTCGCGGATCTGGTGGTAGACGACCTCCGACTCGTACTGCGCCGCGACACCGGCCACCAGGCGGGCCTTCTCGGCCTCCGGGATCCCCAGCTTGTCGTAGGTGTTCTTGATGTCGGCCGGCAGCTCGTCCCAGGACGTGGCCTGCTTCTCCGTGGAGCGCACGAAGTACTTGATGTTGTCGAAGTCGATGCCCGAGAGGTCGGCGCCCCAGCGCGGCATCGGCTTGCGCTCGAACAGGTCGAGCGCCTTGAGCCTGAAGTCGAGCATCCATTGCGGCTCGTTCTTCAGTGCGGAGATGTCGGCGACGACGTCGGCGGACAGGCCGCGACGTGCAGTGGCGCCGGCGGCGTCCGGATCGGCCCAGCCGAAGTCGTAGCGGCCGAGCGTCGCGAGCGTCTCCTCCTGGGTGAGTGCCTCAGGAGCGGTCGTCATTCGGACTGCCTCCCTCTCAGGGACGTGCCTGTCGAGATCGTGGTGGTTGTCGTGTAACCCCGCCGGTCTTCGGGAGCTTCCAGCGGAACGTGGGTGGTGCACGCGGAGTCGCCCCGCGCGATGGTGGCCAAGCGCTGCACGTGGGTGCCGAGCAGCTCGGCGAAAGCCTGGGTCTCAGCCTCGCACAGCACCGGGAACTCGGCGGCCACGTGGGCCACCGGGCAGTGGTGCTGGCACAGCTGAACGCCCGAGCCCGCCTCCCGGGCCTGTGCGGCGTAACCACGGGTGGTGAGTACGTCCGCGAGTGCGCCGGTTCGCGCATCACGGCCGTGGGCGGCTGCGACCTGCTCCGCCCCCGCGCCGCCGAGCAGGTTCTCGACCCGGCTGCGCGCGAACCCGCGCACCGCCGCCTCTCCCCCGTGCTCGGCGAGATAACGCAGCGCGGCCACGGCGAGATCGTCGTAGCCGTGCCCGAACCGGGCGCGCCCGGCGTCGGTGAGCAGGTAGTGCCTGGCCGGGCGGCCCCGGCCCCGCGGCCCCCGGCGGGACGCCTCGCGCACCTCCGCCTCACCGGCGGCGATGAGCGCGTCGAGATGACGCCGGACGGCCGGAGCGGACAGCGAGAGCTCGGCGGCCACCGCCGTGGCGGTGATCGGCCCCTGCTCCATCAGCAGGCGCGCCACACCGGCCCTGGTGCGGCCGTCAACGCTCGACTGCCCCTCGTGGGCGTCGACCGTCGGCTGTGGACCGCTTTTCACAACACCAGTGTTGCGTATTTGCCGCTACGGGGCAAAGGGCACCGGCTGCGGGTGACCACGCTCACGCCGCAACTCGCTCGCTACGCTGCAGGCATGGTCGCAGGGGAGCTGGACGGCGCACGCGCTCCGGTTCCGGTCGAGGCACCCCCGCGCGACCCCAGCCGGGCCGCTCGCCGGCTGGGACTGACCGGAACCCTGCTGATGGGGGTCGGTGCACTCGGGTCCGGTGCGCTGCCCGTGCCCAACCCCCTGTTCGGCCTGCGGCTGCTCGGCCTGCCCAGCCGCAACGCCACGATCGCCATCGCCATCACCTACGCCGGCATCGGCATGCTGGTGCTCGCCTGGCTGTGGATCGGGAAGATGCTGCGCTGGAACGGCGCCGTCCCCCCGGCCCCGGACCGCGCGCAGCTGGCCCGCACGGCCGTGCTGTGGGCGATCCCGCTGGCCGTGGCACCGCCGCTGTTCTCCCGCGACGTCTACAGCTACCTCGCGCAGAGCGCGATCCTCGCGCGCGGTCTCGACCCGTACGTCCTCGGCCCGGCCCAGGCCCTCGGCGTCGACGACCCGCTGACGCGCAGCATCCCCACCATCTGGCGGGACACCCCGGCGCCCTACGGGCCGCTCTTCCTCTGGCTCGGCCGCGGCATCACGGCGCTCACCGGCAACGACGTCGTACTCGGCCTGTTCGCCCACCGGGTGCTGGCGCTGCTGGGCGTCGGCCTGATCGTCTGGGCGCTGCCCCGGCTGGCCCGCCGCTGCGGGCTCGACGCCGGGCTCGCGCTGTGGCTCGGCGCGGCCAACCCGCTGGTGCTGTTCCACCTGGTCAGCGGCATCCACAACGAGTCGCTGATGATCGGGCTGATGCTGGCCGGGATGGAGATCGGCCTCCGGGCGGGGCCACGGGTGCTCGATACGAGGTTCCTGTTCGGGGCCCTGCTCATCGTCGGGGCGTCCGCGGTGAAGGTGCCGGCGCTGCTGGCGCTCGGCTTCCTGGGCACCGAGTGGGCCAGGCGGCACGGCGGCAGGGTGCGCGACGTCGCGGTGTCCGCCGGAGCGCTCGCCGCCGTCACGGTCGTGGGCTACGCCGCACTCGCGCTCGTCACCGGGCTCGGGCTCGGGTGGGTCACCACGCTCGACACCCCGAGCCTCATCCGCAGCTGGATGTCGGTGTCCACCGACCTCGGCCTGATCGGCGGCCAGATCGGCATCCTGGGCGGCCTCGGTGACCACACCGACAGCGTGCTGGTGCTCACCCGCGGCCTGGGCGGTCTCGCCGCGGGGATCGTGGTGCTGATGCTGCTGCTGGCCAGCCTCCGCGGCCGCCTCGACCCCGTCACGGGGATGGGCGCCGGGCTGGGTGCGGTCGTGCTGCTCGGCCCGATCGTGCATCCCTGGTACCTGCTCTGGGCGGCGATTCCGCTCGCCGCGTCCCAGGGCCTGCCCCACTACCGGCGCGCCGCGCTGGCCGCGTCCGCCGTGCTCGCCCTGCTCGTGCCGCCCACGGGTGCCGACTTCAGCTTCCGCGCCTACCAGCTGCCGATGGCTATCCTGGCCGGGATCGTCATGCTCGTGCTGGTTCTCCTCGTGCAGCGGCGCCAGCTCGCCGGGAAGCAGGGCGCAGACGTCGACGCGTGGTCGGGCCGGGTGCCAGCTCGGGAGCCGGACCCCTCACCTCACTAGACTGGACCGCCGTGAACACTCCGCCGCCCGCCGTCGCGGTCCGGGGGCTGGTGAAGCGGTACGGACGCACCGTCGCTGTCGACGGGCTCGACCTCGACCTGGCTGCCGGATCGGTGCTGGCCCTGCTCGGTCCCAACGGTGCAGGCAAGACCACCACCGTCGAGATCTGCGAGGGCTTCCTGCGCGGCGACGCCGGTGAGGTACGGGTACTCGGCCTCGACCCCGCCGACGCGCCCGACGCGCTGCGCGCCCGGATCGGCGTGATGCCCCAAGGCGGGGGCGCCTATCCCACCGTCCGCGCCGCCGAGATGCTGCGGCTGGTCGCCGCCTGTTCCGCAGACCCGCTCGACGTCGGATGGCTCACCGACGTGCTCGGCCTCGACGGCTGCGCCCGCACCCCGTACAAGCGGCTGTCGGGCGGGCAGCAGCAGCGGCTCGCGCTGGCCTGCGCCGTGGTCGGCCGTCCGGAGCTCGTGTTCCTCGACGAACCCACCGCCGGGATGGACCCCCAGGCCCGCCGGGTCGTGTGGGACCTGATCCAGGCGCTGCGCCGGGACGGGGTGGCCGTCCTGCTCACCACCCACCTCATGGAGGAGGCCGAGGCCCTCGCCGACGAGGTGGTGATCGTCGACCGCGGACGGGTGGTCGCGCAGGGCTCCCCCACCGCGCTCACCTCGACGACCGAGCAGCAGGAGCTGCGCTTCCGCGCCCGGTCCGGCATGGACGTCGACGGCCTGATCGCGGCGCTGCCCGTCGGATACGGGGCGGCCGAGCCGATCGCCGGCCGCTACGTCGTGCGCGGCCGGATCGACCCTGCGGTGCTGTCCACCATCACCACGTGGTGCGCCGGGCAGGGGGCGCTGGCCGACGACGTCCAGGTGGCCAGGCGCAGCCTCGAGGACGTCTTCCTGGAGCTGACCGGACGGGAGCTGCGCTCGTGAACCGCTTCCCACCGGGCACCTTCACCCCCCGGCCCGGCCCCGGGGCGCCGCTGCGGATGCTCGCCGTGCAGTCGGGCACCGAGATGCGCCTGGCCCTGCGCAACGGCGAGCAGGTGCTGCTCACGCTGCTGATCCCGATCGTGCTGCTGGTCGGGCTGAGCACCCTCGACGTGGTGCCGCTGCCGGCACCGCGGATCGCCTCGGTCGTGCCGGGCGTGCTCGCGCTGGCGGTGATGTCCACGGCCTTCACCGGGCAGGCCATCGCGCTGGGCTTCGACCGGCGCTACGGCGTGGTCCGGCGGCTCGCCGCCACCGCGTTGCCGCGCTGGCTGCTGGTCGCCGGGCGGCTCGTGGCGGTGCTGGGCACGGTGGCGCTGCAGGTGGTGGTGCTCGGCGTGCTCGCCGTGGCACTGGGCTGGCGCCCGGTCGCCTCCGGGCTCGGCTGGGCGCTGCTGCTGTTGCTGCTCGGCTGCGCCGCGTTCGGCTCGCTGGGGATCCTCCTCGGCGGATCGCTGCGGGCCGAGATCACCCTCGCCGTGGCCAACGTGGTCTGGTTCGTCCTGCTGCTGGCCGGCGGCATCATCGTCCCGTTGGGGATGCTTCCCGGGCCGCTCGCCGCCGTCGGCGCCGCGCTGCCGTCCGGGGCGCTGGCCGAGGGCCTGCGCGCCGCACTGGCCGGCGGGCACCCGCCGAGCGCCGCGCAGGTCGTCGTGCTGCTGGCCTGGACCGCCGTGGCGTCCGCGCTGGCGGTGCGCACCGTCAAGCTGCGCTGACCCGGGAGCGCTCAGCGCCACTCCAGCCAGGCAGCGCCCGGGTGCGCCCGCCCCAGCACCGTGCCACTGCGCCGCCCCCCACGTATCCGGACCCGCCCGACCACCCCGAAGACGCCACCGGCACGGGCATCGCGCACCCAGTCCGCGGGCACGTCGAGGCCCTGCACGCCGGCCCGCGCGTCCGGGCCGAGGGGAACGAGCGGATCGACCGAGACCCACTCCAGGTCGCGACGGCGTCCGAGCCCGGCCAGGAGACGGTCGAACCGCCGCAGGTCGGCCGGCGGCAGGAAGACGTGCACGTAGGTGTCGACGAGGCAGACCAGTGCCTCGGGCGCGATCGAGTCGACCACGTCCTCGAGCACGTCGAGGAGGTTCCCGCGCACCGCGCGTGCCGGATCGGCGCGGGCGATCGCCGCCGCGGCCGCGAACCGGGTGACGGCGCCCGCCTCGGGCGGGACGCACGCGGCCAGCCAGGCGAACGTGTGCGGATCGGCGACGTCGAGCGGCTCGACGTCCACCCCCACCCGGTCGGCCACCACCGGAAGTGCGGACGGCACGGGCAGCCGGTCGCCGCCCGACCGCACCTCGCACGTCAGCCGGACCGGCGAGGACGGTTCTCCCACCGTCCGGTCGGGCGAGCCAGCGGTCCGGTAGGTGTAGTGGTAGCGGTCCAGGTGCAGCCCGAGGCCGGCGCCGGTGCCCAGATCCACCACCGCCAGCGGGCGGTCGTCCTCCTCGGCGATCATGGCGAGCACGGGGAGCACGTCGGCGCAGCGGCCCACCTCGTTCATCTGGTACCGATGGGTGGCACACAGCTCCGCGAGCCCGTCCCGCTCCGCCCGCGCGAACTCGACGAGCTCGGCGCGGAAGCCCGGATCCGGCGGAGGCCGGCTGCCACCCGGCTCGGGGTAGTGGCGGACCATCGGCGGGCGCCGCTCCCGCACCAGGAAGCTCACCGCCGCTGCGAGCAGCAGCGGCGGCAGGCGGTCGAGCGGGATCTCGGCGGCGAGATCGAGGAGCACGTCCTCCTCCGCGATCGCCACGAGGGTCTCCGCCGTGAGCGACCAGCCGGCCGGGGCGCCCACCGGCGACCAGGCCGCCGCGATGGCGAGAGCCTGGCCGGCCACGACGGAGCGGGCGTCCTGCTGACCGGGCGTCATGAGGAGAACAGGTCGGGGTACAGCAGCTTCGCGATCTGCAGGAACGTCTCCAGGCCGACCCCCTCGAAGTTCGACGACCGGTTGGCCACCACGACGATCGTGGCGCCGGTCCGGGGCAGCTGGAACATCGCGGTGTTGAAGCCGTAGATCGCGCCGTTGTGCCCGACGAAGTCGTTGATCTCGAACAGACCGGCGCCGTACCCGGTGCGCAGCGTGGGCGAGAGGTTCGCGTTCACGAACGTCGTCTGCTCGGCATGGCCTGCCGGGCTGAGCAGCCTCCCGGCGGCCAGCGCGCCCGCCCAGGCCCGCAGCCCCTCCACCGTGGAGATCATCGCTCCGGCCGGGCCCGCCACGTCCGGGTCGAGCGCCGTGACGTCCCGCTGCGGTGCGCCGGGCGGGACGACGAGATATCCACGGGCCGACGGCGGCGGGATCTCCGGCGAGGTCGGGTAGCTCGTGCCCGGCAGGTTGAGCACGCCGACGATCTCGCGCTCGATGAAGGGGCCGGCCGGCTCGCCCGCCGCCCGCTCGATGATCTGCCCGAGCAGGATGTAGTTGGAGTCGCTGTACTGCCAGCTCCCGGGCTGTCCCGGCGGGAACGCCGGGGTGCTGCGCCGCAGGATGGTCAGCACGCGCTCCACCGGGAACGGGGCCAGGGGGTCGGCGTCGAACGCCGCGCTGAACTCCGGGTCCTCCGTGAAGTCGTAGACCCCCGAGGTCATGTTCAGCAGTTGCCGGACGGTGATGTCCCGACCGTTCGGGACCCCGGGCACGAACGACTCCAGCCGGTCGTCCAGCGTGAGCCGCCCCCGGTCGACCAGCATCAACGTCGCGGTGGCTGTGAAGGTCTTGGTGATGCTCGCGATGCGCACCCGGTCGTCGACGGCGAACGCGGCCCCGCTCGCGACGTCCGCCACGCCGTAGGCCCGGACGAGCTGCCCCTGCCCGGGCAGCCACACGCCGACGGCCATCCCCGGGACGGCGCCGGTGCGCATCTGGTCGTGCACGATCTGCTCGATCCCCGCCACCGTGGCGGGCGGGAGCGGGCCGCCGGCGTCGGCGGGCGCTTCCGCGCCGGCGGGCGGAGCGGGCGCCGTCGACGTGCCGCAGGCGGCCATCGGCGTCACCGCGAGGACCACCGCGGCGGCGACCACTCCGAGCGACCTCCACGAGTACGTCACGAGCGCCCTCCCGGCTGCGGCGACCGGGCGCCGACCGGTGAGGACTCGGCGGCGAGCGAGCCCCCGTTATCCCCGGTCGCCGGGTTCACCCGCCTCCGACCAGCGACTACGGCTCGTGACCTGACGAGTGCCGGGGGCGCGCGGGGCCCGGGCTACTCGAACTCGAACCGCTGCCGCTGCGGTGCCGGGCGGACCGCGGCGGCCGCCGCGCCGGAGACGAGGGTGCCGATGACCAGCCCGATGACCAGGTGGATCGCGGCGGTGGCGAGGGCGACGCTCATCGGCCCCGGCGACAGGAACGGCACCACCACGGGCATGGCGATGAGGAGCCCGACCAACGAGGCGAAGCGGTCCATCGGTCGGGGTGCGCCGATGAGGAGCAGGTGGGCGAGACCGGTGACAGCGAGAGCGGCCACGGCCGCCAGACCGCAGAGCACGACGGTGTCGGAGTCGCCGAACGGACCGGCCGTGCTGGGGGCGTGGAGCGCGATACCGAGGACCGCGCGCACGATGAGCACTCCCAGCAGCCCGATCAACGCGGCGACCGCGGCGGTGGCCAGACCGCCCACCCAGAGCCGGGAGACGTCGACCCTGACGCTGCTCTGCGGCGGCCGACCGCGGGAGCCGAAGGGATCGGTCTCGTCGTGGTACCCGGCCATCGAGCGCTCCGATCCCGGTCAGCGGCGGTGGGACGTGCCAGGATCGTGGCACGGACCGGTGGGAAAACCGCAGGACATGACACGTTCGGGGCGACCGGTGCCCCGGTCGTCGGACGAAGGGAGGTGCCCCCGTGACCGGCCTCGACCTCGAACTGGTACCCCAGTTCACCCGGAGCCACGCGCTCATCGGGTGGATGGTGGGCACGTTCCTGCTCACCTTCCTCGCCACGCGGGCGATCACCCACGCCATCCGCCGCGGCCGCGGGCCGTTCCGCAACGCGAGCATGGGCGGCGTGCACGTGCACCATCAGGTGTACGGGATCTTCCTGCTGCTCGGCGCGGGCACCGCCGAGTTCGCCTACCGCCCCGATGCGCCCTGGGTGGACGTGCTGGCGGTGCTGTTCGGCGCCGGAGCGGCACTGACGCTCGACGAGTTCGCCCTCTGGCTGCGGCTCGACGACGTCTACTGGACGCAGGAGGGCCGCAGCTCGGTGGACGCCGTCCTGATCGCCTTCGTGGTCGGCATCCTGCTCCTGGTGGGCGCCTCCCCGTTCGACGCCGACACCGGCGAGGACGCGCTCGGCCTGACGATCACCGTCGCGGTCAACCTCGCCTTCGCGCTCGTCGCGGTCCTCAAGGGCCGCACGGTGCTCGGGGTGATCGGGGTGTTCGTCCCGCTGCTGGCCATGGTGGCGGCGCTGCGGCTGGCGCGGCCGTCCTCGCCGTGGGCCACCCGCCGGTACGACGAGCGGCGGCTGGCCCGCGCCCGGATCCGGTTCCCTCCGGGCAAGCGCAACCGCTGGGACCGGGTCGTCGACCTGTTCGCGGCGGCGCCCCCGCCGGTCAGCGAGCTGCGCCGGTCGCCGTAGGGGCCGAGGGTCCCGGGCCCGCGCCGTGGGCGAAGGAGGCCGCCTCGGGCCCGCGTTGCGGCGCGGGCTGCGACCGGAGCCGGTCCAGCACCCGGCTCAGGTCGTCCATCAGCAGATCGGCGAGGTCGTGCGACATCCCGTTCCGCACGACGATCCGCAGTACCGCCAGGTCGGTGAGATCAGGAGGGAAGGTGTAGGCGGGGACGAGCCAGCCCTCCTCGCGCAGACCCGCCGAGACGTCGAAGACCGAGTAGTTCGTGACGTCGTCGGCGAGGGTGAAGGCGAGGACCGGGAGCTCGCTGCCGTCGGTGATCAGCCGGAACGGGCCCAGCGCCCCGACGCGCGACGCCAGCGACATGGCCACGTCGCGGCAGGTCTGCTGCACCCGGCGGAAGCCCTCGAAGCCCAGCCTCAGGAACATGTAGTACTGCGCGATCACCTGGCCGCCGGGACGGGAGAAGTTCAGCGCGAAGCTCGGCATGTCGCCCCCGAGATAGTTCACCCGGAAGACGAGGTCGTCGGGCAGGGCGTCCGCGTCGCGCCACACGATCCAGCCCACACCCGGGCTGACCAGCCCGAACTTGTGCCCCGACGTGTTGATCGACGCCACCCGGGGCAACCGGAAGTCCCACCCCAGCTCCGGGTCGCAGAACGGTGCGATCATCGCGCCGGACGCCCCGTCGACGTGCACGGGGATGTCGAGGCCGGTGCGTTCCTGCAGCTCGTCGAGGGCGGCACAGATCTCGGCCACCGGCTCGTAGCTGCCGTCGAACGTCGAGCCGAGGATCGCGACCACGCCGATCGTGTTCTCGTCGCACCGCGCCACCGCCTCCTCGGCGGTGAGGTGGTGGCGCCCGGGGGCCATCGGCACCAGCCGGGGCTCGACGTCGAAGTAGTTGGCGAACTTGTCCCAGCACACCTGCACGTTGATGCCCATGACGATGTTGGGCCGGTCCGCAGGCCTTCCCGCGGCGAGCCGGGCGTTGCGCCACCGCCGTTTCATGGCGAGCCCGCCGAGCATGCACGCCTCGCTCGACCCGGTGGTCGAGCAGCCGGGCGCGTCCAGCGGGTCCGCGGCGTGCCACAGCCCGGCGAGCATCCGTACGCAGCGCAGCTCGAGGTCGGCGGTGCGCGGGTACTCGTCCTTGTCGACGACGTTCTTCTCGAAGGACTCGGTCATCAGGGTGCGCGCGTGCGGCTCGGCCCACGTGGTGACGAAGGTGGCCAGGTTGAGCCGCGCGTTGCCGTCGAGCATCAGCTCGTCGTGCACGATCTGGTAGGCGATCGCGGGGTCGATCCCCTGCTCGGCGAGCGCGTGGCGCGGCACCACCAGCGGCTCGGCGGCGAACACGGGGTTGACCGGCAGGGGGCGGGACTCCCCGCTGGTCTCGGACGGCGGATGTGCGATCGGCATCAGCCCAGCGTAGGAGCCCAGAGTGACGGGATGGCACTCACGAGGCAGGTCGACGCTTTTGTGTCATGGTGGGGTCATGGGGGTTCGGTGATACTGCCGGGGCAGGTGAGGTCGGCAGCAGCGGACGGCGCGCCTTGAGGAGCGGCCATGACGGCATCACGGGCGACGCGTGTCGTGGTGGTGCTCGGAGGCGTTCTCACCGTGTGCGCCGCGGCGTGCACCCCCGCGCCGGCCGCCCCGGCCGCTGCACCGACCGGCGAGCCGAGCCCGGCGGCGGTGCTCAGCCCCCTCGCCGTCTTCCCGCTCGCCGAGGTGGCCCCGGTGCTCGGCGCCGACAACCGCATGCACCTGGCCTACGAGCTCGCGATGGCCAACCAGAGCAGCCAGGACGTGCTGCTGCGCAGCGTCACGACGCTCGACGCCACCCGCGCCGACGCCGTCGTCACCACACTCGACGGCGATGCACTGGCCCGGATGTTCCGACCGTCCGGAGACTCGGCCGGAGCCACCCTGCGGCCCGGTGAGTACGGGACCCTGTTCCTCGACGCCACGACGGCGCCGGACGCACCGCTGCCCGGCCTGCTCCGCCACCGGTTCGCGCTCGGCCTCCAGCCGGCACAGGCCCCGGAGGACATCGGTCCGCGCGACACCGACCCGCCCCCGCCTCCGCCCCAGAACATCGAGTTCACCGGCGTGCCCGTCCCGGTGACGGCGCAGCCGGCCGTGACGCTGTCTCCCCCCCTGCGCGGGCCCCGCTGGGTGGCGGGCAGCGGCTGCTGCGACACGATCACCGCGCACCGCGGCGCGACACTGGCCATCGACGGCACGGTGCACGTTCCCGAGCGGTTCGCGATCGACTTCGTGCAGCTCGACGACACCGACCGGCTCTACTCCGGCCCGCCGACGGACAACGCGTCGTTCCGGTACTTCGGCACCGCCGTCCTCTCCGTCGCCGACGGCACCGTGGTGACGGTGGTGGACGGGATGCCGGAGCAGACGCCCGGCAGGCTGCCCGCCGGGATCACGATCACCACGGCGGGCGGCAACCACGTCGTGGTGGACATCGGCGGTGGTCGCTACGCCTTCTACGCGCACCTGCAGCCCGGGTCACCCCGGGTGCGGGCCGGTGACCGCGTGCGGGCGGGAGACGTGATCGGGCTGCTCGGCAACACCGGCAACACCGATGCCCCGCACCTGCACTTCCACGTCATGGACGGACCGTCGCCGCTGCAGTCGAACGGGCTCCCGTTCGTCTTCACAGCGTTCACCGGCCAGGGCGTCGTCACCGACGAGGCGACCCTCGCCGACACGACGAAGCCCGACGCGGCGATCGCGCCCATCGACCGTGGCCTGCTCAGCGGTCCGCACCGGGCCCAGCTGCCGCTCAACCTGCAGATCGTCGACTTCGGCTGATCCGCCTCGGCCCGCGTCAGCGCGCGCGGGGGTCGTCCTGGGGCTGCTGCTCCTCGCCGACCTCGTGGGCCATGCGTTCGGACGCACCCGCCCGCTGGCCGACGTGCGCCTCCTCGCGAAAACGCTCGACCAGGTGCGGGTAGTGCAGCTCGAACGCCGGCCGCTCCGAGCGGATGCGCGGCAGCTCCGTGAAGTTGTGCCGCGGCGGCGGGCAGCTCGTGGCCCACTCCAGCGAGTTCCCGAAGCCCCACGGGTCGTCGACGGTGACCACCCGCCCGTAGCGGTAGCTGCGGAACACGTTCCAGATGAACGGCAACGTGGAGGCCCCCAGCACGAACGCCCCGATCGAGGACACCATGTTCAGCGCGGTGAAACCGTCGGTCGGCAGGTAGTCGACATAGCGGCGCGGCATGCCCTCGGCACCCAGCCAGTGCTGCACCAGGAACGTCAGGTGGAACCCGATGAACGTGAGCCAGAAATGGACCTTGCCCCACGTCTCGTCCAACATCCGGCCGGTCATCTTCGGGAACCAGAAGTAGATCCCCGCGTACGTGGCGAACACGATCGTGCCGAACAGCACATAGTGGAAGTGCGCCACCACGAAGTACGTGTCCGAGACGTGGAAGTCGAGCGGCGGCGAGGCCAGCAGAACCCCGGTGAGACCACCGAGCAGGAACGTGACCAGGAATCCGATGCTGAACAGCATCGGCGTCTCGAATGTGATCTTCCCCTTCCACATGGTGCCGACCCAGGCGACGAACTTGATCCCGGTCGGCACGGCGATGAGGAAGGTCGTCAGGGAGAAGAACGCGAGCAGGACCGCGCCGGTGGCGTACATGTGATGGGCCCATACGGCCGCCGACAGGGCGCCGATCGCGATCGTCGCGAACACCAGGAATCGGTAGCCGAACTGTGGTTTGCGGCTGAACACCGGGATCACCTCGGTGACGATGCCGAAGAACGGCAGAGCCACGATGTAGACCTCGGGATGGCCGAAGAACCAGAACAGGTGCTGCCACAGGATCGCCCCGCCGTTGGCCGGGTCGAAGACGTGCGTGCCGAGGTGCCGGTCGGCGAGCATGCCGAACAGGCCGGCCGTGAGCAACGGGAAGGCGATCAGGATGAGGATCACCGTGACCAGGATGTTCCACGTGAAGATCGGCATCCGGAACACCGTCATCCCGGGTGCGCGCATGCAGACGATCGTGGTGACGAAGTTGACGCCACCGAGGATCGTGCCCAGCCCGGAGAGGATCAGGCCGATCGCCCAGAGGCTGCCCCCGGCCCCCGGCGAGAACGTTTCGCTGTGCAGCGGCGCGTAGGCGAACCAGCCGAAGTCGGCCGCCCCACCCGGGGTCAGGAACCCTGACAGTACGGTCAGGCCACCGAACAGGAACAACCAGTAGGAAAACGCGTTGAGCCGCGGGAAAGCGACGTCGGGCGAGCCGATCTGCAGCGGCACGATGTAGTTCGCGAAGCCGAACAGGATCGGCGTCGCGTACAGCAGCAGCATGATCGTGCCGTGCATCGTGAACAGCTGGTTGTACTGCTCGTTGGACAGGAACTGCTGCCCGGGCACCGCCAGCTCTCCGCGCATCAGCAGTGCCATGGCCCCGCCGGCCAGGAAGAACCCGAACGACGTCACCAGGTACAGGATGGCGATGTCCTTGGGATCCGTGGTGTGCAGCATCTTGATCAGCGAGGATCCCTTGGCCGGCCGGCGCGCCGGATAAGGGCGTGTCGCCACCGGCTTCGGCGAGACAGCGGTCATAGGAGTGCCTCCTGGGCCGTGGACCTGCTGCGAGTCGACGTCCGCGTGGGTGGACCGTAAGAGTAAAGCGACGGTGTTGTCCACACCCGTTCGAAGCACTCCCGCCCTTTGTTGCGACTTCTCGCGGTGCACCGGGCGCTCGGGAAGGTAGTTTCGCGCTCAGGCCCCTTGTCGCCGGACCGGACGGTCCGCGGCTGGAGGCCGGCGTCCGACGCGGTGCGTGCCGGGCGGTGACGGCCTGCTGCCACGCGGTCGCGACACCTGCCGGAGGGACGCCGCTGTGCCCGTGGCGGCAACGACGCCGGCGCACCCGCTCGGGACGGGGCGCGCAGAACAGCGCACGCGGGACGAGGGCACAGCACCCGGATACGAGCAGGTGCACCCTGCAGCAGAGGAGTCGAGCATGAGGATCGCAATGGTCGGCCTGGGCCGGATGGGCGCGAACATGGTGCGCCGCCTGATCCGCGACGGCCACGAGTGCGTCGTCCACGACATCTCCCAGGACGCGGTACGCCGCATGGAGGGCGAGGGCGCCCAGGGGGCCGGCTCCCTGCAGGACCTCGTCGCCGCACTCGAGCCGCCGCGCAGCGTGTGGCTCATGCTCCCCGCCGCCATCACCGGGGACACGGTGACCGAGCTGCTCGGGCTGCTCGAAGGCGGCGACGCGATCATCGACGGTGGCAACTCCTCCTACCGCGACGACATCGACCGTGCGGAGGTCGCCGCCGTCCACGACGTCGACTACGTCGACTGCGGCACCAGCGGCGGCGTCTGGGGGCTGGAGCGGGGGTACTCGCTGATGATCGGCGGCCCCGACCGCGCGGTGCAGCGGCTCGACCCGGTGTTCGCCTCCCTCGCCCCCGGCCTCGGCGCCGCCGAACGCACGCCCGGCCGCACCGGCCCGGTGTCGCGCGCCGAACAGGGCTACCTGCACTGCGGGCCCTCCGGAGCCGGGCACTTCGTGAAGATGGTCCACAACGGCATCGAGTACGCGATCATGGCGGCCTACGCGGAGGGCCTGAACGTGATCCGCGGCGCAGGCGTCGGTAAGCACCAGTCCGACGCCGACGCCGAGACCGCCCCCCTGCGCGAGCCCCGCTACTACCCCTACGACTCCGTCGACCTCGCGGACGTCGCCGAGGTCTGGCGCCGCGGCAGCGTCATCGGCTCGTGGCTACTCGACCTCACCGCGGAGGCGCTGGTCGCCGATCCGCAGCTTGAGCAGTTCACCGGCCGGGTCTCCGACTCCGGTGAGGGCCGCTGGACCTCGATCGCCGCCATCGAGGAAGGGGTCCCCGCGCCGCTGCTCACGGCCGCGCTCTACAGCCGGTTCGCCTCGCGCGGCAGCGAGCTGTTCGCCAACAAGGTGGAGTCGGCGCAGCGCAAGGAGTTCGGCGGGCACGACGAGAAGCCGGCGGCATCATGACCGCGCCCGGCCCCGCGGCCGATGCGCTGGTGCTCTACGGCGTCACCGGCGACCTCGCCCGGAAGATGATCCTGCCCGCGCTGTACCGGCTCACCGGGCGGGGGGAGCTCACCGTCCCGGTGGTCGGTGTCGCCCGCAGCGACTGGGACCCCGCTGCCCTGCACAAGCACATCGAGGACAGCGTGCGGGCCGCGGAGTCCGACGTCGACGACGGCGTGCTCGACAAGCTGCAGCGCAGCGTCTTCATGGTGTCCGGCGACTACAACGACCGTGCGACGTTCCAGCGCCTCGCGGACACACTCCGGGAGAAGGCCGGCGCGGACGCTCTCACAGTGCACTACATGGCGGTGCCACCCGCGCTGTTCGGCACCGTGGCCGACGGTCTGGCCGACGTCGGGCTCACCGACCGGGCCCGGCTCGTGGTGGAGAAGCCGTTCGGCCACGACCTCGCCTCGGCCCAGGCCCTCAACGCCCAGCTGCGCAAGCACGTGCCCGACGACCGCCTGTTCCGCGTCGACCACTACCTCGGCAAGGAGCCGGTGGAGGACCTGCTGGTGTTCCGCTTCGCCAACACGCTGATCGAACCGCTGTGGAACCGCTCCTGGGTGGACCGCATCGAGATCACGATGGCCGAGAACTTCGACGTCGCCGACCGCGGCTCGTTCTACGACGCCGTCGGCACCATCCGCGACGTCGTGCAGAACCACCTGCTGCAGGTGCTGGCCTACCTGACGATGGAGGCGCCGCAGACCGACTCCGCCGACGACCAGCGCGACGCGAAGTACGGGCTCCTGCATGCCGTACGCACGGTCGACCCGGCCGAGGTGGTGCGCGGGCAGTACACCGGCTACCGCGACGTCCGCGGCGTCGCCCCCGACTCCACGACCGAGACGTTCGTGGCCCTCACCCTGCACATCGACAACTGGCGCTGGTCCGGGGTGCCGGTCCACATCCGGGCCGGGAAGGCCCTGCCCGAGACCGTGCTGGACCTCGTCGTCGTGCTCAAGCCGCCGCCCTGCTCGCTGTTCCCGACCGCGGGCGACGGGCCGGCGCCGCCCAACCGGATCCGGCTGCGCCTGCAGCCGGACGCCGGGATCACCTTCTTCGTGCTCGCGAAGCAGCCCGGTGGTGGTGACGTCGCCACCGAGCTGCCGGTCTCGGTCGACTTCCGGGCGGCGCTCGGCCCGGTCTACGAGGCCTACGAGCGGATCTTCGCCGACGCCCTCGCCGGGGATCCGACGCACTTCTCGCGCATGGACAACCTGGAGGAGGCATGGCGGATCGTGGGGCCCATCCTCGACCAGACCACGCCACCCCTGCCCTACGCGCCGGGCACGTGGGGGCCTGCGTGAGCTCCGGCGCCTGCCCGGGCAGGGCTGATCACAGGCGCAGCGTCGATGCGGCCGCGACCCGTCCGGCCCACTGAGCAGGGCGGAGGAGCGGCCGTAGCCGGCAGGTCGGGCTCGCGGCTGTCGTCGTTCCTGGGCAGGCGCGATCCCGGCCACCTCGTCATCCACCGTGCGGTGCGCGTCACCGCGGCGGCCAGCCTGGGGTTCTTCCTGTGCCGCTACGGGCTCGGGGACCCCAACACGGCCGTCTACGCCCTGTTCGGCACGGTCGCGCTGGGCGCGCTGTCCGAGGTGACCGGGACGCCCGGGCAGCGCACGCGGACCTACCTGGCGGCCCTGGTCGTCGGCCTCGTCCTGGTCTCGCTGGGCACGCTGCTCGCCGTGAGCACCTGGGCCGCGGCCGCCGGGATGCTGGTGATCGGGTTCGCGGTGGCCTACGCGGGTGTCGGTGGCCCCCGGGTGGCGGGGGTGGCCACCGGTCTGCAGCTGTTCTACGTGCTGCCGTGCTTCCCGCCGTACATGCCCGACATGCTCGACGAGCGCCTCACCGGCCTGGCGGTAGGGGTGCTGCTGCTCACCGTCGCCGACCGCCTGGTGTGGCCCCCGCCTGCGCCACCGCAGCTGATCCCGCGTGTCGCCGCCGCGGCCGGCGCCGCGGCCGCGTACGCCGCGGCCCTGCGGGCCTCCCTCGACACCGGCTGCCCCGGCAGTGCCACCGGCCTCGCGGCCCTCCGGGACGTGGCCAACCGGACCGCGGGCGACCTGCGGCTCAGCACGCTGCCGCCGGCCGCGCGCCCGACCGGAGCCGGCAGGCACGACCGGAGCGTGGCCCGGGCGGCACTCGCCGTACGGGTGGTCGTGGGGCAGCTCGACGTCGTGGCCGACCGGCTCGCCGGGCAGAACTCCGAGCGCACCGCCACCGGCCCGGCGCCGGAACCGGCACCGGACGCCGCGCCCGATACGGCAGGACTCCTCGCGATCGACCGGGACGCGCTGGAGGCGGTGCGCGCCGCTCTGCTCGGGACCGGTGCGCCGCCCGCCGCGGACGTCGTGGACCGCCCGCTCACCACCTACGTCCGCCGGGAGATCCTCGGGCTGGCCGGCGCAACCGACCCCGCGCCCTGGGCGTGCACCGAGCTCGCGGTGGCGTCGGTCACCGAAGCGGTCCGCGCGCTGGTGCTGGCCACCCGGGCCACCGTCGGCGC